>NZ_JAYSBZ010000019.1:0-46167 GCF_041915145.1 Aquabacterium sp. | reverse complement strand
CGCCCGAGAGGTTGCCGACGAGCTTTTGCTGGTCGTTGCCCTTGAAGTTGAAGCGGCCGATGTAGGCGCGCGACGGCATCACGAACTTGCCGACCACGATGTTGTCGAGTCCGCCCGAAACGTCTTCCCACACGGTTTTGTCGGACGCCAGACCTTCGCGGCTCTGGTCCACGAAGGCCAGCTGCGCGGTCTTGCCGATCACCACTTCGCCGTTGTCTGGCTGCTCGACGCCCTGGATCATGCGGAACAGCGTCGACTTACCCGCGCCGTTCGGGCCGATGATGCCCACGATGGCGCCGGCCGGCACCTTGAAGCTCAGGTTGTCGATCAGGCAGCGGTCGCCGAAGCTCTTGCTGACGTTCTTGAACTCGATCACTTCATTGCCCAGGCGCTCGGCCACCGGGATGAAGATTTCGTTCGTCTCGTTGCGCTTTTGGTATTCGACGTCGCTCAGCTCTTCGAAGCGGGCCAGACGCGCCTTGCTCTTGGCTTGGCGGCCCTTGGCGTTCTTGCGCACCCACTCCAGTTCTTGCTTCATCGCCTTCATGCGGGCGTCTTCTTGCTTCTGCTCCTGCTCCAGGCGCTTTTCCTTCTGGTCCAGCCAGTCGGAGTAGTTGCCCTTCCAGGGGATGCCCTGGCCGCGGTCGAGTTCAAGAATCCATTCGGCGGCGTTGTCAAGGAAGTAGCGATCGTGGGTGATGGCCACCACGGTGCCCGAGAAGCGCTTCAAGAACTGCTCCAGCCAGTCCACCGATTCGGCGTCCAAGTGGTTGGTCGGTTCGTCGAGCAGCAGCATGTCGGGCTTGGACAGCAGCAGGCGGCACAAGGCCACGCGGCGCTTTTCACCGCCCGAGAGGTTGCCGATCTTGGCGTCCCAGGCCGGCAGACGCAGCGCGTCGGCGGCGAGCTCGAGTTGCAGGTCGGTGTTTTCGGAGCCGGCGGCGGCGATGATGGCTTCCAGCTCGCCTTGCTCGGCAGCCAGGGCGTCGAAGTCGGCATCGGGCTCGGCGTAGGCGGCGTACACCTCGTCGAGGCGCTTCTTGGCGGCCAGCACGCCGCCAATGCCTTGCTCGACGGCCTCGCGCACGGACTGCTCGGGGTCGAGCTGCGGCTCTTGCGGCAGGTAGCCGATGTTGAGACCCGGCATCGGCACGGCTTCGCCCTCGATGTCCTTGTCCACGCCGGCCATGATCTTCAGCAGGGTGGATTTACCCGAGCCGTTCAGGCCCAGCACGCCGATCTTGGCGCCCGGGAAGAAGCTCAGGGTGATGTCTTTGAGGATCTGCCGCTTCGGGGGGACGATCTTCCCCACGCGGTTCATCGTAAATACGTATTGGGCCATGGTGTGCTCATCGAGGCCTCGCGGCCAATTCTCGGCAAAACCGAGAGCTTAAGGCATCGGCAGTTCGGCGCGGCCGGGGTGTCAGGGCAGGGTGATGTTGACGTAGGCCGTGCGCGCAGGCAGCTTCACCACGCTTTGGTAGGGATCCAACTGTCGCTTGGTCTGACCCGACAGCGACCAGCGCAGCCCCATCAGGGCCAGCAAGGCCACGCAGGCGAGCACGCTGCCCACCATCCACAGCGGCGTCTGGCTCTTGAGCGCGTGGCTCACCCGGTCGGGCGCGGCCCAATGCGGCGCGAAGCCCACGCGCTTGCCGCGCAGGTGGGCAATCTCGTCGCCCAGGCGGGCGGTCAGGTAATTCAGTTTTTCGCTGCCTTCGAGCATGTATTTGCCCTGAAATCCCAGCAACAGGCACAGGTGAAACACTTCGAGCACCGGCAGCCGCGAGGCGCCTTGCTGGCGCAACTCTTCGAGGCGGGCAAAGAAATTCTCGCCGGCAAGCTGTTCGCCGAAGAACTGCAACTGCAACGGCTTGCGCTCCCATTCGTCACGCAGGCGCGGCACCGATGTCAGCACGATCTCGTCGATCAACGCGCAATACGCGTACTTGGCCAGATGCAGATCGTCGGGTTGCGTGGCCGTGCGCGCGGTGCGGTCGAGTTCGCTCAAGAACTCGCGCACACGCTCGCGAAACGGTGCGGCGTCCGCGGGCAAATGCTTGTTCTTCAGCAAGAAGACCATGTAGAAGCCGTCATACATCTCATCAACCAAGCTGCGTGGCGCGGCTGATGAGGGCGTGGGGGCGGATTCTGAAGGCGCGTGGTGGTACGGCATGATCTGCGTATCGCCAAAAACAGGACGGTTGGCGCGGCTCATGAGTTAACCGCCAGCAACTCGAGTTTCAGGTCAGGCAGGCTGCCCGGCGCATACAAGCTGATGCTCTGCGCTTGCAGCATGCGCTCATACAAGACGCCACGCGGCTCCAGGCTGAAGTAGTAGGCGCCCGGCCGAACCGGAATGGCAGCCGGCACCTGCTGTGCCGCGATCAGCTTCACGCCGGGCATGGCCGAGAGCACCAGCTTCTCGACGTCATCGGGCGAGCCGATCTTGAACCGCGCCGGCACCATGTCCACCAGTTCGGCGGGCGGCACGCTGGCCGACACGCCAAGGTACAGATGCGTGTTGGCCGACAACTGCTCGGAGTCCAGCCGACCCATGTGATATGACGGCCGCGTTTCACTGAGCGCGATGGCGAAGTAACGCGTCGAGATCACGGTTTCGAGCAACTCGCGAATGATGTGATCGAGCTGCGTGAAACTGACACCGGGTTCGCCGTGGTCGTAAGCGGGCAGGTCGGCCAGCGTATGGTGCTTCGAGAACGTCATCAACGCGCCGGCGAGTCGCAACAGTTCCTGATACAGCCGTTCCGGGTGGAAGCCGGGGTTCCTCAACACGTGCGACAACGCGGCGAACGACGAACTGACGGTGTGCAGCAGCCAGAACGACGCCACGTCGCCCGAGCGAAATTCGATAACGTTTTTCGAGGGCTCGCGATGCAGGCCATATAGCGCGTCCACCTTGGCCTGCATCACGTCCATCAGTCGGCGCAACATCAGGTGCAGCATCGGTGAAGACTGCAATGCCACGCTAGGTGGAATGAAGCGCGCGTCCAGCTCGAATGCTCCCGTGGTGTTGCGCTTGACGCGCAGCACCGGGATGGCAGAGGCATGTTGTGCTGCCTGCGCGGCGGGCAGCAGGCGGGCTGCTTTCCTGACCAGACTGATATCGGCGGGCGCTGCCTGGGTGAACCAATCGGTTGCCGGTTCGCTGCTCTGCGTGTAGCGCAGACTGGCTTCCGGCGAGCCAGTGGGGGCGATCAGGTTTTGACCCTGCGCGCGCATGGCGGGCAGCACCAGGTGGAACGTTTCTTCGCCTTGCGCGCCCATCGTGGCGTCCAGCGCCACCGGTGCCGGCAGCGGGTCTTCGGCCGGTGCACTGAAGAGTTCGCCATCTTGAAACAGCGCCTGCATGTCCAGCAACCGAAGCTGTCCGATGGCCAGCGCGTCGGTGTCGACCCTCACACTGCGCACGCCCCAGGCATAGGGATTGATGGCTCGCGCAACTTGAGCCAACCGCCATTCGTGATAGGCGTCTTGTCGTTGAAAGTGCTGCGGTCGCAAGAACAGGCCTTCGCCCCATAGCACCTTGGCGGATGGAATCATGATTACTCCCTGAACGGTGACGGTCTAATTGCCGCCTGAATGACAGGCGCCCAGACCGGGCAGATTGGATGCTGGCACGCCATAGGGGCGACCTCGCGTCACGCTGAGCGCGCAGGCGTGCGCGGCCAGCGACACGCCCGTCAGCTGGGCTGCATCCGCGGAGAACGCGAGCTTCCAGCGTTGCGGCGCGGGCGAGCGATACAACGCCACGACGCCCAGATAGCCTGCCTCGCGCGCCACTTTTTCGGTGACGTCGACGTGTTGGCCCGGCACCAGTTGAATCTCGCGCACTTCGATCAGGTCTTCGCCCAGGCGCTGCTTCTCGGCCTCGGCTGACCCGAACGCCTCATAGGGCGCACTCAAGAAGGCCTCGGCATTTTTCAGCTTGTAAACCCGCACGAGCAACGCCAGTGATTGTCCGTCGTCGTTCACGTTCAATGACTGGCTGGCTGCCAGCGAGAGACTGATGCGGCGCGCGGGCAGCGCGACGTCCGGCATGGACGCCTCGGGTGTTTTCAGGCCGGTTGCCTCAAGAGCCTTGTCTTTCAGATTGCCCAGTGAGTCGAGCGTGCCGGTCGTTGCTGCGCACCCCGACAGCGCGAACAGGCTGGACACCAGCAACCGCGTCAACCATGCGGAAGTTTGAAACGATGGAGACATGTCGGAGAGAGCGGGGTGAGGCAAAAGCGCGCAAATGGACGCAATCGGCGTGCAGCGTGACGTGTGTCGGCGAATTGGCAAAGCGCGAGGCGATCATGAAACGACGCGCATGCTGGCCGACGACACCGGATGCGCTCGACGCAGCAAGCGGGCGGGAGTGTATCGACCGAAGCGCACGCTTCGATCGACACTCACCTCAATGGGTGGGGATCAATGTGTAACCCCTTGTTTTTGACGCCCATATGGGGGGCGGATCACGCTTGGAATTCAGGTCTAATTCCGGTCGATTTGAACGGTGACCGATTGCTGATGCACGCGGTCTCCTGTCGCTCTCGATTCTCAACAACGAATAAATTTCAGGTGGAAACAGTTCTCGCTTCTTTGGCGGGGGCGGGCGCGCGTGCGGTTTGCGCAGCGGTGGCCGTCTCCGTGTTGCTGGCCGCGTGTGCCAGCCGCTCCGCTCCTCCGTCAGCTGATCAGGCTGCTGCAGATATGCAGGTCAGTCTCGATCAGGCGCAATCGGCTCGTCAGGTGGGTGATCTGCCCAAAGCATCGGCGCTGCTGCAAGACGCCGCCAAGGCCAATCCCACCAACAAGCAGCCGTGGGTCAAGCTGGCTCAGATGCAGTTTGAAGCCGGCAACTACAGCGCGGCCATCGTGGCGGCTGAAGAGGCCCTGCAGCGCGATTCGACGGATCAGACTGCGTTGAGCGTGCTATCCGTGAGCGGCTTGCGCATCGCCGCCAGTTCCTTGCAACAGCTGCGCAAGGCCAGCGCCGTGTCGGGCTCCACTCGCGTGGAAGCCGAAGCGCTCGCCCACACCATCCGCGAATCGCTCGGCGAAGATGTTCTGGTGCCACCGGCCCCCGCCGCCAAGGCATCCGGCCCAGCCGGGGCATCGGCGTCGTCAACAAGCGGCCGAAATCGTGGCTCCGCAGCAAGCCGTGCTGCCGCTTCGGCGGCCCGCGCTCCAGAGAAGTCCTCCGCTTCATCAGCCGGCGGGCGCAACCCGTTCAATGTTCTGCAGTAAATCATCCGACCAGGAAGGAGCTCTCCATGGCTAAACGAGACAGTGTGCAAAAGCGTCTGGAACGCGTTCGCCCCCCGCGCGTGCAACTCACTTATGACGTCGAGATCGGCGACTCGATCGAGCAGAAGGAATTGCCCTTCGTGGTTGGGGTGCTGGGTGACTTCGCCGGGCAGCAAAGCGCGGATCAGAACGCGGCTCGTTTGAAAGACCGCAAATTCGTCAATGTCGATCTCGACAATTTCGACGACGTGCTGTCGGGCATGGCGCCGCGCGCCACCTACCGCGTCAAGAACAAGCTCAGCGAAGACGGCGGCGAATTTGCCGTCAATCTCGAGTTCAAGCAGATCGACGATTTCCGGCCCGAGGCGGTGGTGCAGCAGGTGGAGCCGCTGCGCAAATTGCTCGAGGCACGTTCCAAGCTGTCCGACTTGCGTAACAAACTGGCAGGCAACGACAAGCTCGAAGACATCCTGGGCGAAGTGTTGAGCAACACCGAGAAGCTGCAACAACTGGGTGGTGAAGCCCAATCCAAGGAGTGATGCCATGAGCGCACAACTGCAAGCCAGCGGCGCGCCGGCTGTTCTCGAAGAGAGCCTGCTCGATCAAATCGTGGCACAAAGCAAGGTGGCCAAGACGGCAACCGAGCATGATCGCGCCAAGGACATCATCTCTGAACTGGTGCGCGAGGTGATGCAAGGCACGGTGGTGGTGTCCGACAACCTGTCGGCCACGCTTGATGCTCGCGTCGCTGAACTGGATCGGCTCATTTCAGATCAACTCAGCGAAGTGATGCATGCTGCCGAATTCCAAAAACTTGAGTCTTCTTGGCGTGGTCTGCACTATCTGTGCAAGCATTCGTCGACCAACGAATCGTTGAAGATCAAGGTGCTCAACACCAGCAAAAGGGAGTTGGTCAAAGACTTCAAGACCGCCATCGATTTCGATCAGTCGGCCTTGTTCAAGAAGGTGTACGAAGAAGAATTCGGCACGTTTGGCGGCGCGCCGTTTGGTGCTTTGCTTGGCGATTTCGAGGTGACCCGTCAGCCCGAAGACATGTATTTCGTCGAGCAGATGTCGCACGTCGCAGCGGCGGCGCATGCACCTTATATCGGTGCTGCTTCCCCCGAGTTGTTCGGCCTCGAGAACTACACCGACCTTGGCAAGCCGCGTGATTTGTCCAAGGTGTTCGATACCGTCGAGTACGCCAAGTGGAAGTCATTCCGCGAGTCGGAAGATTCGCGTTACGTTGGCCTGACGCTGCCGCGTTTTTTGGGGCGCTTGCCCTACAACCCGAAGGACGGCACCACGGTCGAGGGGTTCAACTTCGTCGAGGACGTTGACGGCTCGGATCACGGCAAATACCTGTGGGTCAACACGGCCTACGCATTTGGCGCGCGCTTGACGGCGGCGTTTGAGAGCTACGGTTGGTGTGCAGCGATTCGCGGCGTCGAGGGCGGCGGCTTGGTCGAGGACCTGCCCACGCATACCTTCAAGACCGACGACGGCGAAGTGGCGTTGAAGTGCCCCACAGAAATCTCGATCACGGACCGTCGCGAGAAAGAGCTCAGCGACTTGGGATTCGTGCCTTTGGTTCATTGCAAGAACACCGATTACGCCGCGTTCTTTGGCGCGCAGTCGGCGCAGAAGGCCAAGAAATTTGAGACGGACGCGGCCAATGCCAACGCCGTGCTCTCGGCGCAGATGCAATACATCTTCGCGGTGTCGCGTGTGGCGCATTACCTCAAGGCCATGATGCGCGACAAGATCGGCAGCTTCGCGTCGGCCGGCAATGTCGAAGAATTTTTGAACCGCTGGATCTCGCAGTACGTGCTGTTGGACGACGGAGCCAGTCAAGAGGCGAAGGCGCAGTTCCCGCTGCGCGAGGCGTCGGTCAAGGTGACGGAAGTGCCGGGTAAGCCCGGTACTTACCGCGCCGTGGCATTTTTGCGGCCGCACTTCCAGCTCGACGAGCTGTCGGTGTCGCTGCGATTGGTGGCTGAGTTGCCGCAATCGGCGAAGTCCTGAGGGCCGTAGGCAGCAGTAGTACAGCCGTTTTTGGGAGCTCGCGGGTGCCTGCCATCCGCATACAACTTGATTCAGGGAAATATGAAAGACATCTACATTCAGTTCAACGGACGCTACAAGATCGAAGGCGAGTCGCATGACAGCGAGCATGCCAAGTGGCTCGAAGTCGGTTCGTGGGCGCATGAGGTTCGGCAACCCAAATCGGCAACGGCGTCGACCTCGGGTGGTCACACCGCAGAGCGTTGCGAGCACGGTGACATGGTGTTCACCAAGGACATCGACCTCACCAGCCCCAAACTATGGGAGGCCTGCTCGGCCGGCTATACCTTTGATGAAATCGTCATTGATTTCATGCGTGCTGACGGCGCCAAGCGCGTCAAGTACCTCACGATCAAGCTCAAGCATGCGCTGATCTCGCGCGTGACGCCGACGGTGGCAGCAGAAGGGCTGCCCACCGAGAGCTTCGCGCTGAAGTATGCCGCGATCCAGTGGCAATACCAGCAGCAGAAGGTCGAAGGCGGCGGCACATCGGGCAGCAACCAGACAGCCTGGAGCCTGGCAAAGAACACGCCGAGCTACAACATCTGATCTTGCTGAGCTCGCTTCGCGCGTCAGTCGCGAGAAGCGAGCAATTGGGCGAGGCTGCGGTATTGCCGTGGCTTCGCCATCTAAGTTCCGCTTTATGACTCGCTTTGAACCCTTCTTGCTTGACCGTCTGCTGGACACCGGGGCGGTGGGTGACTGGAGCGGCGCGCGTTCTTCCATGTCGATCGAGCAGATCAAAGACAGCGTGGCCCGTGATCTTGAAGCGTTGCTCAACACGCGCTGCGGCGTCAGGCGGGAGCGGATCGAAACCTATCGGGAAGCAGCCCGATCGGTACTGACCTACGGTTTGATTGACTTCGTCGGGCTCAGTCTCGACAGCCCCCATGACTGCGATCTGATCTGTCAGTCGATCGGGCAGGCCATCTCACGCCATGAGCCGCGGTTGCGTTCGGCGCGGGTCAGTCTGGAGCGGCGCGAGCACGGCGGCCTGGGTTTGAACTTTCACATCCAGGCCTTGCTGGTGGTGAATCCGGCTCGCGAGCCCGTGAATTTTGATGCGGTGCTGCATCCTTCCACTCAACAGTATTCGGTGCATCGCAGTCGTCGTGTACCGGTCGGGGCCTGAGCATGGACGACTTGCTGCCCCATTTCGAGCGCGAACTGGCCTATTTGCGAGGTCATGCCAAGTCATTCGCCGAGCGCTATCCCAAGATCGCCGGGCGACTCATGCTGCGTGGCGACGTGGCGGAAGACCCGCATGTCGAACGTCTGATCGAGTCCTTTGCGCTGCTCGCGGCGCGTGTGCACAAGCGCCTGGACGATGACTTCCCGCTGTTCACCGAAACCTTGCTCGACGTGCTCTATCCGCACTATCTGCGGCCTTTCCCGTCATGCTCGGTCGCGCAATTCGATCTGGGCTCTGGTGTGGCGCAGATGAGCTCGGTCGCGATATTGGAGCGCGGCACGGTGCTTCATTCGCGCGCCGTGCAGGGAGTGGTCTGCAAGATGAGGACCACGCAAAACGTGAAGTTGGCGCCGGTGCGGATTTCCGAAGCACGCCACCGTTCGGCGCAGGTGGCGCCGCCCGGTACGGCCTTGCCACCCGACGTGGCGTCGATCTTGTCCTTGCAAGTCGAGTTGTTGTCCGCGCAGGCATCCTGGGCGACGCTCAATGGTTCCGATGGGGTGCCTCGTCTGCGGGTCTACCTGGACGGCGAGCCCTCGCTCGTCAGCGTGTTGCGCGAGGCCTTGTGTGGCGCGGTGGCCGGCGCGTGGGTGCAGCGCGGCGATGGTGACGCCTGGGCCGGGCCTTTCTCGCCGCGACCCGAAATGGTCGGATTCGCCGACGATGAGGCGCTTATCGACTTCGACGAGCGTTCGCATGCCGCTTATCGGTTGCTGACCGAATACTTTGCCTTCCCTGAGAAATTCAATTTCGTCGACCTGCCGATCCCGATATCAGCCGCCTTGGGTGAGGCTCGCAGTTTGGTCGTGCATTTCGCATTGCGTGGCGTTCGCGCGGACTCCAACGAGGCTCGATTGCTCGACACCGTTCAGGCGCGCCATTTCGCGCTGGGTTGCTCTCCAGTTGTGAATCTGTTCCAGCAACCAGCAGACCCGATTCGCATCACGCATGCGTCGACAAGTTATCCGGTGCTGCCTGACAGTCGCCGTGCCTTTGGCTATGAGGTCTACTCGATCGACCGCGTCTACCGCGTCAAGCAGACTGCGCAAGGCGAGTCGATTGATGAATTTCACCCGTTTTTCTCGCTGCGGCACGACGATTTGTTGGGGCCAGGGCAACAAGCCGGCGGGGCGGGTTGCTATTGGTATGCGCGGCGTGATGACGACTTGGCGCAGCAAAGCCCCGGCTACGAAACGGAGTTGTCGATCGTCGATGTGCATTTCAACCCAAGCGTCCCCCAGACCGAAACCTTGTCGATCCAGGTGACCGCCACCAACCGCGATTTGCCCAGCCTGCTGCCTGTAGGGTCGCCAGGCGGGGATCTGCATCTCGATGGTGGAGGCGTGGCGCGCGAGATTCGCTTGTTGCGCAAGCCGACGGCGGTGGCACGCTTTGAGCGTGGGCGCGGAGCGCTGTGGCGATTGATCTCGCATCTGTCCTTGAATCACCTGTCGTTGTCAGGGGGCGGTGCCGACGCCTTGAAAGAAATGCTGCGGCTGTATGACCTGCCTCGTAGCGCCAGCAACCAGCGTCAGATCGAAGCGGTAGGTGAGGTGGCGTTCCGGCCCGCGACGGCCTGGCTGGCGGGGCAGCCGTTCCCGACTTTCGTGCGCGGCGCCGAGGTGCGGCTGCAGGTCGACGAAAAGGGCTTCATCGGTACCGGGTTGCAACTGTTTGCTTCCGTGCTGGAGCGGTTCTTTTCCTTGTATGTGCACGCTAACAGTTTTACCCAGTTGACGCTGGTGTCGGCGCGCACGCATGAAGAGGTGTTGAAGTGTCCTCCTCGCAACGGCGAAACAGCGCTGGTCTGATCGGCGAGCTGCTGGAGCGGCCGCAGCGGTTCGGATTCTTCCAAGCGGTGCGGCTGTTGGAGCGGTGGCTGGAATCGTCTTCCTCGGCAGCGTCTCACCGGCACAGCGGTCTGCTGTCGCCGCGCCTGAGCTTTCGCAACTCCCTGTCATTGTCCTTCGCGGCCGGTGAAGTCGAAGCCTTGTCCGTTTTGTGGAGAGAGTCGGCAGCGACAGATGCAGGCGCCGACCGTTTGATCCATGACGCCGTTGAAGCAGTCGAAATCACCCCTGCCTTCATAGGGTTGCTGGGGGCGAGCGGCACGCTACCCTTGCATTACACCGAATTGATCGCACAGCGCGAGTGGCTGCATCGCGACACGTCCGCGCGGGCGTTTCTCGACGTGTTCACGCATCGTGCGGTGTCACTTTTTTATTCGGCCTGGAAGAAGCACCGACTGCACGTTCAGTACGAGTCGGATCGGCGAGATCGCTTCTTGCCACTGATATTGGCTTTGTCCGGGCTGGGGCAGCGTGGGCTGCGCGACCGACTGGAGCCGTGCGAAGGCGGCGTGCCCGATGAGGCGGTGGCGTACTTTGCCGGAGCTGCGCAGCGCAGACCTGTATCGGCGGTGCAGCTGCGCGGCTTGTTGCAGGGCTATCTGGGGGTGCCGGTGCGTATCGATCAATTCGTCGGGCGCTGGTACACCTTGCCCACCGACGCTGCAACGTCTCTGGGATTGGGCAACGGAGTGCTCGGGGCGAGTGCGATCGCCGGCGAGCGCGTCTGGCAGCGCGACTTGTGCCTGCGCGTGGTGCTCGGCCCGCTTGATCGGGAGCGCTACTTGCGCTTCCTTCCCGGGGGGGCGGGCGAGCGTGCGCTACGGCAGTGGCTGCATCTGCTGTGCGGGGGGAGCTTCGAGTACGAGGTGCGGTTGCGTTTGCGGCGCGAGGCGGTGTGCGGCATCGCGCTCAGTGTCGAGTCGCAGACGGGCCGTCTGGGGTGGGACACCTTCTTGTGCACCGCGCCAGTGACAGAAGACCGCGAAGACGTCGTGTACGACCTGCAGGCGGCTTGAGGCTGGCCCGCAGTGAAGCCTGCCAATCTATTCAAAACATCATCAATACGCTGTCATCACCATCATCATGAGTCAACTCAAAACGCTGATTTCCAAGCTCAACGACACCACCCGTCGCGCTGCCGAGCGCGCGGCCAGCTTGTGTTTGTCGCGCGGCCATCACGAGGTCGACATCGAGCATCTGTTTCTGGCGCTGCTTGAGCAACCGCAGTCAGATCTGGTGCTGCTGTGTCGGCATGCGGGCATCGCGATCGACGCGTTGCAACACGATCTCGAGGCTGAGCTGAGCGAGTTCAAGGGCGGCAACACGCGCACACCGGTGTTTTCATCGCGCTTGCCGACGCTGTTTGAGCATGGCTGGCTGATCGCGTCGCTCGAGTCTCATCAGGCGCGCATTCGCAGTGCCCACTTGTTGCTGGCGTTGCTCACCGAACCCAGCTTGAGTCAGCTGGCGTATCGAGGCTCCAAGCTGTTCGCCCGGTTCAGCCTGGACGACATCAAGCACCGCCTGGCCGATTTGACGCAAGGCTCGGCGGAGGCGCCGGTGGGAGCGACTGCTCAGGCACCGGCTGGTAGCGTGATCGACGCGGCGGGTGAGACCACCGCCTCGGGCAAGACGCCGGCCCTGGACCAGTTCACCACCAACCTGACGCAACGCGCCCGCGACGGCAAGGTCGACCCGGTGATTGGGCGCGACGCCGAGATTCGCCAGGCCATCGACATCCTGATGCGTCGTCGCCAGAACAACCCCATCCTCACGGGCGAGGCCGGCGTGGGCAAGACGGCGGTGGTCGAGGGGCTGGCGCTGCGCATCGCACAGGGCGATGTGCCGCCGCCGCTGCAAGGCGTGGCCCTGCATGTGCTCGACATGGGCTTGCTGCAGGCCGGGGCCTCGGTGAAAGGCGAGTTCGAGAACCGTCTCAAGGGCGTGATCGATGAGGTCAAAAAGAGCCCGCACCCGATCATCCTGTTCATCGATGAAGCCCACACCATGATCGGCGCGGGCGGTCAGGCCGGGCAGAACGATGCGGCCAACCTGCTCAAGCCGGCCTTGGCGCGCGGCGAGTTGCGCACCATCGCTGCCACCACCTGGAGCGAGTACAAGAAATATTTCGAGAAGGACGCGGCACTGGCCCGGCGCTTCCAGGTCATCAAGGTCGAGGAGCCAAGCGAGTCGTTGGCCGCAGCCATGTTGCGAGGCATGACGCCCTTGATGGAGTCGCACTTCAACGTGCGGGTCTTCGACGAGGCGGTCACCGAGGCGGTGCGCCTGTCGGCGCGCTACATCACGGGCCGGCAGTTGCCCGACAAGGCCATCAGCGTGCTCGACACCGCCTGCGCCAAGGTGGCCTTGGGGCAGAGCGCCACACCAGCTCGTATCGAAGACGCCCGCAAGCAGCTCGATCGATTGCATGCCGAGGCGCAGGCTTTGGCGCGCGAGGCCGCGATGGGCGGTATGCATGCCGAACGATTGGCGCAGATTCGCGCCGAGCAGTCCGACCTCGACGCGCAGCTCCAGGCCGACCTGGCACGCTGGGAGAGTGAACAAGCGCTGGTGCAGGAGATTGGCGTGTTGCGCGCCGAGTTGGAGTCGCGTGCGTTGTCCGATGCTGCATCGTCTGAGTCGATCGCCGATCAACAGCGCTTGCAAGGCAAGCTCGAAGACTTGAGCGCATTGCAGGGTGAGCAGCCCTTGGTTCCCATGCAGGTCGATGGTCATGTGGTGGCCGAGATCGTGTCCGCCTGGACGGGCATCCCGCTGGGCAAGATGGTCAAGGACGAAATCAAGACCGTGCTGGGCTTGCAGGCCCAACTCGAGGAGCGCGTGATCGGGCAGGGCCACGCCTTGTCGGCCATTGCCCAACGCGTTCGCACGGCCCGCGCGCAGCTGGAGGATCCGAACAAGCCCAAAGGTGTCTTCCTGTTCGTGGGGCCCAGTGGCGTGGGCAAGACCGAGACCGCTCTGGCACTGGCCGACATCCTTTACGGCGGCGAGCGCAACCTCATCACCATCAACATGAGCGAGTACCAGGAGGCGCACACCGTCTCTGGCTTGAAGGGGTCGCCACCGGGCTATGTGGGCTACGGTGAAGGCGGGGTGCTGACCGAAGCGGTGCGCCGCAAACCCTACAGCGTGGTGTTGCTCGACGAGGTCGAGAAGGCCCACCCCGACGTGCTGGAGATGTTCTTCCAGGTGTTCGACAAGGGCGTGATGGACGATGCCGAGGGGCGTGAGATCGACTTTCGCAACACGCTCATCATTCTGACCAGCAACGTGGGCTCGTCCGCGATCATGCAGGCTTGCTTGAACAAGTCGGCCGACGAGCGTCCTGGTGCGGACGAACTAACAGAGTTGCTGCGCCCGGCCTTGTACAAGGCGTTCAAGCCGGCGTTCATCGGTCGCACGAAGGTTGTGCCGTATTACCCGCTCGACGACGACATGCTCGAGCGCGTGATCCGCCTCAAGCTGGATCGCATTGCTCACCGCATCAAGCACAACCATCAGGCACGTCTCGATTACGACGATGCGCTGGTCGACTCGGTGCTGGCCCGTTGCACCGAAGTCGATACCGGTGCCCGGGCGGTCGATCACATTCTGAACGGCAGCTTGTTGCCCGAGGTGGCCGAGAGCGTGTTGACGCGCATGGCCGAAGGCGCGGCCATCACGGGCATTGCCGTGTCAGCCGAGCCGGATGGGCGCTTCATCTATCAGGTGGCTTGACCTCCAGGGCAGGCGGTCAGTGTCAGATGCGGGAGTAGTCGCCTGCCTGCAAGGTGGCAGCCTGCTCTCGCAGGGAGTCCAACATCGAGGCCGGGGCGGTGTCGACTACCACCTGTGCCAGTTGCGAGGGGCTGAGAAACCCTTGCCGCACGGTGTGCTGCATGAAGTCGAGCAGGGCGTCGTAGTAGCCGGCGACATTGAGCAAGCCAATCGGCTTGCTGTGGTAGCCGAGTTGGCGCCAGGTCCACACCTCGAACAATTCTTCGAATGTTCCGATGCCCCCCGGGAGCGCAAGGAAGGCGTCGGCGCGCTCTGCCATCAGTCGCTTGCGGTCGTGCATGTTGTCGACTACATGGAGCTCGGTCAGCCCGCGATGCCCCACTTCATGCGCAACCAGGCTTTGTGGAATCACCCCGATCACCCGGCCACCATGGTCGAGTGCGCCATCGGCCACTTCACCCATCAAGCCGCAATGCCCGCCGCCGTAGACAAGCTGCCAACCGCGCTCGGCGATCAGTTGGCCGACTTGCCGGGCTTGCTGTGCATATGCGCCAACCGTGCCAGGGCGCGAGCCGCAGTAAACGCAAATCGAGAATGTGCTGCTTGCCTTGTCGGGTGTCATGAGGCGGGCGGGGGGTGAATGGTGTCCGCCGCCACGACGCGCGTACCACACAGGACGTCATGCCAGAACTGCCGTTGCGGGTGCAGAAAGGAGCTCAGCGCATATGCCACCGCCCACAGCGCCGGGTAGATCATGATCTGCGCGGCCGTATGGCCTTGGTGCAGGTACGCCAACAACAGCCCGGGCAGGAACCAGATCCAGCTCATTACATAGCGCAGCAGTGCCTGAGGCTGAGAAACCGGGCCACCATCTGCCGAGACGAGGCGAACGCGCCAGGTTTTCATCGCCAGGGTCTGGCCGCCTTTCGACCAGAACCACGAAAAGTACAAACCGAAGGCCAGGAACACAAAGGCTTCCAGCCCATGGCGACCATACAAGGCATGACGCTGGCCTATCGAGATCGAATAGATCATGCCGAACAGCATGACGATGCCAAACAGCAAGGTACCTTCATAAACGAAGGCAGCCATACGCCGCCGCAGGCTAGGGGCCTGGAAATTCATGGTGCGAGGCCAGGCATCAGGATTTCTTGGGGTGTACGAAGGCGGGGCCGGATGCTCCCGACGCCGCAGGGCTGGGGGTCTTTACTCCTTGAGGGCCTTGCTTGGGAAGCAGCGTGATTGAGTCCACCAACCCGGGAGTCGCCGCGACCTTGGGAAGACCGGGCTGCAGATGAGGAGCCGGCGAGGGACGCTTGCTCACCAGATTCGTGGTGACCCCAGGCTTGGCTTGAACGACGGTCGGCGCGATCGATTTCAGGTTGTCACCTCGCTTGGGCGCCGGGACGATGTTGGATTTGGTCCCTGCTGCACCGTACGGGGTACTGGGGTGCCCGGAGATCGCGCCATTGCCAGTGGTCGAGCGATGCTTGGCAGCATCCTCAGCCAGCTTGCGACGTTGCTCTTCTGGCAGGCTCTGATAGGCTGCCCATTGGGCCTGACGTTCTTCGGGGCTGACTTCTTTGGCTCGCTGATAACGCAGGCGGGCCTTGCCGCGCTCGCTCGCAGTCATGTGCGCCCAATCGGTCATGCGCGCTTGCACGCGTGTGCGTTCGGCCTCGCTCATGCGCGGAAACCGATTAGCCAATGCCAGCCACTTTTCTTGACTGACGCTGTCGAGTTCGGTCCAGTCCTTCTGCAAGGGCGCCAGGGCACTGCGCTGGTTGGCGGTGAGTGATGTCCATGCAATCGAATTGCCCGATCGGGCCGAGGCAGGTGTCACGGCGGTCGCGGCCACTGCGATGGTCGCTTGCGCAGGCAGGGCATACCACACGGCAACGCCAATCAACGTCGTCAACGCTAAGAGTCGACGAACGAGGCGTGTTGTAACGAGTGACGTGCATTCACCGGAGTACATGAACGACCGGAGCTCAGTTCCGAGATTGATTGGAGTTGATGAACTCGGCGAAGCCGGGGTCGGCATAGGCCTGAGGCGGCAGATCATCGGCGAGCAGCGAAGCATCTACTTCAGCTGCCGCCTCAATGCGTTCGACTTCGTCGAGGTAGCGGATCGACGCGAGTCCGACCAGCAGAATCACCAGCGGCAACACCGACGCGAATATCCGCCATGCGCGAGGCGAATCACCGCGCCCTCCGAAGGATCCCAGTGTCGTCAGAACTTCACCTTGGGCCTGGGCGGCGACATGGGGCTCGGCAATGGCCGCAAGACGACCTTGCTCGACCGCGCGCAGTCGAGCCACGCGCAATCTTTCAGAAATGTCGTGCGGCAGCGATTGGCTCGAAGCGTTCAGCGAGGCGCAGACGCGCAGGGCAAAACGAGCCTCAATGGCTTCGACTTCAGCAGCGTTGAGTGTTGTGCGTGGCGCGTTCACAGTTCGATTCCTTTGGCTTTGAGTGCTTTGGCCAAGGTGTGCACCGCGCGTGAGCAATGGGTTTTGACGCTTCCGTCGGAACAGCCCATTGCCGCGGCGGTTTCCGAGACATCCAGTTCTTCCCAGTAACGCAGCAGGAATGCTTCCCGTTGACGGGCTGGCAAGTTGGAGAGTTCGTCTTCAATGGCCCGCAAGATTTGCGCCCGAGAAACCGAATCGGATGCGCTTTCTGTGCCAATGTTCTCAGCTGGAATTAGGGTTTCCAGTAGGTCGGCCGTGTCGTCGCCATCTGAACGAGCCTCGAGGTCGCTGAAGTTCTGCATGACCGCATTGCGCACTTTTTGACGTCGAAACCAATCGAGCGTGGCGTTCGACAGGATGCGCTGAAACAGCATTGGCCACTCGGCGGGCGGCCGGTCAGCGTAGCTTTGAGACAGGCGGATCATGGCGTCTTGAACGATGTCAAGCGCAGCTTCCTCGTCGCGCACGGCGTAGACGGTGCGCTTGAAGGCTCGGCTTTCAATGCTTTGCAGAAAGTCGTCGAGTTCTTTTTCAGAGGCCAATGGACACGCCCGTTCAGCGGCAAAACGGCCGGCATTATTGCATTGGCACGCCGACACTTCTCGAACCCCTCCGGGAATGCGATAATCGCAAGTTCATTAGCCCGATCTGGTCTCAACGTGGTCGCCAACCCGGCGCCAGCTGTTTTTGACCGCGCAGGCCCCGAATCCATCTCACGAGGATGAGCTGATCGCGATCAGTCGCGAATGGCTTAGGCGAACAGCCTAGAAGAGGGGCACCGATCGATTTTCGTTAGAGAAATTCGGAAAGGTTCGATATGGACATCTCTGCCGCGGACGTCAAGCGTGCGTCTCTCGCCGATGCACAGGCAAACCCGCAAACTCCCCCTCAAGAGCTGCAAGGCTCCGAAATTCTGGTCCGCTGCCTTCAGGCTGAAGGCGTCAAGTACATCTGGGGCTATCCCGGTGGCGCGGTCCTCTACATCTACGACGCGCTCTACAAGCAAGACACCATCGAGCACGTCCTGGTGCGCCACGAGCAGGCTGCCGTGCACGCCGCTGACGGCTACGCCCGCGCAACCGGTGATGTCGGCGTGGCTCTGGTGACGTCCGGCCCGGGCGTGACCAACGCCATCACTGGTATCGCCACCGCTTACATGGACTCGATCCCGATGGTGGTGATCACCGGCCAGGTGCCAACTCACGCCATCGGTCTGGACGCCTTCCAGGAGTGCGACACCGTTGGCATCACGCGCCCGATCGTCAAGCACAACATCCTGGTCAAGGACGTGCGCGATCTGGCTTCGGCCATGAAGAAGGCTTTCCATATTGCGCGCACGGGCCGTCCGGGTCCGGTCGTGGTCGATATCCCGAAAGACGTGTCGGTCAAGACCGCGCCGTTCGAGTATCCGGCCAGCATCGAGATGCGTTCGTACAACCCGGTGCGCAAGGGGCACGGCGGCCAGATCCGCAAGGCGCTGCAATTGCTGCTGCAGGCCAAGCGCCCGTACATCTACACCGGTGGCGGGGTGATCCTGGGCAACGCGTCGGCCGAATTGCGCGAACTGGCGGACCTGCTGGGTTTCCCGTGCACCAACACGCTGATGGGCCTGGGTGGCATTGCCGCCAGCGATCCGAAGTTCCTGGGCATGCTGGGCATGCACGGCACGTTTGAGGCCAACATGACCATGCAGCATGCTGACGTGGTGTTGGCGGTCGGGGCCCGTTTTGACGACCGCGTCATCGGCAACCCGAAGCATTTCGCCCAGGTCGAGCGCAAGATCATCCACATCGACATCGACCCCTCGAGCATCTCCAAGCGCGTGAAGGTCGACATCCCCATCGTGGGCGACGTCAAGGACGTTCTGCAAGAGCTGATTGCGCACCTCAAGGAAACCCAGGTTCGCCCGGACGCCCAGGCACTGGCTTCGTGGTGGGGGCAGATCAACGAGTGGCGCAAGCGTGAGTGCTTGAAGTACAAGAACTCCGACGAGGTCATCAAGCCGCAGTTCGTGATCGAAAAGCTGTGGGAACTGACCCGTGGTACCGACACTTACGTGACGTCTGACGTCGGCCAGCACCAGATGTTCGCCGCGCAGTTCTATCGCTTTGAAGAGCCGCGTCGCTGGATCAACTCGGGCGGGCTGGGCACCATGGGCGTGGGCTTGCCGTACGCGATGGGCATCAAGCTGGCCAAGCCTGAGTCCGACGTGTTCTGCGTCACCGGCGAAGGTTCGATCCAGATGTGCATTCAGGAGCTGTCGACCTGCCAGCAGTATCAGACTCCGGTCAAGGTGCTCAGCCTGAACAACCGGTATCTGGGCATGGTGCGCCAGTGGCAGCAGCTCGAATACAGCAGCCGCTACTCGCACAGCTACATGGACGCGCTGCCCGACTTCGTGAAGCTGGCTGAGGCTTACGGCCACGTCGGCATGCTGATCGAGCGTCCGGCAGACGTTGAAGGCGCGCTGCGCGAGGCCATCAAGCTGAAGGACCGCACGGTGTTCCTCGACATCCGCACCGACCCGACGGAAAACGTCTGGCCGATGGTGAAGGCGGGCGCCGGCATCACTGAAATGCTGCTGGGGTCCGAAGAGCTGTAATCGACGACGGCTCGAGTTTCCGCCAGGGGTGGGCGCTTTCCGGCGCCCGCTCAGGGTGCGGCGAATCGGGCTTGAGTGACTCAGCGCACAACAAACCAACATCGAAGGGCGTGGCCAAGGGCGAGCGGTTACCGCCGTGTCGCTTGAAGAGCGCGCAACCAACGCATGAAACACATCATCGCAGTCCTGCTTGAGAACGAACCCGGCGCGCTGTCGCGCGTGGTCGGTCTGTTTTCGGCGCGCGGCTACAACATCGAGAGCCTGACCGTGGCGCCGACGGAAGACGCGTCGCTGTCGCGCATGACCATCGTCACGACGGGTTCGGAAGAGGTGATCGAGCAGATCACCAAGCACCTCAATCGCCTCATCGAGGTGGTGAAGGTCGTCGACTTGAGCGAGGGCCTGTACACCGAGCGCGAGTTGATGCTCATCAAGGTGCGGGCGGTCGGCAAGGAGCGCGAAGAAATGAAGCGCATGGCCGACATCTTCCGCGGACGCATCATCGATGTCACCGAGAAGACCTACACCATTGAACTCACGGGCGATGCTCACAAGCTCGATGCCTTCATTGAGGCCATCGATCGCACCGCCATTCTCGAAACCGTGCGCACGGGCGCCAGCGGCATCGGCCGTGGCGAGCGCATCTTGCGTGTCTGAGCCACGCCCAACCACAAGCACGCCCACCGGCATTTGCTTCGATTTGACTGGAGACCACCAATGAATGTTTATTACGACAAAGACGCTGACCTGAGCCTCATCAAGGGCAAGAACGTCACCATCATCGGCTACGGCTCGCAAGGCCATGCACATGCTCAAAACCTGAACGATAGTGGCGTGAAGGTCACCGTGGGTCTGCGCAAGGGCGGGGCGTCGTGGGCCAAGGCCGAGGGCGCTGGCCTGAAGGTCGCCGAGATCGCCGACGCCGTGAAGGCCGCCGACGTGGTGATGATTCTGCTGCCCGATGAGCAGATTGCCACCGTCTACCAGAACGAGGTCGAGCCCAACATCAAGCCGGGCGCCTCGCTGGTGTTCGCTCACGGCTTCAACGTGCACTACGGCCAGGTTCAGCCGCGCGCTGATCTCGATGTCTGGATGGTCGCTCCGAAGGCGCCTGGCCACACCGTGCGTGGTACCTACCGCCAAGGTGGCGGCGTGCCCCACCTGATCGCTGTCTATCAAGACAAGACCGGCAAGGCCCGTGATCTGGCGCTGAGCTACGCTGCGGCCAACGGTGGCGGCAAGGCCGGCATCATCGAAACCAACTTCCGCGAAGAGACCGAAACTGACCTGTTCGGCGAGCAAGCCGTGCTGTGCGGCGGCACCGTCGAGCTGATCAAGGCTGGTTTCGAGACCCTGGTCGAAGCCGGTTATGCCCCCGAGATGGCCTACTTCGAGTGCCTGCACGAACTCAAGCTGATCGTCGACCTGATCTATGAAGGCGGCATCGCCAACATGAACTACTCGATCTCGAACAACGCCGAATACGGCGAGTACGTGACCGGCCCGCGCGTGGTGACCGAAGACACCAAGAACGCCATGCGTCAGTGCCTGAAGGACATCCAGACCGGCGAATACGCCAAGAGCTTCATCCTCGAGAACAAGGCCGGTGCTCCGACCCTGATCTCGCGCCGCCGTCTGACCGCCGAGCACCAGATCGAAGTGGTGGGCGAGAAGCTGCGCGCCATGATGCCCTGGATCAAGAAGAACCGTCTGGTCGATCAGTCGAAGAACTGATCTCACGGATGCATTTGCGTTCGGTTGGCTGTGCTCGAGCTGCCGACCGACGCGGATGATTCTTGGAGCCGCCTCATCCGTCAGGGTGACGCGGCTTTTTCCATTCTGGCCGGTGATGTATCCTGCCCGGCTGATTTTCATTGCGCCGCCTCGGCATGCACGGGGTGACGGCCTTCGCACATGAACGCTGATTTGAACGAACCCGACGTTGACCTGGATGACGCACCGACAGGCGTGCGCCCGCGGCGTAAAGGCATCTACATCCTGCCCAATCTGTTTACGCTGGCGGCGCTGTTCGGCGGGTTCTACGCCGTGGTGATGGCGATGAACGGGCGCTTCGAGCAGTCGGCCATCGGCATCTTTTGCGCGATGGTGCTGGACAGCCTGGATGGCCGCGTCGCGCGCATGACCAATACCCAGAGCGCATTCGGCGAGCAGATGGACAGCCTCTCCGACATGGTTTCGTTCGGTGCGGCGCCCGCCTTGATCGTTTACGAGTGGGCGCTTCGGGGCCTGGACAAGCTGGGCTGGATCGCCGCCTTCGTGTATTGCTCGGGGGCCGCGCTGCGCCTGGCGCGTTTCAACACGAATATCTCGGTGGTTGACAAGCGCTACTTTCAGGGGTTGCCCAGCCCGGCTGCGGCGGCATTGGTGCTGGGCTTGATCTGGGTGGCCGATGACCAAGGGGTGCGCGATATTGCGACCGCGCCGTCGTTGCATTGGCTGCGTTGGCTGTCGTTCGGCTTCACCTTGTATGCCGGACTCACGATGGTTACCAACGTACCGTTTTACAGCTTCAAGGATGTCAGCTTCAAACGCACAGTGCCTTTCGTGGTGATCGTTGCCATAGCGCTTGGCTTTGCGGTTATCTCGTATCACCCTCCCACGGTTCTGTTCAGCGTGTTCGTGGCCTATGGTCTGTCTGGCTACTTGGTGTACGCCTGGAAGAAATTCAAAGGACGGCCCGTGAGCGTGATTGCCACCTCGACCGATGAGCCCGACGAAGAAGGCCTGCATCGTTGATGCCTCGCATTGATGCACTTGGCGAGTCCGATGGCTAATCCGGAGGTCTGGCCTGAGGGTGCGTGCTATATTGGCCGCCATGTCGCAGCAAGTCGTATCCGTTTTGTCGCTATCCCTTCTAGGAGTGCTTCGGGCGCGCTGATCGCACACGACTAAGAGTTTTTGCATCAACGGCCCGCGCGCTTTTTGCCTCGGGCCGTTTTGCTTTGTTCATTCGATTCACCGGCGGAGATTGCCATGGCTGACAAACTGATCATTTTCGACACGACCTTGCGTGATGGCGAGCAATCGCCAGGTGCGTCCATGACCCGTGACGAGAAGCTGCGGATTGCGCGCCAACTCGAACGCTTGCGTGTGAACGTTATCGAAGCCGGGTTCGCAGCGTCGTCCAACGGCGATTTCGAGGCCGTCAAAGCCATTGCCGATGCCATCAAGGACTCCACGGTGTGCTCCTTGGCGCGCGCCTTCGACCGGGATATCTCGCAGGCCGCCGAAGCCTTGAAGGGGGCGAAGTCCTCGCGTATTCACACCTTCATTGCCACGTCGGCGCTGCACATGGAAAAGAAGCTGCGCATGACGCCGGACCAGGTGTTCGAGCAGGCCAAGTCGGCGGTGCGGTTCGCTCGCAACCTGACTTCGGACGTCGAGTTCTCGGCCGAGGACGGCTATCGCTCGGACCTGGACTTTTTGTGCCGGGTCATCGAGGCAGTGATTGCAGAAGGTGCCACCACCATCAACATTCCCGATACCGTGGGCTACGCGATTCCCGAGCTGTACGGCAATTTCATCAAGACTTTGCGCGAACGCGTGCCCAACGCGGACAAGGCGATCTGGTCCGTTCACTGTCACAACGATCTGGGCATGGCTGTCGCCAACTCGCTGGCGGGCGTGAAGATCGGCGGGGCGCGGCAGGTCGAGTGCACCATCAACGGCTTGGGTGAGCGCGCCGGCAACTGCGCGCTCGAAGAGGTGGTGATGGCGGTGCGGACGCGTCGCGACTACTTTGGCTTGGAGGTCGGCATCGACGCAACGCAGATCGTGCCGGCGTCGCGCCTGGTGTCGCAGACCACGGGTTTCGTCGTGCAGCCGAACAAGGCCGTGGTAGGGGCCAATGCGTTCGCGCACGCTTCGGGCATCCATCAGGATGGTGTTTTGAAGGCGCGCGACACCTACGAAATCATGCGTGCCGAGGATGTGGGCTGGGCTGCCAACAAGATCGTGCTGGGCAAGTTGTCCGGGCGCAATGCTTTCAAGCAGCGCCTGCAGGAATTGGGTATCGAGCTGGACTCCGAAACCGAGATCAACGCGGCGTTCGCGCGCTTCAAGGATCTTGCCGACCGCAAGAGCGAAATTTTTGACGAGGACATCATCGCGCTGGTCAGCGATGAAAGCGTCACGAGCGAGCAAGAGCACTACCGCTTGCTGGCCTTGTCGCAGCACTCCGAGATGGGTGAACGCCCGCAGGCCAAGGTGGCATTTGCGGCCGGAGAGGCTGAATTCCACGCCGAAAGCGATGGCAACGGGCCGGTCGATGCCAGTATCAAGGCGATCGAATCCAAGGTGCAAAGTGGCGCCGAAATCCTGCTGTATTCGGTCAATGCCATTACATCAGGCAGCACAGAATCGCAGGGCGAGGTGACCGTTCGACTGCAGCACAGCGGCCGGGTGGTCAATGGAGTGGGAGCCGATCCGGACATCGTGGTCGCTTCCGCCAAAGCCTATCTCGCGGCGCTCAACAAATTGCACAGCAAAGGGGAGCGGGTTGCGGCACAGGGATAAACCCGTTTTGCCGTGATGTTTAACCGCAACTGCTGCATCAAGAAGAGCGCGTAAGTTTTTGATCTTGCGCGCTTTTTTTGTTTGGCCTAAACTTTGCTCGCGCGTGCGCGAAAGGGTTGCTTGTGTTTTTCAAGTCGAATATCAAGGTTGTCCGTGCCGTTCAAAACGGAATGCTTGCCAGTTTGCTGGCGATGGGGCTGATGTCGTTCGGCGTGCAGGCTGAAGCTGCGACCACCAAACATCGCACCAAGCATGTGCAGCATGCTCAAGCCAAGCATGGCAAGACGTCGGCTCGCAAGACGCGCACCGAGGCGGCTGAAGCCGGTTCGGCGTCGTTTGGTCAGGCATATGGCCTGCACCGCACGACTGATCCCTTGGCCTTGAAATCGAGCGTGGCCTTGGTGCTCGATCAAGATACCAACGAAGTGCTGTTTTCCAAGAATTCGCAGGCGGTGCTGCCCATCGCCTCGCTGACCAAGCTGATGACGACTCTGGTCGTCGTTGAGGCGCATCAGCCGCTTGACGACGTCCTGACCGTTACGGAAGACGACGTTGATACCGAAAAGAACAGCAGTTCGCGACTGGCTGTGGGCACTAGGTTGACTCGCGAAGAGATGTTGCACTTGGCTCTGATGGCCTCAGAGAACCGGGCGGCGCATGCGTTGGGGCGGTACTACCCAGGCGGTTTGCCGGCGTTTGTGCAGGCCATGAACAAGAAGGCTCAAGAACTGGGCATGACGTCGACCCGCTATGTGGAGCCGACGGGTTTGTCGAGCAACAACCAATCGAGTGCGCCGGACTTGGCGATGCTGGTCAAGACGGCCTACAACTACCCGTTGCTGCGCGAGTTCTCGACCTCGCAGGAATACCAGGTGGCGGTGGGTAGCCGCCAAGTGCAGTTCCATAACACCAACGGGCTGGTGCGCAATCATTCGTGGGACATCGGCCTGCAGAAGACCGGCTACATCGCCGAAGCGGGGCGCTGTCTGGTGATGCAGGCTCGCATGGCGGGGCGCAAGTTGATCATGGTGTTTCTCGATTCGGCAGGCAAGTATTCGCGGCTTGCCGACGCCGAGCGGGTGCGGCATTGGATCGAATCGGAAGGCAACCGCAAGCAGGCGTCGTTATCGAGTCGAGTCGCTTCATAATTCGCTTGAGTTGAACGACTCGCGCAGGCAAAAGCCCGGTCAGATCGTCCGGGCTTTTTTGTGCGTTGGCTGGCTCAGGGTTAAAGGTGTGCCGCTGGTTGACTCGTCAAGTTTCGCTCCAGCCTAGTCGGTGCGAGATGTCGGTGGCGGCCACGCGCAAGGCGTCTAGCCAGCTTTCTTCGATGCGATCGGCCGGGGCGGAGATCGATAGCCCGGCCACCAGCCGATTTTGATCGTCGTAAATGCCGGCGGCGAGACATCGCACGCCGAGTTCCAGTTCTTCGTTGTCGCGAGCGATTCGCTGGTTGCGCACGCGAATGAGTTCTCGCTCCAGCGTAGGCAGGTCGGTGACGCTGTTGCGGGTGTGCCCTGCCAAACCGGTACGCAGGGCGTAAGCGCGTACGCGCTGCGGGTCGTCCTCGGCCAAAAAGAGCTTGCCGACCGACGTGAGGTGCAGCGGTGCCCGGCCTCCCACGGCGCGCAGCACCTGCATGCCGGAGCGCTCGCTGTAGGCGCGCTCGATGTAGACGATTTCGTCGCCTTGGCGCACGGACAGATTCACTGGCTGATGGGTCAGCTTGTGCAATTCACGCATCGGCCCGATGGCCGCTTCGCGCACGTCCAGTCTTGCTTTGACCAGATTGCCGAGTTCCAGCAGGCGCATGCCCAGCCGGTAATGCCCGGCGCTGGGGCGCTCGACGTAGCGGCCCAAGGCCAAATCGTTGAGGATGCGGTGGGCGGTGGACGGGTGCAAACCCGTCTGCTCGCTGATTTCTTTGAGCGCGACGGGTTCGCGGTGCGAGGCCAGCACGTTGATGAGGGCAAACATGCGGCCCATGACCTGAATGGATGGTTCGTGGGCAGGAGGGGGCGTGTTCATGAATCGCTCCGCGTCATGGTGTGTGATTTTGTATCGCGAAAATACCGAACTGTGCAAGTTGGGGGCGATCAATAATCGTCTGCGTCGGTGGGTATTGCCGACTGTTCCGCAGGCCGACCCACTGGCGCTTCGAGTCCAGGATCCTGAATGCTCAAATGTTTGAAGACGCTGCTGCTGCGCAGTGGTTTGGTTGCAGCATGCTTGTTGCAGTTCTCCTGTGCCATCCCGGCTGACGCGGCTTCGAACGCGTCAGCGGCTTCAAGCGCGGCGCCGCCCGCCCGTGCCGCCAGCGCGCCGCCGCCTCCCAGGCGAGCCTGGGCCGGCGACATCGCTCGCTCGGTTGGGCGGCTCACGGCCCGTGACATCGGCCTGGTGATCAACACCACCGACCCCTATTCGCTGCAGGTTGGTGAGTACTACATCAAGGCGCGCCATTTGGCGCCGGCGCAGGTGCTGCGTGTGAGTCTGCCGGTCAACGCAACGCTGACGATTCGCGAGTTCGAGTCGCTTTCTGATCAGATCCAGGCCTATTTCGGCCCGCACACGCAGGCCCTGGCCTTGGCGTGGACGCGGCCTTATGCGGTCGAGTGCAACTCCCTCACCGGGGCGCTGGCCATGGGGTTCAAGGGGCAGCTGTGCCAGAGCACATGCGATGCCAGCCAGGTGTCGCCGTATTTCAATGCGCCGAGCACGCGTCCGTACACCGACTTGCATATCCGGCCGTCGATGCTGTTGGCGGCTCGCGACGTGCCGTCGGCCATTGCCATGATCGATCGCGGAGTGAAGTCGGACGGCAGCCTGGGCTTGCGGGGTGGGCTACCGGTGAACGCCCATTTCGTCACCACCAGCGACAGCGTGCGCAGCATTCGGCAGGTGCTGTTTCCGCCGCCCACGCGGTTTCGCGATATCGGCGTGGACGTGCATCTCGACCAGACCGACGCCCTGCAAAACGAGCAGCGCGTGTTGCTCTACATGACGGGCGCCGTGAAGGTGGCGAAGCTTCAGACGGTGCACTTCGTGCCGGGAGCCTTGGCGGACCACCTGACCTCGTTTGGCGGCAGCCTGGACTACCCCAACGGGCAGATGACGGCGCTGTCGTGGATCGACGCCGGCGCCACCGCAAGCTATGGCACCGTCAGCGAGCCGTGCGCGCATTGGCAGAAGTTCCCGCACCCGCAGTTGTTGCTGGTGAACTATCTGCAGGGCGCCACCGCGCTCGAGGCCTACTGGCGCAGTGTGGCCTGGCCGCAGCAGGGCTTGTTCATCGGCGAGCCCTTGGCTGCGCCGTTTTCGCATATGCCGTGAGTTGGCGGGCTGACGTCAGCGCGCCGACCAAGCCAGCCACAGCTTGCGCAAAGGCGTCAGGGCGATGTGCTGGTTGAGCACGGCGAAGTGATGCGACTCTATGGCGCCGAGCAATTCGCTGTTGTGTGCGAGCAGGGCGGCATGAAAGCGCCGCAAGGGGCGGGGTTGCTCGCGCAGGCAAGCCCTGGCCAGGGCCAGATGTCGATGGGCCCGTTCGGCCTGATGGCGCATCAGGGCGAGATACCGGGGCTCCTCTTGCAGGCCAGCCTTGAACTGCATGATTTCGTGCGCCTTGACATCGAACTGCTGCAAGTCATTGATCGGGATGAATAGGTCGCCTTGTCGCGCGTCGCGGCCCAGGTTGCGCAGGGCCTGCACCAGACCGATGGCGACTTCGGCGCTGAAATTCGTCTCGGCGGCGTCGGGGTGCAAGACGGCAGCGAGAGCCTGAGCCAAGCCGTTTGCCGAGGCTTCGATTTGCCTCAGCAACGCAGTCTCATCAAGGTAGCGCGATTGCTGGGCGCCGGACTCGGTCGTCGCGACACACGCTTGCAGCGCGGGCCAGCAACGAGCCCCCGACATGCCGAGTAGCGCGAACAGTCGCCGGGTGGCGGGGTGCTGCGGGTTGCCTTTGCTGGATTGGGCGAGTTCGTTGCGCCACCAGGTCAGTTTGGCTTGCGCCACTCCAGGGTCGGTGATTTCGCGTGGCGTGCTGCGGATGGCCTGCACGATTTCGTGCAGCGTCGTCAGGGCCGGTCGATGGTGCCGCGGCGCAAAGCGGATGGCGTAGTACACGCTGCTGCCGGGCTGGAGACGGTGGCGTTCAGGGGTCATGGGCATGGTTCGGTAAGCCGGGTATTTTCACGGTTCTCCGTCATGACGCGCGTCAAGCGGGCGCATCGTTGCCTCATTTGCGTCGATGCGCGACGATAAATCCGGGCACAATAGGCCACTTACTGACCGTCTGGTCAGTTGTGGGTTGCGAACCCCTGTTCGACCACGAAAAGAATAACCAGCCCGAGACGTCCTCCCTCACCAGAATCGCGCAGTTTTCTCGCTGCGGCCCGGCGGCTCGCGTGAAGCGGCCCGCATTCATCGATAAATGCCAAATTCCCCATGATCAAGAAATCGAACTTGCCGCGACATGCGCTTGCTGTGGTGATGGTCGCAGTTTTGCTGGCCGCGTGCTCCCGCCCCGAGCCGGCTGCCGAGCCGGTGCGCGCGGTACGCACCACGGTGGTGGGGGCGGGCGTGGCCGTTGGCCTCAACGAGTTTTCGGGTGAGGTGCGCGCGCGCGTGGAGTCGCGCCTGGGCTTCCGGGTGGGCGGCAAGATCGTGCGTCGGCTGGTGGAACTGGGCCAGCCCGTGCGGGCCGGGCAAGTGTTGGCACAGCTCGACGCGCAAGACTTGCGCCTGGGCCAGGATTCCGCTCGCGCAGGCTTGGTGGCGGCGCAGGCCAACTACGACCAGTCGGTGGCCGATCTCAAGCGCTTTCGTGAGCTGCGCAGTCAGGGTTTCATCAGCGCGGCCGAACTGGAGCGTCGCGAAACCGGCCTGAAGGCCGCCGAAGCGTCGCTGTTGCAGGCGCGGGCGCAATCCTCGGTACAAGGCAATCAGACGTCCTATGCCAATCTTGAAGCCAGCGCGGCCGGCGTCATCACCGGGGTCGATGCCGAAGCGGGGCAGGTGGTCGGACCGGGCACGCCCGTGGTGCGCCTGGCGCACGATGGTCCGCGCGACGTGGTGTTTTCGGTGCCCGAGGACCGCGCGACCTGGGTGCGCGCGTTGATCGGCAAGCCCGGTGCGCTGTCGATCAAGCCGTGGGGGCGCACGCAGTCGCTGCCCGGCACGGTTCGCGAGGTGACGGCGGCGGTGGATCCGGTAACGCGCACGTTCACGGTCAAGGCTGACATGGGCAAGGCCGATCTGACGCTGGGGCAGACCGTGGCGGTGCAGGTCGAAGCCGAGCGCGCGACGGGCGCCATTCGCATTCCGTTGACGGCGTTGATTGAAAAATCGGGCCAATCGTCCGTGTGGGTGCTGGACAGCAGTGCCATGACCGTGCGGCTGCAACCCGTGACCGTTGGCAATATCGGGGCCGACACCGTCGTGGTGTCGAGCGGGCTCAAGTCGGGTGAGGAGGTGGTCACCGCGGGCGTGCACGTGCTCAGCCCAGGACAGCATGTGCGCCGCTACGTGGTTGCTTCGGCAGCGGTTGCGTCGTCGGCGTCATCTGGCGCGCACCATGCCGGCGCTCAAGGGAGCGCTCGATGAGTGAATCCGAACTGCCGCGGCAGGACTCCCAAACGGGCGACACCTTGTTGCCGGACGATCACGACACGCCGGTGGCGTCGCGCTTCAATATCTCTCGCTGGGCGCTGGAACACCAGGCGCTGACTCGCTACCTGATGCTGGTCTTGATGGTGCTGGGCATCGCGGCCTACTTCCAGTTGGGGCAGGACGAAGATCCCCCCTTCACCTTCCGGGCCATGGTGGTGCGGGCCTATTGGCCGGGCGCCTCGGCGCGCGAAGTGGCCGAGCAGGTGACCGACAAGGTCGAGCGGGCCCTGCAAGAGGTGCCTTTCGCAGACAGGGTGCGGTCGTACACCAAGCCGGGCGAATCGCTCACGATCCTGGTGCTCAAGGATTTCTCGCCAGCCAAGGAAGTCAACAACGTTTGGTACCAGGCGCGCAAGAAGGTCGGCGACATTCGCCAGACCTTGCCGCAGGGCGTGTACGGGCCGTACTACAACGATGAATTCGGCGACGTCTACGGCTCGATCTACGCGCTGTCCGCCGATGGTTTTTCCGACGAGGAGTTGCGCCAGTTCGCCGAGAAGGTACGGTCGATGTTCCTGTCGGTGCCGAACGTCGCCAAGGTGGACTTTTTCGGCGTGCAGGACGAGAAGATCTTTATCGAGATCCCTCAGCGCCGCATGGCTCAGTTGGGTATCGATTTCAACCAGGTCGTGAACCAGCTGAACGCGCAGAACGCGGTCGAGGGCCAGGGCATGGTTTCGACAACCGATAGCAACGTGCTGGTGCGCGTGAGCGGTGCGTTCCAGTCCGTCGAGCAGCTGCGCAACATGCCGATCCGGGCGGTCAATCCGATGACCGGCGAAGCGCATTCGATCAAGCTTGGCGACGTGGCCACCGTGCGGCGCGCCTACGTCGACCCGCCCATCACCAAAGTGCGCTTTCAGGGCAACAACGTGGTGGCCATCGGCATCTCCATGGCCAAGGGTGGCGACATCATCGAGCTGGGCAAGCGCCTGCAAGATGCTTCGGCCAAGATTCGCGCCGATCTGCCCGTTGGCGTCGAGCTGAGCCAGATCCAGGATCAACCCCAGGCGGTGACCCGCTCGGTTGGCGAGTTCGTGCACGTGCTGATCGAAGCCGTGGTGATCGTGCTGGCCGTGAGCTTCCTGACGCTGGGCCTGCACACCAAGCCGTTGCGCGCCGATGTGTGGCCGGGCATGGTGGTGGCCATCACCATTCCGCTGGTGCTGGCGATCACCTTCGTCACCATGTACTACTGGGGCGTCGGTTTGCACAAGATCTCGCTCGGGGCGTTGATCATCGCGCTCGGCCTGCTGGTCGACGACGCGATCATCGCGGTCGAGATGATGGTGCGCAAGCTCGAAGAGGGCTACGACAAGGTGCGCGCCGCGACCTTCGCCTATGACATCACGGCCATGCCCATGCTGACCGGCACGCTGATCACGGCGACGGGCTTCCTGCCCATCGGCATGGCGCGCTCGTCGGTCGGCGAATACACCTTCGGGATCTTCGCCGTCACCATGGCGGCCTTGCTGATTTCGTGGGTGGTATCGGTGTACTTCGTTCCTTACATCGGATTCTTGCTGCTGCGGACCACGTCCAAGGTCGAAGGCGAAGCGCACGAGTTGTTCGACACGCCGTTCTACAACGCCTTCCGACGTCTGGTCGACTGGTGCGTGCGCCATCGCTGGAGCACCATCGGCCTGACCTTCCTGGCGCTTGGCCTGGGGGTGTTCGGCATGAAGTTCGTCGAGAACCAGTTCTTCCCCGATTCGAGCCGCCCTGAAATCCTGATCGACCTCTGGATGCCCGAGGGTTCCAGCTTTGGCGCGACCGAGGACGTCGCCAAGCGCGTCGAGGCCCGTTTGCTGAAAGAGTCGGACGTGGGCTCGGTTGCGACCTGGGTGGGCAGCGGGGTACCGCGCTTTTACCTGCCGCTCGATCAGATCTTCCCGCAGACCAACGTCAGCCAGATGATCGTGTTGCCGAAGGACGTCAAGCAACGCGAAGCGCTGCGCAAGCGTTTGCCAGCCTTGTTGAACGAGGAATTCCCAGAAGCGCGCACGCGGGTCAAGCTGCTGCCCAACGGGCCACCGGTGCCCTATCCGGTGCAGTTCCGGGTGGTCGGCGAAGACGCGTCCGAGGTACGTCGCTGGGCTGACGAGGCTCTGGCGCTGATGCACGCCAATCCGTCCATGCGCGGCGTGAACGACAACTGGAACGAGTCCGTCAAGGTGCTGCGGCTGGAAGTCGATCAAGACAAGGCCCGCGCGCTGGGGGTGACCAGCCAAAGCCTGGCATCCGCCACCCGCACGGCGCAGTCTGGCACCACGGTGGGGCAGTTCCGCGAGGCGGATCGGCTGATCGACATCGTGTTGCGCAGTCCGCAGCAAGAGCGTTCGGCATTGAGCGATCTGCAAAACACGGTGGTGGCCACCGCGAGCGGACACACCATCCCATTGACACAGATCGCCAGAATCCGGCTGGATTGGGAGCCCGGCGTGCTGTGGCGCGAGGGGCGGCATTACGCGGTGACCGTGCAGGGCGATGTGGTCGATGGTGTGCAAGGCAGCACCGTCGGGCGGCAGCTGTGGCCGCAAATGCTCAAGCTGCGCGAGCGCATGCCCATTGGCTACAACATCGAGCTGGCGGGGACGGCCGAAGAAAGCAGCAAAGGGCAGGGGTCGATTTTCGCCAATCTGCCCGTTGCGCTGTTCATCATCTTCACCCTGCTGATGCTGCAGTTGCACAGCTTCTCGCGATCCGTGCTGGCCTTCCTGACCGGGTTCATGGGTATCGCAGGTGTGACGCTGGCCTTGCTGGTCACCGGGCGGCCGCTCGGTTTCGTGGCCTTCCTGGGTGTGATCGCGCTGATCGGCATGATCATTCGTAACTCGGTCATCCTGATCGACCAGATCGAGTCCGACCGCGAACGCGGGGTGCCCGTCTGGCAGGCCATCGTCGAGTCCGCGGTGCGGCGTTTCCGCCCCATCGTGCTGACGGCGGCGGCGGCCGTGCTGGCCATGATCCCGCTCTCGCGCAGCGCCTTCTGGGGGCCCATGGCGGTCGCCATCATGGGCGGGCTGATCGTGGCCACCGGGCTGACGCTGCTGGCGCTGCCAGCCATGTATGCCGCCTGGTTCCGCGTGCGCGAGGAACCCTCGGCTGGCTAAATTTGCCCAGGGTGCGTGTTTCGCTTCGGCAAGACACGCATCCCAAGCTAAAATTTACGGTTTACCGAATCGCCCGGGTTGCTGGGGTGTATTGCGTCCCAGCAGCTCTGTTCATCGTTCTTGCGCGGGTGGCGAAATTGGTAGACGCACCAGGTTTAGGTCCTGACGCCAGCAATGGTGTGGGGGTTCGAGTCCCCCCCCGCGCACCAGCAAACGCAACGAAAGAGATAGAGACATCATGGCCGTCAACGTTGAAACCCTCGACAAGCTCGAACGCCGCATCACACTGACTCTGTCGGCCGATGCCATCAAGCAAGAAGTCGATTCGCGCCTCAAGAAACTGGCCCGTACCGTCAAGGCCGATGGCTTCCGTCCGGGCAAGGTGCCGATGAGCGTTGTCGCCCAGCGCTACGGCATGTCGGTTCAATACGAGGTACTGAACGACAAGCTCGGCGAAGCCTTCGGTCAGGCGGCTACCGAGGCCAAGTTGCGTGTGGCTGGTGCGCCCCAGATCTCAGAAAAAGATGGCGCACCCGAAGGCCAGCTGAGCTTCGATGCCACCTTCGAGGTGTACCCCGAGGTGCAGATCGGCGACCTGGCTGCGGTTGAGGTAGAGCGCGTCACCGCCGATGTGTCCGAAGAAGCCATCGACAAGACCATCGACATCCTGCGCAAGCAGCGTCGCACGTTCAACCAGCGTCCAGCGACCGAAGGTGCCGTGGACGGCGACCGTGCCACCATCAATTTCGAGGGCAAGATCGACGGCGTGCCGTTCGATGGCGGCAAGGCAGAAGGCTTCCAGTTCCTGCTGGGTGAAGGCCGCATGCTCGAAGCCTTTGAAAAGGCCGTGCGCGGCATGAAGACCGGTGAGTCGAAGACCTTCCCGCTGAAGTTCCCTGACGACTATCACGGCAAGGACGTCGCTGGCAAGGAAGCCGACTTCCTCGTGACCGTCACCAAGCTGGAAGCTCAGGTTCTGCCCGAGGTCGACGAGGCGTTCATCAAGACGCTGGGCATCGATGCGGGCACGATCGAGGCACTGCGCGCCGACATCAAGAAAAACCTCGAGCGCGAAGTCAAGTTCCGCACGGCGGCACGCAATAAATCTGCTGCGCTGGACGCTCTGCTGAAGGTCGCCGAATTCGATGTGCCCAAGGCACTGGTCGAGAACGAACTGGCTCGCCTGGTTGAAGGCGCTCGCGCCGATCTGAAGGCTCGCGGCGTGAAGGATGCCGACAAGGCGCCGATTCCCGGCGAGGTTTTTCAGCCCCAAGCGGAGCGTCGTGTTCGCCTGGGCCTGGCCGTGGGTGAGCTGGTTCGCTCCAACAATCTGCAAGCGCAGCCCGACCAACTGCGTGCTCACATCGAAGAGCTGGCACAGAGCTACGAGCAGCCCGCTGAAGTGGTGCGCTGGTACATGAGCGATCGTCAGCGTCTGGCTGAAGTCGAGGCCGTCGTCATCGAGGGCAACGTGGCCGACTTCGTGTTGAGCAAGGCCAAGGTCGCCAACAAGGCGCTCGGCTTCGATGAACTGATGAATGCTGCTTAATCGACACAGTTTCAGGTACTCGAAACAAGGGCACCTACTGCGGTAGGTGCCCTTTGTTTTTGGCTATCGTTCAACCGCCGCCAACCAAGCCAGCCAGCGTGATGCACCGATACATAATCGGTCACGTCCGGTCTGAATTTCAGTTTCATATCTTGAAGGAGAGCCATGAGCGCCCTAGATACCCAGAACCTCGGCATGGTGCCCATCGTTATCGAGCAATCCGGTCGTGGCGAGCGAGCCTACGACATCTACAGCCGCTTGCTGCGCGAGCGCGTCGTGTTCCTGGTCGGGCCAGTGAATGACCAGACGGCCAACCTGGTTGTTGCTCAACTACTGTTTCTCGAGAGCGAAAACCCGGACAAGGACATTTCGCTATACATCAACTCTCCGGGCGGCAGCGTGAGCGCCGGCATGTCGATCTTCGACACCATGCAATTCATCAAGCCCGACGTGTCCACGTTGTGCATGGGCTTGGCCGCCAGCATGGGGGCGTTCTTGCTGGCCGCCGGCGCCAAGGGCAAGCGTTTCGCGCTGCCGAATTCGCGCATCATGATTCACCAGCCTTTGGGCGGTGCTCAGGGGCAGGCGACGGACATCGAGATCCAGGCGCGCGAGATCCTGAAGCTGCGCGAAAACCTCAACAGCATCCTGGCTGAGCGTACCGGGCAGACTCTCGAAAAAATCCAGAACGATACCGAGCGTGACTACTTCATGTCGTCCGACGATGCGGTGGGCTACGGCCTCATCGACAAGGTGCTGGCCAAGCGGCAGTGAGTACGTGCGGATGGAGGGCGGAATTCGCGACTGAATCGGCCAAACAAGGCGGCAGTCGGGCTATTTATCTCTCTCCATCGCCTGATTTTGTTTGACATATCATTTCTTCCAACCTACCCAGCCAGCAGGGCGCACACCATGCCAGAGAAAAAAGGCTCCTCCAGCGAAAAGATCCTGTACTGCTCTTTCTGCGGCAAGAGCCAGCACGAGGTCAAGAAACTGATCGCAGGGCCTTCGGTTTTCATCTGCGATGAGTGCATAGAACTCTGCAACGACATCATTCGCGATGAGGTGACGACTGAGGCGTCGGACGCCAAATCGCCCAAGAGCGACTTGCCGGTTCCTGTCGAGATCAAGTCCATCCTCGATCAATACGTGATCGGGCAAGATGCGGCCAAACGCATTCTGTCGGTGGCGGTGTACAACCACTACAAACGCCTCAAGCACATGGGGGCGGGTGGCGGCAAGAAAGACGAGGTCGAACTGGCCAAGAGCAACATTCTGCTGATCGGCCCAACAGGCTCCGGCAAGACGTTGCTGGCTCAGACCCTGGCGCGCATGCTCAACGTGCCTTTCGTGATCGCTGACGCCACCACCCTGACCGAAGCCGGTTACGTGGGCGAGGACGTCGAGAACATCATTCAGAAGCTGCTGCAGAACTGCAACTACGAAGTCGAGAAGGCGCAGCGCGGCATCGTCTATATCGATGAAATCGACAAGATCTCGCGCAAGGCCGACAACCCCTCCATCACCCGCGATGTCTCGGGCGAGGGCGTGCAGCAGGCCTTGCTCAAGCTGATCGAAGGCACGATGGCCTCGGTGCCTCCGCAAGGTGGGCGCAAGCACCCCAATCAGGACTTCCTGCAGATCGACACCACCAACATCCTTTTCATCTGCGGTGGTGCATTCGACGGCTTGGAAAAGGTGATCCAGACGCGCTCGGTCAAGTCGGGGATCGGCTTCTCTGCCGCCGTGCAGAGCAAGGACGATCGCAGCGTGTCAGAGGTCTTCCGCGAGGTTGAGCCCGAAGATCTGATCAAGTTCGGCCTGATTCCGGAGCTGGTGGGCCGTTTGCCGGTCGTGGCCACCTTGGGCGAACTGACTGAAGACGCGCTCGTGCAGATCCTGACCGAGCCCAAGAACGCGCTGGTCAAGCAATATCAGCGTCTGCTGTCGATGGACGGCGTCGAGTTGGAAGTGCGTCCGGCGGCTTTGTCGGCCATTGCCAAGAAGGCTCTGGCCCGCAAGACGGGGGCGCGCGGTTTGCGCTCCATCCTGGAGCAATCCTTGATGGACACCATGTTTGAACTTCCCACGCAAGATGGCGTAGAAAAGGTGGTGCTTGACGAGTCAACCGTGAACGAGCAAACCAAACCTTTGCTCGTGTACAGAGAGCAGGCCAAGGCCAGCGCCTGAAGTATCTGCATCGGTGACTGCTCAGACCGAGCCCAGGCATACGCCGGGGTCTAGGCAGTCTCCATACGGCCTTGTATTTCCGTGCTGAGTCCCCACGTGGGTAATCAGCCCAATTGGCTTCAATTTGGGTAACAGAAAGAGAGCTTGCCATGTCTGGACACCCCGTACTCCCCTCTGAGCCCATCACGCTGCCGCTGTTGCCGTTGCGCGATGTGGTGGTCTTCCCGCACATGGTCATCCCATTGTTTGTGGGGCGCCCGAAGTCGATCAAGGCTTTGGAGGCCGCGATGGAAGCTGGTCGTCAGATCATGCTGATCGCGCAAAAGTCGGCGGGCAAAGATGAGCCCAAAGCCGACGACATGTTCGAAATCGGCTGCGTTTCGAGCATCCTGCAAATGCTCAAGTTGCCTGACGGTACCGTGAAGGTGCTGGTTGAAGGCGTGCAGCGCGCGTCTACCGGCAAGATCGAAGACAACGGTGAGCATTTCGTCGCCGAGGTCACGCCGGTGGCTCCCCCGGTGGGCACGTCTCCCGAGATCGAGGCCCTGCGCCGCGCGGTGACGCAACAGTTTGATCAATACGTCAAGCTCAACAAGAAGATCCCTCCCGAAATCCTAACCTCGATCGCCGGTATCGACGATGCCGGCCGCTTGGCCGACACCATCGCCGCGCACCTGCCGCTCAAGCTCGAAAGCAAGCAAAGCGTGCTCGATCTGTTCTCGGTGAGCGGGCGTCTCGAGAAATTGCTCGAGCAGTTGGAGCACGAGGTCGACATCCTGCAGGTTGAAAAGCGCATTCGCGGTCGCGTCAAGCGCCAGATGGAAAAGAGTCAGCGCGAGTACTACCTCAACGAACAGGTCAAGGCCATCCAGAAGGAGCTTGGCGAGGGTGAAGAGGGCGCCGATCTCGACGATCTGTCGAAGAAAATCGAGGCCGCTCGCATGCCCAAGGATGCGCGCAAGAAGGCCGACAGCGAGCTCAAGAAGCTCAAGCTCATGTCGCCCATGTCGGCCGAGGCCACCGTGGTGCGCAACTACATCGATACGTTGGTCGGCCTGCCCTGGAGCAAGAAGACCAAGATCAAGCACGACTTGGCATTTGCCGAGGATGTGCTGAACGAAGACCACTTTGGCCTGGACAAGGTCAAAGAGCGCATCCTTGAATATCTTGCTGTGCAGCAGCGCGTAGACAAGGTCAAGGCGCCGATCCTGTGTCTGGTTGGTCCTCCGGGGGTCGGCAAGACCTCGCTTGGCCAATCCGTGGCCCGCGCCACCGGGCGCAAGTTCGTCCGCATGGCCCTGGGGGGCGTGCGTGACGAAGCCGAGATTCGAGGCCATCGTCGCACCTATATCGGTTCGATGCCGGGCAAGGTGCTGCAAAGCCTGGGCAAGGTCGGAACCCGCAATCCGCTGTTCTTGCTTGACGAAATCGACAAGCTGGGCATGGACTTCCGTGGCGATCCGTCGAGCGCATTGCTTGAAGTGCTTGACCCCGAGCAGAACCACACCTTCGGTGATCATTACGTCGAGGTCGATTTCGACCTGTCGGATGTGATGTTCGTCGCGACGTCGAACTCGCTGAACATTCCGCCAGCGCTGCTGGATCGGATGGAAGTGATTCGCCTGAGCGGCTACACCGAAGATGAGAAAGTTTCGATCGCGCAGAAATACTTGCTGCCCAAACAGCGCAAGAACAACGGCGTGAAAGACGAAGAGCTGAACATCACCGAATCGGCTATTCGCGGCATCATCCGGTACTACACACGTGAGGCTGGCGTGCGCTCGCTGGAGCGCGAGGTGTCCAAGATCTGCCGCAAGGTGGTCAAGGGTTTGGCGCTCAGGTCATACACGGGAACCGTGACGGTTGACGAAGAAAACCTGCATGACTTTCTGGGTGTGCGTCGCTACAGCTATGGCCAGGCCGAAAAGGAAAACCAGGTCGGGCAAGTCGTGGGCCTCGCATGGACCGAAGTAGGTGGCGATCTGCTGACCATCGAGTCTGCCGTGATGCCCGGCAAAGGCAACATCATCCGCACCGGTTCGCTGGGCGACGTGATGAAAGAATCTGTGGAGGCCGCGCGTTCGGTAGTGCGCAGTCGCGCTGCTCGGCTGGGCATCAAGGACGAGCTCTTCGAGAAGCGCGACATCCACATTCACGTGCCGGATGGTGCCACGCCGAAGGATGGTCCGAGCGCAGGTATCGCGATGACCACCGCGTTCGTGTCGGCCCTGACGGGCATCCCGGTGCGCGCGGAGGTTGCGATGACCGGTGAAATCACTCTGCGTGGCGAGGTGACGGCGATTGGTGGCCTCAAGGAAAAGTTGCTGGCGGCGCACCGAGGCGGCATCAAAACCGTGCTGATCCCCGAGGAAAACGTCAAAGACCTGCAAGACATCCCGGAGAACGTCAAGAACCAGCTTGAGATCGTGCCGGTCAAGTGGATCGATAAGGTACTTGAGGTTGCGCTGGAGCGCATGCCTCAGGCGCTGCCTGAAGAAGAAGCCAAGGTTGAACCAGCGAAAACCTCCTCGGCGACAGACCCTGCGTCGACCGACGTGCTCAAGCATTGAAATATTTTTGCAAGGGGCTTGCGTAAACAGAGAATCTTGTCCTAGAATCTAATTCTTCGCTAATCACTGAAGCAAACGACGCAAGTCGAAAGCAGATGCGGTCTGTGAAGTACGCGGGAATAGCTCAGTTGGTAGAGCGCAACCTTGCCAAGGTTGAGGTCGCGAGTTCGAGCCTCGTTTCCCGCTCCATATCCGAAAGGGAAGCCTTCAAAAATTTGTCGGCTTCCCTTTTTTGTCAGAATCCGCTGAAGATTCTGAATTGCTGAGCAAAGAGAAATATTCGGCGCGGTAGCAAAGCGGTTATGCACCGGATTGCAAATCCGTGTAGGTCGGTTCGACTCCGGCCCGCGCCTCCAGATGCAAGCCCTGTCAGGTCTGACCTGGCGGGGCTTTTTCACGTCAATTTCGATTCTCGAACTCGGCGCCTGGGTGGTGAAATTGGTAGACACAGCGGACTTAAAATCCGCCGCTCGCTGTGAGGCAGCGTACGGGTTCGATTCCCGTCCCAGGCACCAAGAAAGAACCGTCGAGTTCGGCAGTCTCCGCAAGGCCCGCTTATCTTCTGGGTAATCGGGCTTTTTGTTGCCCAAGTGGTTGACGTTGTCCGTTGGCAGCCAGGGCTGCGAGGCGTTCTGGCATGAAAGAAGGTGATGTCGTGAGCAGCAACACTGAGGAGTCATCGTCAAGACAAGGGGCTGTGCAACTGATGCGGGCGGCGGCGATTCAGCTCGATGCGGTGGTGGGCGATGTGGCCGTCAACGTGGCCAAGGTCGAGGCGTTGGTCGACGATGCCGTGCGTAAAACCGGCGCGCGGTTTGTGGCGGTGCCCGAGTTTTTTACGTCGCAGCTGCCGTTCGACAAACGCGTCCACCAGGCGGTATTGCCGCCCGACAACGTGGCCGTCGAGATGTTGCTGAGGCTGGCGCGGCGGCATCGGTGTTGGATCGGCGGCTCGATGCTGATTGCCGAGCAGGGCGCCATCCTCAACCGCTATCACCTGATTGAGCCTTCGGGCCGCGTGCATCTGCACGACAAGGATTTGCCCACGATGTGGGAGAACGCCTTTTACGGCCCTGGCCACGACGATGGCGTGTTCGACACTGAGCTGGGTGGCGTGGGTGCGGCGGTGTGTTGGGAGCTGATCCGCAGCGCCACGGCGCGCCGTTTGCGTGGCCGCGTGGGGGTGGTGATCAGCGGCACGCATTGGTGGACGCTGCCGCTCAACTGGGGCGCCATCACCCGCGCGTTTGCGTCGGTCGGGCAATACAACCGCTATCTTTCAGAAAACGCGCCCGCCGAGCTGGCGCGCCGCGTGGGGGCGCCGGTGGTGCAGGCCTCGCACTGCGGACGCTTCTCTACCGATTTCATGTTGCTGCCGGGGGTGGATCGCGGTCTGCCGTATCTCACCGAATTTGTGGGCTGCACCCAGATCGTTGATGCCAGCGGCCATGTGCTTGCGCAGCGGCAGGCCCAAGAAGGTGCAGGCTTTGTATCGGCCGACATCGATATCGGCGCCTGCGCGCCCGCTGTGCCCATTGAAGATCGTTTCTGGATACCGGCGTTGCCGCTGGCGATTCGCGCCTATTGGCATCATCAGAACGTGTGCGGCAAAGCCTACTACCGCAGCCGAGGGCGGCAGGCCGGGCTGGCATCCCTTGAAAGGTTGAATCATGAGCGCTGAAAAGTTTTGTCTGATCGCTGCGGGCTTGTTTTTCATGTGTGGATTGCTTACGGGCGTCTGGAAATACCTGTGCATCATGGCCTCAAGCGAAGGCGCGGCGCCGACTTACGTTGATATCGCACACCGCACGGGGTTGATGTATGCGTTTGCCTGCATGCTGATGCGCGAGTTCGTGCCGTATTCGCCGCTGAGTCCCGATCACACGTTGGTGCTGGTCGCCGTGCCGATCTTCTTCTTTGCTTCGGCTGTGTTCACCTACATCACGCACGGCGTGCTCAGGGACACCGATAACCAGTTGCGCCGGCCATTTCGCCTCGGGCACGCTCACTTGAGCCCGGTGATCATCTGGGTTTACATGACCGTTTTGATCGTGGCCGAAGTGGGGGGCTTCGCAGTGCTGTTGGTTGGTGCGTTGCGTTCGTGACGCACGCAGCCGCGACCCGGTCGAAGCTTGTCAGGTGAACAGTCGAAACAAACCGACTGAGAGTAGCTGGGTTTGGGTAAATGGGCCGGCGTCTATTGAATCCCTAGGATTTATGCGGGTTTGCGGGGTGCTCAGTTCAAAGTTACTGCAAAAGTTACTGTAGTGGCGCTTTGCGTGGCCTACCGGGATGCGCCCCCGAACCTCAAGGCAGCAACTTACTTGCCCTCTCAGCCGGTCAACGTCTGGCCGTTTTCCGGGGTCATGACGCCCGCATCGTGAAGGCTCCAGGAAGGCCCCGGCAACTTAGGGCCATGCCACACCCCCCCTATCGAATAACGCGGTTGCGCAAAGAACGATGGGCACGCGGTCTGCGGTGTTGAAGCCGTAGAGATTTGACCCCCCCTCCCTCTGCAACTCGCGCACGCAAAAAACGGGTTAACCGTCCGGTCCCGCGTTCATGACAGCCAGACTTTTCATACCCCCCGGGTGCCCCTTGTTAGCCCCCTTGGCTGCACGGCAACTGTAGAAATTTCGGGGTCATGGCGCCCGCTCTTCATCGGCCAGAAAGGACCCGCCATTTTTGGAGCCGGTCAGACCCGGCCAGCAGTCCGAAAGCGGCGCGCAATCGACGGCGAATCGCCCCGCAGACTGGCTCAGCCTCAAAAAATGGTGCGGAAAGTGCGGAAATGCGGAAAACCCCGCTAACCCGCGCCAATGCTGGGTTTGCTTTCCTCACTTTTCTTCCGCAGGGCTGATTTTTCCGCACTTGTTGGGGCGCCCATCATCCGCCAACGTTCGCCACGTATTCAAGCCGTGGCCCGTGTTCTTCACTGGTGGTTCGCTCGGTCTTGATTTGATCGCGCGAAAAGAAGCCCGCCGCAACCCCTCCCGGGGCGGGCGGGTGGCCGCTCAATCTCCGCCGTCCAACAGCGAAGACTTGACCCGGTAGACCGTCGCCCCGTCCTTCGATTGGCCGGGCGGTCGGGCACGGTGCGCCCGCACGGTCTTGCGGTCTTCGTCGCCAGGCTCAAGCATCAGGTGGCCGCCAGCTCGCAGCACGTCAAGGCAGCGCTTGTAGTCGAAGCCTTTACACACCACTGAGCGGAATTGCTCGGCCAGCACATACCAGACCGTGCCCACTTGCACGCTCACTAGGTCGCCGGCTTGGTTGTGCTCGTCGGCCATGATCGGCTTGCGCCAGCCGCACATCATGGGTGTGTTGGGTGCGTGGCTATCGTCCGTGATACCCCACCGCTTGAAGTTCATTTCATACATGCCGAACCACTGGCGCAGGTGCGCCAACATGGCCGCATCTTCCGATGCACCGATGCCGCCGGCCCGCTGCTCTATCCATGCATCAAAGCAGGCGCGAGCGGCGCGGCTGGCTTCTCCTTCAGGCCAGCCGGTCACGCCTGCCGCCGTTGCCATGTCACCCGCCGCAGCCACCAGGGCAAAGCGTTTGCCGGCCCGCTTCACTTGGCCCGATGCCATCTCGGGCACGGCTTGGGCTTCCCATGCTTCCATGCGCTCGCGCAGTTCGCGGGTCAAGGTGTCGGTGTGCTGGGTCAACCACTCCAGCCAGGCGCGGCCCGCCGCCCCGTAGTGCTTGGCCCCGTGCTGCATGACGTGGCCGGACAGCTCGTGCCCGGTGGCGAAGTCGTGCAGGGTTTCAAGTGACGTGCCCCGCGTGATCTCGGCAGGGATCGTAATCATGCGAATCTCTTGCCCGGCCTTAATCTTCTTGCCGATGGTTTCAACGTGCTGCGCAAGGGTCAGCTCGCCCGTGGACAGAAACAGCAGCCGCCAGGTGGGCGTCTGTCGCAAGCCGCCCGCCGCCTTGCCGCGCAGCTTGCCCCGGCCATCGCTCAGCATGTAGGCCGACTGCGCGGCCTCGGCAGGTTCCATTTGCCCCAGCTCGTCGAGGATCAGCGTGCAGTCGTTGTGCTGCTCGCCTTGAAACTCCAGGCCGTTGCTGGTGGCCCGCCATTTCTGCATGTAGGAGTCGGGGTCCTTTTCGGTGCCCTTGCCCCACACGCTGGCCGCGATCAGCAGGCCCGTGGTCTTGCCGATGGATGAATCACCCACGTAGTGGAAGCCGCCGCCCGTGGTGCCCGGTGCCCAGGCCAGCAGCGGCCCGGCCAGTGCGCAGGCCACGGCAAAGGCCAGCCGGCTATTGCCCACGCACAGCCGCGCAAGCTGACGGCGTTTGGTTCCATCAACACATGGCACGTCGCGCTGGCGCTTTTCGAAGACGTACCCCAAGTCCTCCATGACTGAAATGACCTTGGTGGCACTACCCAGGTCGCATGCTTCAGTCAACTCCTTCCATGTGCAGCCTTCGGGGTGCATGTCCAGGTGGTCAGCCACTCGGGCGGCTTGGTCTTCGTGCGAATCCTTGGGCAGCTTTTGCGGCTGGTGCGCGTCAATGACCGGGTGCATGGCCTTGATCCTCGGTAGACAAGCTCACGCCCCGCACCAGGGGCAAGCCTTCCCAAACTCAGGGTCTTGCGCTTGCCGCCGATGCTGTAGTCCAGCCGCCAGCCATGTGCGCCGCCCTTGACGAACAGCAGCAAATACAGGCCATCGCCATCGTTCAACCGCTTGAGAGGGTCACCAGGCTTGATCGCCCGAATGGTCTTGTCGCTGGAAATGAGGTGTCGAGCCATTGCAGTAACTTTCGCCGTGCAGTAACCCGAATTGTGTGGTTACTGTAGAAGTTACTGCAAGTTTTGCCGGATTCTGGCGGAAGTTACTGCACCTCTGCGGACAAAGAAAAAGGCCCAAGTCGTTGATTTACTTGGGCCTTTTGGATGTTCGCGAACTATTGCGAACCATTGAGTGGTGGCGGATTAGGGAACCGAACCTGCGTCCGCAATCCGAGCCAGATAGTAACGCCCCGGCCTTGAGAGCGTGGATTCGACGATTTGGCCACCTGCGCCTGAGACTGTACCCAAGCGCATCGCGCTCGGCTTGACTGCGGCAATCCATCCCATCCTCACCGCGTAGGAGACAAACTTTCCTGTTTCGGTCGCTTTTGGTCGCCAGTTGGAAAATTGTGTACTATCCTGTCGTACTTTACCAATCATCCGACTGGCCCCCTTCCATGCCCAAAAACACCAGCGAAAGCGGAATCCTGACGATCAAGGAAGTCGCCGAGTACCTGAAGGTCACGGAGCGGACGATCTACAGACTCGCGGCAGCCAAGAAAATACCGGCTTTCAAGGTCGGCGGGACATGGCGCTTCCGGGCGACGGACATCGACGGCTGGATAGCCGACCAGTCGAAGAAGGCGGAGGGCACCGATTGATCTCTGCCTACCACGCCAAGTACTACGCCCACGAGCTGACGCGGCGACACGCTGCCGATGGCGTTGATCGCCTCTCCCAATCGCTGTTCGATGCCAGCGTAGACCTAAATCCGCATCAGATCGAGGCAGCGCTGTTCGCCCTTCGGAACCCATTGCAGGAAGGCGTACTGCTGGCTGACGAGGTGGGGCTGGGCAAGACCATCGAAGCCGCGCTGGTGGTTTGCCAATACTGGGCTGAGCGCCACCGTCGGCTCTTGGTCATCTGCCCGGCTAGCCTGCGCAAGCAATGGGCGCAGGAGCTGCACGACAAGTTCGCCGTGCCTACCACCGTGGTGGATGCCGTTTCTCTGCGCAAGCAGTCTGCTGGCGACATGCTCACCACCCTGCAACGGCAGGTTGGCAAGGCGGTCGTCATCATGTCCTACCAGTTTGCCGCCAAGCTGGAAGCCGAGCTGCGAGCCGTGCCTTGGGATGTGGTTGTCATCGACGAAGCGCACAAGCTGCGCAATGCGCACCGCGCCAGCAACCGCACCGGGCAGGCGCTCAAGCGCGCACTGCAAGGCCGCAAGAAGCTGCTGCTCACCGCCACACCGTTGCAGAACTCGTTGATGGAGCTGTACGGCCTGTCGACGCTGATCGACGAGCACCTATTCGGCGACGAGGCAGCCTTTCGCAAGCAATTCATGAACAGCGGAACGGGGCTTGACGAACTGCGTGAGCGCCTTGCCAGCTTCGCCAAACGGACACTGCGCCGTGACGTACTGGAGTACATCAAGTACACCGAGCGCAAGGCCCTCACCCAGCCGTTCAACCCGACTGACGACGAGCAGGCGCTGTACGAACGCATCTCGGCCTTTCTGCAAAAGGAAGACTCCTACGCCCTGCCCAAGCAGCAGCGCCACCTCACGGCACTGATCCTGCGCAAGCTGCTGGCCTCCAGTTCGCACGCCGTCGCTGCCACCTTGGTCACCATCCGCGAGCGCCTGCAAGGCCTGCTCGCAGCAGGCAAAACGGAAGACGACGGCAGCCAACTGGTCGAACAGCTCATTGCCGAGGACGACCTGGAGCAGGACTACCTGGAAGAGGAAGCCAGCGAGGCAGAAGAAAACGTCGAAGCCCCGACGCCTGCGCCAGTCGAAGAAGGTAAGCCGGGCGCAGCAAAAGATGCCCATGCCGTCCGCACCGCCATCACCACCGAGATCGCGGAGCTGACTGCATTCGTCGATGCCGCCCAAGCCCTGAAAACCGACACCAAGGCACAGGCGCTACTGAAGGCGCTCGGCTTGGGCTTCAGCAAGATGGCCGAGCTGCGCGCGCCACGCAAGGCCATCATCTTCACGGAATCCAAGCGCACTCAGGAGTACCTGCACCGCTTCCTCTCAGCCAACGGGCACGCGGGCAAGTTGGTGCTGTTTAGTGGCACCAACACCCACGAGGAATCCACCGCCATCTACCAGCGCTGGCTGGAAGAATATATAGGCACAGATCGCGTCACCGGCTCGCCGCAGGTAGATCGCCGCACCGCGCTGATCGACCACTTCCGCAAGGACGACGGCACCGGCGCGGAAATCATGATCGCCACCGAAGCGGCTGCCGAAGGTGTCAACCTGCAGTTCTGCGCGCTCATCATCAACTACGACCTGCCGTGGAACCCGCAGCGTGTCGAGCAGCGCATTGGCCGTTGCCACCGCTACGGTCAGCGTTACGACGTGGTGGTCATCAACTTCCTCAACACCCGCAACCAGGCCGACCAGCGCGTGCTGGAACTGCTCACTGAGAAATTCAATCTGTTCTCCGGCGTGTTCGGTGCAAGCGATGAAGTGCTGGGTCGTATTGAAGGCGGCCTCGACTTCGAGAAACGCATCCTTCAGATCTACGATACCTGTAGGCAGCCCGAGCAGATCGAAGCCGCCTTCAATGCGCTGCAAGCGGAGCTGGAAGAGTCAATAGC
>NZ_JAYSBZ010000018.1:0-47802 GCF_041915145.1 Aquabacterium sp. | reverse complement strand
GCGCCATCGCACCAAGAACCAGCCACCACCAGCTTCAAGCAACGAGATCAAGTAATCTTCAACCCGGACTTCCGCCTCAGTGGTACGGCGGGAGGGGGCAGGTCACAACCAAAAGGTGAAATCCGCTGCAAGTTGGCTACATGAGCGCAGAAAAACAAAAAGGGTTAGCAAGCGCGAACCTGCTAACCCTTGTGTTTCTTGGTGCCGGAGAAAGGAATCGAACCCTCGACCTTCTCATTACGAATGAGCTGCTCTACCGACTGAGCTACACCGGCAACCGAAGCGCGCATTCTATTCTAAAAACGGGGCATTCGACCGCCCCGATTCTTCGATCAAAGCGTGAGCAGATATTGCACCAGCGCTGACACGTCACCGCTGCTCTTTGCGCACCAGGGGTGCGGTGTGGCGGGCAGCCCGATCGGAGCATTCGAGCCCATTTCGGCCGGGCCATATTCGCGACGCATTTTCTGGTAGTCCCAGTAGTAGTTGTCGGCGTCCCAGCTGACCTTGACGAAGTACTTGTGCCGCTCGACGAACCGGTTGCGCGCCGGAGCAGTCGTGTAGTCCAGCAGCGAGTTCTTCGACACCGGCACGCGGAACACATCGCCCTTGCGGTTCAGGTCGGGCACCGGCGTCGGCTGATCGGGCGTGCCGGCTGCCGGCCGCACCGGGGCGTGCAGCGTGTAGTACTGGTTGTAGAGCCCCGAGCCTTCAACGCAGCGATCCGGGTTGACCAGATCTTCGAGGTTGCGCACGTGGCCGTCGCTCAGCAGCCCCCGCGAGCTGACCCAGTAGAGGTCGCGCAGGAAGGTGGCGCGGATCGACTGCTGCTTGCGCTGGAAGTCGGTCGGCGCGAAGAAGCGCCCCACTTGGTCGAGGCGGATCATGCGCTCGTTGGTGTTGGCGCCCACCTGATCGCTGTGGCAGCTGGCACATGCCTGTGTGAACAAGGCCTTGCCTTGCGCCACCACGGCGCTGACCGCCGGGTAGCTTTGCCAACCGCTTTGCACGAAGGCCCCTTCGGTCGTGGCGCTGCTGCCGGTCTGCGTGGCGAGCTTGCCGTTGGTCTTGAGCCAGCGATAGAGACCCACGTTGCGCAAGTCATCGTCATTGGCGTCGAGCGTGGACATGTAGGCCGTGAGCGCCTTCAGCGAATTGGCGTCCATCGAGCCCATGGCACCGTCGGGCTCCTCGGCGTGGATGTACGAGCCTTCGAAGCCCACATACGACTCGGTGTGCGACAACGCGCGCCGAATCGGCAGATGGTTGGTCACGTTGGGGATGGCGACCGGGCTGAAGACGTAATCGTTGTCATACAACCCGCCCTCGCCCGCGGTGCGTATCAACTTGGCCTCGGCCGCGCCGGCCGGCATGTGGTAGATGAGCGAGGTCTTGTCGACCGCGGCGGTACCCGGCGCCCAGGCTGGCCCCGGCTCGTTGCCCGTGATGAACGAGAAGTTCGCGGTGGTGGTGAGCAGGTAGTTGGTGCCCAGCACCGACCATTTCATCGACCACAGCGGGTTGGGCAGCCCCGGAAACACCTTGGTCACGGTGGAACTGCCCTTGCCGTAGCTGATGCGATAGCCGTGGCACGACGCACAGTTGAAACCCACCCACTTGCCGTTGCCCAAAATGGGGTGCGACGACTCGGCATAACGGTAGCCCACCCAGCCGCTCGAACTGGTGTTGCCCTTGGTGAGCTGCGGCGCCAGCGTCAGGAACCCCGGTGTGGGATTGAGCTGCGGGTAAGGGTCGAAGTAGACGTCGGTGTAGGCCTCGGCCGGCACTTCCGACGCGTTGATCTTGTAGGCACCGAACAGCGCCGTCGGGTCGGCGGCCTTGCGGGTGTACGGGTCAGTGGCGCCGTAACTCAGGATGGCGTTCCAGTCGAGATTCTTGAACTTGTGGCTCAACCCCAGGTTGAAGTCATACGACCAGAAGATCTGCCGCCCGAGCGTCACCATGCTGCTGAAGCTGGGGTTGCTCACCGCCACCGGGATGCTCACGCCCTTGGTGATCTCAGACAAGGTGGACACCACATCGCAGTTCGCACTCGCGGGTGCTGGCACCCGGTAGACCTGCGCGTCGATCACGTTGTGCGGCCCCGACTTGAGCAGCGACAGGTTGTAGCCGGTGCGCTTTTGCACTTGCAGCTTGAGCGGTCCCTTGCTGGCATGCGCGGGCACGCGGAAGGTCACCTGCGTGTCAAACCAGCTCAGCACGTCTTTCGGCCAACTGCTGCGTACCGCGCCGGTTTCGTAATTCACCGTCGAGGTCAGATCGAGCTTTTGCTCGTACATCACCAGGTCGGTTTCGAGCACGCGCGAGTTGCCCACCATGATCTTGCTGAAGTCGATATCGGTGCCGGCACCAAAGCCGCTGCCGTTGAGCGTCACGATATCGCCCGGCTTGAGCGTGGGCGCTGCGCTGCTGCCGGCAGCCCAGACCTGTGCGCCGTTGACGATGATGCTCTGCACTACCGGATCGGCAAAGTTGGCCGCCGACGCCAAACGCTGTTGCTCACGCGCCGCGTTGAACGTGCAGATGGTTTCCTGGTTCGGAAAAGTCGGTGCCGCCGCCAACCCGGCCATCGGCCAGGCCACGCCCAGCACTACGGCGCCGCTGATCACTTGCGCGCTTATCTTCATGGGAGTCTCCTCGTGGTGGTCTGAAGCTGCGCAATATTGATGATGCGCAATCCACCCATCTGTCGCCAGTGCGACAAACACGGGATAGCCCTAGGGCTGCGGCCCGTTCAAGGGATCAAAACAAGCCCGGACGACTCTGCGTGAGCGCTTCTTCGTGCGCCGACACGCCGCCGAGTTGTTTGAGTTTGGCCAGATCGAGCACCTCGATATGGCCGTAGTGCACCCGCACGGCACCGTCTTGCTCAAAGCCTTTGAGGATCTTGTTGGCTGTCTGGCGCGACAGCGCGAGCATCAAGGCCAACTGCTCTTGGCTCACATCGATGCCCACCGGCACCGCTGCCGCTCTTTGCGGCATCCGCCCTTGAGCCAAATACACCAAACGCCGCGCCATGCGCGCATCAGCCGAGAGCAGCGAGAGATCTTCGATGCCGATAAAGGCCAACCGCAGCTTGAGCGCCATCAACAGCCCGAACTCGCGCCAATATTCAGGGCATTGAGCGAGGATCGCATCAAGCGCGGGCTGCGGCACGTGCAGCAAAACTGCCGCCCCCTCGGCCACCACATCGTGGGTACGCGGCAGGCCATCGAAAAGGGCAATTTCACCAAACCAGGCCAGCGGCTGCAGCAGAGTCAAGATGGCCTCTTTGCCAGCATCGGTGAGCCCGGTTACCCGCATGCCGCCTTCGAGCACGCAATACAAGCCGCTGGGCGCATCGCCGCGCAAAAACAGGGACTGCTTATCGACCAAACGGCGCAACTCTGCGTTGCGCAACATCTGATCTGTCAAACGCCTGGGCAGGCGACCGAACCACAGATCGCGCTCAAGCGCCAAGAGGTAATGCTGAAAACCGTCCGTGGCAAACATGCCCGCGATGGTCGAAGGCATGCCGGCACGGCACCATCGGGCCCAACCCGAGGGTGTCTCGTGCCCTACGAAATCATCAAACCTCGCGGTGATACGCCGTCACGCGATCCACCTCGTTTTTAGAGCCCAGCACCACGCTCACGCGCTCGTGCAGCTTGGTGGGCTGGATATCGAGAATGCGCTGCGTGCCGTTGGTGGCCGCGCCCCCGGCTTGCTCGACGAGGAAGCTCATCGGGTTGGCCTCGTACATCAGGCGCAGCTTGCCGGGCTTGTCGGGCTCGCGCTTGTCCCAGGGGTACATGAAGATGCCGCCACGGGTCAGGATGCGATGCACGTCGGCCACCATCGAGGCCACCCAGCGCATGTTGAAGTCCTTGCCGCGCGGGCCTTCCTTGCCTTGCAGGCACTCGTCGATGTAGCGCTTCACGGGCGGGGCCCAGTGGCGCATGTTCGACATGTTGATGGCGAACTCCTTGGTGTCTTCCGGGATCTTCACGCCGTCTTGCGTGAGCACCCACGAGCCCTGCTCGCGGTCGAGCGTGAACATCGCTACGCCGTTGCCCACGGTCAGCACCAGCGTGGTCTGCGGGCCGTAGACGCAATAGCCCGCGGCCACTTGCGCCACCCCGGGCTGCAAGAAGCTGTTGGCCGACACCGCGCAGCCATCGCAGTGCTTGAGCACCGAGAAGATGGTGCCGATGCTCACGTTCACGTCGATGTTGCTCGAACCATCGAGCGGATCGAACAGCAGCAGGTATTCGCCCTGCGGATAGCGATTGGGCACGGCGTAGATGTCGTCCATCTCTTCAGACGCCATCGCGGCCAAATGACCGCCCCACTCGTTGGCCTCGATCAGCACCTCGTTGGCGATCACATCCAGCTTCTTCTGGACTTCGCCCTGCACGTTCTCGGTGCCGGCGGTGCCCAGCACATCGCCCAGGGCGCCCTTGTTGACGTTGATGGCGATGCGCTTGCAGGCGCGGGCCACCACTTCGATCAGCAGACGCAGTTGCGACGGGATCCGCCCCTCCTCACGCTGCTGCTCGATCAGGTATTGGGTCAGACTGACTTGTTTGCTCATGTTCGACTCACTCTTGAAAACTCAATCTTGCAGGGCGCGCGTGACGATCTCGCGCACGTCGTCCGACAACTCGCTGCGCGCCGCCACGCGGGCGATTGCCTCGCGGGCCGCCGTGCGGTAGGGCTCGGCGAGCTGCTTCCAGCGGTCGAGCGCGCGCGCCAGGCGAGCCGCCAGTTGCGGGTTGATGGCATCGATCTCGATGACGCGCTCGGCCCAGAACACATAGCCAGCGGCATCGGTGCGATGGAAGGCGGCCGGGTTCATCAGGCACAGCCCCATCAGCAAGCTGCGAGCGCGGTTGGGCGTGCGCAGCGTGAAGTCGGGGTGCTGCAGCAGCGCCTTGGCACGCGCAAACACCTGCCCGTCGCGCTCGGACGCCGTGGCCTGCAAGGCAAACCACTTGTCGATCACCAGCTCTTCGCCGCGGAACATCTCGCGGAAGCGCTCCAGCGCCGGAGCCGCCAGCTCGGCGTGTGCATGCACCAGTGCCGACAGCGCACCGAGGCGATCCGTCATGTTGGTGGCATCCTTGAAGCGCTGATAGGCGCGGCCGGGCCACAGCGGGTTGGCGCGCAAGGTGCCATCGAGCGTCAGGTTCGCAAGTGCCAAGTTGGCCAGCGCGCGGCGGCCAGCGCTGACCGGGTCGGGCGAGTAGCCGCTGTGGATCTGGTTGGCCTCGAAGGCCACCACCCAGTCGTCGTGCAGGGCATGCGCCAGCTGCTGCTTGAGCGCCTCGCGCACTTGGTGAATGCGCTGCGGGTCGACCACGTCAAGCTGCTCGGCCAGATAGCTTTCAGACGGCAACGTGAGCAGCAGCTCTTTGAAGGCCGCATCCAATTCGTGGTGGCGCAGCACGTGGCGCAGCGCATCGACGTAGCGGGCGTCCAGATCGACGTGACCCGAGCCCTTGACCGCGGCCAGCATGCGGCGCTGCGCCAGTTGCTGGGCCGCTTCCCACCGATTGAACGGATCTTCGTCGTGCGCCAGCAGGGTGAAGAGCGCGTCGTCGTCGAGTTCGCATTCGAGCACCACCGGCGCCGAGAATCCGCGCAACAGCGAAGGCACCGGCTCGCCGGGCACGTGGACGAAGGTGAAGCTCTGCTCGGCCTCGGTGAGCACCAGCACGCGCTGGCTGGTGCCCGGCAGCAACTCACCGGCCATGTGCAGCAGGTGGTTCTTGCCGTCGTGCGTGAGCAGCCCCACCGACACCGGAATCACGAACGGCAGCTTGGCGGGCTGGCCCGGCGTGGCCGCGCAGCTCTGGCTGAGATGCAGCGTGTAGGTGCGCTCTTGTGCGTTGTACTCGCCGCGAGCCTTCACGCGCGGGGTGCCGGCCTGCGCATACCAGCGCTTGAAGCCGTCGAGGTGACGCGCCAGTTCGCTGTCGGGGTTGGCGTCGGCAATCGCCTGGGCGAAGTCGTCGCACGTCACCGCCTGGCCGTCGTGGCGCTCGAAATAGAGCTTCATGCCGTTGGCAAAGCCGTCGCGGCCCACCAGGGTGTGCATCATGCGCACGACCTCGGCGCCCTTTTCGTACACCGTCGCGGTGTAGAAGTTGTCGATGGCGAGATAGCTGTCGGGGCGCACCGGGTGGGCCATCGGGCCCGCGTCTTCGGGGAACTGGAACTGGCGCAGCTGGCGCACGTCTTCGATGCGCTTGACGGCGCGCGCCGAGGGGCTGCCGGCCATGTCCTGGCTGAACTCCTGATCGCGGAAGACCGTGAGGCCTTCTTTGAGCGAGAGCTGGAACCAGTCGCGGCAGGTCACGCGGTTGCCCGTCCAGTTGTGGAAGTACTCGTGGCCGACCACGCTCTCGATGTTGGCGTAGTCCACGTCGGTGGCCGTGGCCGGATTGGCCAGAACGTACTTCGTGTTGAAGATGTTCAGGCCCTTGTTTTCCATCGCGCCCATGTTGAAGTCGCTCACGGCGACGATCATGAAGCGCTCCAGATCGAGCGGCAGGCCGAAGCGTGCTTCGTCCCAAATGAGCGACGCGATGAGCGAGTTCATCGCGTGCTCGGTCTTGTCGAGATCGCCCCGGCGCACGTAAACCTGCAGCAAGTGGTCTTTGCCCGAGCGCGTGCACACATGCTGCTCACGCGCCACCAGGTCGGCCGCCACCAGCGCAAACAGGTAGCAGGGCTTCGGGTGCGGGTCGTGCCACTTGGCGTAGTGGCGGCCGCCGTCGATGTCGCCGCCTTCCATCAGATTGCCGTTGGACAGCAGCACCGGGTACTTGGCCTTGTCGGCCTTGAGCGTGACGCTGAACGTGGCCATCACGTCCGGACGATCCAGGAAGTACGTGATGCGGCGGAAGCCCTGCGCCTCGCACTGCGTGAAGAAGCCGCCGCTCGACGTGTACAAGCCCGAGAGCTGCGTGTTCTTCTCGGGCGCCACGGTGGTACGCACTTCGAGACGGAACGACCCATCGGGCAGGTTGTCGAGCACGAGTTGACCGCTTTCGACGCGGAACGACACCGATTCGTCGTTCACCAGCACGCGGGTCAGGTTGAGGTCTTCGCCATCGAGTCGCAGCGAACCGGGTTCGACGGCAGCATTGCGCTCGAGCGTCATCTTGTTGATGACGAGCGTCTTGGCCGGGTCGAGGTCGAACGTCAGGTCGACGGTCTTGATCCAGTAGGCCGGGGCGACATAGTCGGCGCGGCGAACGAGGGGAGCTGTGCCTTCACGCATCATGGTGGTTTCTCTTGTTCGAACGGTTGGCAGACAGGTCGGGAAGGGCCGAAGCCCGGCGCATCACGCGCCTTGCTTCAGGCTCGCTTCGATGAAAGCGTCGAGATCGCCGTCCAGCACCTTCTGGGTATTGGAGATCTCGACGTTGGTGCGCAGGTCCTTGATACGGCTCTGGTCCAGCACGTAGGAGCGGATCTGGTGACCCCAACCCACGTCGGTCTTGGTGTCCTCAAGCTTCTGCTGCTCTTCCTGACGCTTGCGCATTTCAAAGTCGTACAGCCGGGACCGCAGACGCCGCCACGCCACGTCGCGGTTGCTGTGCTGGCTGCGGCCATCCTGGCACTGCACGACGATGCCGGTCGGGATGTGCGTCAGGCGCACGGCGGAGTCGGTCTTGTTGATGTGCTGACCACCCGCGCCCGAAGCACGGAAGGTATCGGTACGCACGTCGGCAGGGTTGATCTCGATTTCGATCGAATCGTCGATCTCGGGGTAGACGAACAGCGAAGCGAAGCTGGTGTGGCGCCCACCCGACGAGTCGAACGGACTCTTGCGCACCAGGCGGTGCACACCCGTCTCGGTGCGCAGCAAGCCGAAGGCGTAGTCGCCCTCGACCTTGATGGTTGCGCTCTTGATGCCCGCCACGTCACCCGGCGTTTCGTCTTCCATCGTCGTCTTGAAGCCCTTGCGTTCGCAGTAGCGCAGGTATTGGCGCAGCAGCATGCCCGCCCAGTCGCAGGCCTCGGTGCCGCCGGCGCCGGCTTGAATGTCGATGAAGCAATTGCTCGGGTCGGCCGGGTTGTTGAACATGCGGCGAAACTCAAGTCGCTCGACGTCGGCGGCCAACTTGGCCGCATCGGCCGCAATGGCCTCGAGACCCGCATGGTCGTCGTCGGCCTTCGACATCTCGAACAGCTCGGTGTTGTCGGCCAGATTGCTGGTCAGCGATTCGAGAACCAGCACCACGTCTTCGAGCGACTTCTTCTCGCGCCCTAGGGCCTGAGCGTGCTTGGAGTCGTTCCAGACCGCAGGGTCTTCGAGCTCGGCGTTGACCTCGCTCAGGCGACGGGACTTGTCATCCCAGTCAAAGATACCTCCGAAGCTCTTGGGTACGCTGCGTGAGGTCGGCCAGTTGGGTGCCCAGGGCGTTGATGTGTTCGATGTCCATTTTTTCGTGTCCTCAGCCGGCTCGATCTGAACCGTAATAAGCCGGACATTTTCTCACGCAAGACACCCGAATCGCGCGTTCATGGCACCCCGGCCGACCAGAAGTTTTCGAGCAGTTCAGCCAGTTCGGCAGGTTGATCGTGGTGCAGCATGTGGCCGGCGTCTTGAATGGTGGCGCAACGCGAATCGGGCACGGCCTTCAAGCGCTCGTGAAACTCGCTGCGGGGGTAGGCGTCGCCCCACCAGCGCTTGGTCTCGTCAATACCGGCATCGACCACCAGCACCGGCGCGGTGATGGCGCCCCAGCAGGCCAGCGCCTCTTCTACCCGGTAGAGCTGCGGGTTGATGCGTTTGTGCGCCGGGTCGCCGTTGATCACCCAGCGCCCCGCCTCGGTGCGGCGGGCCCAGTGGTTGGCCAGCCAGCGAGCGCGATCGAGCGGCAGACGCGGGTTGTTCTTCTGCATACGCGCGGCCACGGCGTCGAGGCTGTCGTAGTCCTTCAAGTCGACCGGGTTCTTGAGCTGGTACAGCCAGCCGGCGTAGCGCCCGGGGGCATCCTTCGGGTCGGTACGCGGCATGCCGAAGCCTTCGAGGTTGACCAGCGTACGGATGCGCTTCGGGCACACCCCGGCGTAGGTCATCACGATGTTGCCGCCCATGCTGTGCCCCACCAGGTCGATGGGCTGCTCGGGCGTGCCGAGGTTCATGGCGTCGAGCAACAGGTCGAGGTCGCCCAGGTAGTCGCCGAACCAATAGTTGTCGGTCGCCGGCCCCTGCGTGAGGCCGAAGCCGCGCCAGTCGGGCGCGATCACGTAGCGGTCTTGCTGCAGGGCATCCACCACGAACTGAAACGACGCACCCACATCCATCCAGCCATGCACCATCACCACCGCCGGCCGCTCTGGCGTGACCAGGCTGGGGTCGCCCCACTCGTGCACGTGAACGTCGAGCATGCGGACCTTGACGAAGCGGCTGCGGGCCACGCGGCGCGGGTGATAGGCCGGTGAGACGGTGGGCTGGTCAGCAGACATCGACATCCTTCAAACAACAAGAAAAGCAGAGACCAATCGGGGCCTGGGCGTGATTTCGTCACTCAGCCCACAAGGGTTTGCGCCCTCGTGTCGGACAAAAAAGCACGATCGTTCGATAATGTGCCTCAAATTTGACAAACGAGCCGTCCTGAAAGGTCTTGCGCATGTCTGCCGCCCCTGCCGTCCACCTGTATTCGCTGCTGCAACAACGCCAGATTCAAGGCCAGACCCTGCGCTTTCCGGTCACCGCGGACTGGCAACAGGGCCGCACCGTGTTTGGCGGTCTGATGGCGGCGCTGGCGGTGCAGGCCATGCGCGACATCGCCGGGCCGCAGTGGCCGGCCGACGTGGCCTTGCGGGCGCTGCAAACCAACTTCATCGGCCCGATGACCGAAGGCGTGGGCGAGATCGACGTGCACACGCTGCGCGAAGGCAAGAACGTGCGCCAGGTACAGGCCACCTTGCGGCAAAACGGCGAAACCGCTGCCGTGTTCATCGGGGTGTTTGCCGGCCCGCGCGAGAGCACCTTGCCCGAGCTGAACCCGGCGATGCCGGCCATTGACGTCCAACCCGACGACGTGCCCGCCCTGCCCTATCTGCCCGGCCTGACGCCGGCCTTCACCCAGCACATCGACTTCCGCATGGCGCAGGGTGCGTTGCCCTTCACGGGCGGTTCGGGATGGGACACCAAGATCTACATGCAGCTGCACGCTGGCGAGATCGACCCGCAAACGGCACACCTCGACGAAGTGCTCGCGGTGATCTTCGCCGACGCCGCCCCCACGCCGGCGCTCGGCCGCCTGACCAAGCCCGGCCCGGCCAGTTCGGTGTCGTGGGCGCTGGAGTTGCGCCCGCTGGCACCCGGCTTGGCAGGCCAGGGCTGGTGGCGCGTCGACAAGGAGGCCATCGCCGTGCGCGACGGCTACGTCAACGAGCGCTCGGCCCTGTGGGCCCCGGACGGCACGCTGGCCGCCTACGGTTACCAGGTCGTCACGGTGTACGGCTGACGCGGCACGCTGCCCAGCGGTAAGCTCACCACGATGTCCGAAGCCGATCGCCCCCGCCCCGCCTCGCCCATCGCGCTGTTCTGGGCATTCTCGGGCTTGGCGATGCAAGGCTTTGGCGGGGTGCTGGCCATCACGCAGCGGGTGCTGTGCGAGCAGCGCCGCTGGCTCACGCAAGCCGAGTTCGTCGAGATCCTGTCGATCGGGCAGATCCTGCCGGGGCCCAACGTCTGCAATCTGTCGCTGATCATCGGCGACCGCTTCTTCGGCTGGCGCGGCGCCTTCGCCGCCCTGGCCGGAATGATGACTTTGCCGCTCGTCACGGTGCTGATCGTCACCGCGCTGTTTGGGCACGTTGCCCATGTGCCCGCCGTGGCCGGTGCGCTGCACGGCATGGGCGCGGTAGCGGCCGGTTTGATCGGCGGGACCGCGCTCAAGCTCGGCGCGCAAATCAAGTCGAGCCCGCTCGGGGTGGTGCGCAGCAGCGTGCTGGGCGCCGCGATGTTCGGCGCCGTGGTGTGGGCACGCGTGCCGCTCTTGCCGCTGTTGCTCACGGCCGGGCCGCTGGCGTGCGCTTGGGCCTGGTGGGTGCTGGGCCGACAAGCCGCCGCCCAGCTCAAAGGCTCACGCTCATGAGCACCGCCGCCGTTGGCGCCCTCGCCCATCTGCCGTGGGACTTGTGCCTGACTCTGCTGGGCCACTTTTTCATGATGTCGCTGATGTCGATCGGCGGCGCGGTCACCGTGGCGCCCGAGATGCACCGCCTGCTCGTGGTGCAGCACCACCTGCTCACTGATGGCCAGTTCACCACCGCGATGGCGCTGGCGCAGGCCTCGCCCGGCCCCAACGTGCTGTTCGTCGGCGTGCTCGGCTTTCAGGTCGCCGGCATCGTGGGCGCCTTGGCGGCCATGCTCGGCATCATGCTGCCGTCCACCACGCTGGCGCTGCTGGTGGCCCGCTGGGGCCGGGCGCGCGAAGACTGGCGCGGCGTGCAAGCCTTCAAGGTCGGCATGGCCCCGCTCACGCTGGCCCTGGTGGCCGCCACCGGCTGGCTGCTGGCCCCACCGGCCGCCGACTGGCGCGCCCTTGTACTCACCGTGGTCACAGCCTTGATCGTGTGGCGCAGCAAGCTGCACCTGCTGTGGTTGATCGGTGCGGGCGCCCTGCTCGGCGCGCTGGGCTGGGTCTGATCACGCTCGAAACCATTGAAAGGACACCGATGACCTCACCCACCGTACCCGTCACGCACAACCCTGGCAGCAGCCGCTTCGAGGCTACCGTTGATGGCCTGCTGTGCCGCGCCGACTACGAGCTTGATGGCACCGTGATGGCCATGACGCACACCGTGGTGCCGAGCGCACTCGAAGGCCGCGGCATCGCCGCCGCACTGGTGGCGGCTGCGATCGCTTGGGCCCGCAGCCAAGGCTATCGAGTGCGCCCCGTTTGCTCCTACGTTCAGGTCTACATGAAACGTCACCCTGAAGCGCAAGACCTGCTGGCGAAGCCCTGAGAGAGCACATGCACGAGCCCATCGACGGGCCATCCAGCACGCCCCATGAGGCGCCGCTGCGGGTGCTGCACACCGACGAGCACCTCGTCGCCATCGACAAACCACCCGGCCTGCTCGTGCACCCCTCGGGGCTCGACGCCCACGAACACCGCAACGCGTGGGACGTGCTGCAAGCGCAACTCGGGCTGCGGCTGTGGCCCGTGCACCGTCTGGACAAGGCCACGTCCGGCGTGCTGCTCTTCGCCCGCAACGTGGACGCCGCCCGCCAGCTGACCGCGGCGTTCGAAGCCGGGCTCGTGCGCAAACGCTATCTGGCGCTGGTGCGCGGCTGGCCGCCTGCCGAGGGCGAGATCGACTACGCCTTGGCGCGCGACCCCGAGCTGCCCTCAGCCGGCCAGGTGCGCCTGCCGGCCGTCACGCGCTACCGGCGCCTGCTGTGCCATGAGTGGCCGTTCCCGGACGGGCGGCACGCGTCGAGCCGCTATGCTCTGATCGAAGTCGAACCGCTGTCGGGCCGTCGCCATCAGATCCGCCGCCACTTCAAGCACATCGCCCATCCGCTGGTGGGCGACAGCACCCATGGCAAAGGCGCACACAACCGCGCCGTGGCGGCCTGGCTGGGCACACCGCGCCTGTGGCTGCACGCCAGTCGGGTGGAGCTACCAGGCAGCGGCGGTCAGGCCCCCATCGTCATCGAGGCCGCAACGGGGCCGGAGTGGCAGCCCCTGTTGTCGCCCCACGACGCCGAGTAAGCAGCGCTCAGGGCAGTCGCGTCAACGCCTGCATGTAGGGCGCGTGCACCATCAGCTCGTCCCACGTGAGCGGGGCGGTCTGCGGCAGCAAGTCGAGGCGGCGTGCCTCGCTCTGCGGGTTGGCCTCCCACTTCCCCTTAGCCAAGGCGCGGTCGAGGCCGTCGAGCAAGTCGTCCACCGGCTTGCCGCCGTTCAAGGACTGGTTGCACAGCAGCACCAGGTCGCACCCCGCGTTCAGGGCCGCGATGGCCGCCTGCGTGTGGTTACCCGCCACGCTGGCGCCTTCCATGCTGAGGTCGTCGCTGAAGATCGCGCCCGTGAAGCCGAGCTCGATGCGCAAGATGTCTTGCAGCCAGCGCGACGAAAAACCGGCCGGCGCCGCGTCGACCTTCGGATAGATCACGTGCGCCGGCATGACGCTGGTGAGCGAGGTGCTGAGCCACTCGTAGGGCTTGGCGTCATCGGCCAGGATGGCCTTGAGACTGCGCTTGTCCACCGGCACCTCGGTATGCGAATCGGCCTTGACGAAGCCGTGCCCCGGAAAGTGCTTGCCGCAGTTGGCCATGCCCGCCAGCAGCAGACCGTGCATCAGGCTCTTGGCCAGCATCGTGGCCACGCGCGGGTCGCGGTGGAAGCTGCGGTCGCCAATCACCGAGCTCTCGCCGTAATCGAGATCGAGCACCGGCGTGAAGCTCAGGTCGACGCCGCACGCGCGCAGCTCGGCCGCGAGCACGTAGCCGCAAGCCGTGGCAGCGTCGGTGGCGGTCAGGGCGTCTTGCATCCACAACTCGCCCAGCGCGCGCATCGGGGGCAGGTGCGTGAAGCCGTCCGTCTTGAAGCGCTGGACGCGGCCACCTTCGTGGTCCACGCAGATCAGCACATCGGGCCGCAGCGATTTGATCTCGGCGCACAGCTCGATCAACTGCCCACGGCTGGCCCAGTTGCGCCCAAACAGGATCAGGCCGCCCGTGAGCGGGTGCAGCAAGCGGCGGCGGTCGTCGGCGTTGAGTTCGAGGCCCGCGATGTCGAGCACCAAGGGAGCGTGAAGCGATGCAGTGGTCATGGTGTGGGGTTCAGGTTTTTTCGACGACCACGTAAGCGGCCGCCATATTGGTTTCGTCAGACAGGCTCACGTGCGCGCGCAAGCCCTGCTCGGCAAACCAGGTCGCCAGCTCGCCGTTGAGCACGATGACGGGCTGGCCTTTGTCGCCATTGAGCACTTCGCAGCGCTGCCAGGTCACGGGATGGCTGATGCCGGTGCCCAGCGCCTTGCCAAAGGCCTCCTTGGCCGCAAAACGCGTGGCCAGGTAGGTGACGCCGCGCTTGCCGCCATGCGCCAGGCGCTCGCGGTAGACCACGATTTCGTTGGCGCCCAGCACGCGCTCGGCAAAACGATCGCCGTGTCGCTCGATCGATTGCTCGATGCGCGCGATCTCGCACAAGTCCATGCCGATGCCGACGATCATGGCTGGGCCGGCTGCGGCGCAAACGCGCGCTGGATGCAACGCTGGTAGTCGCGCACGGTCTCGGTGTAGCCCAGCTCGAGCGCATCGGCGATCAGCGCGTGGCCGATCGACACCTCGCTCACGCCGGGCACGGCGCGCAAGAAGTCGGTGAGGTTGTCGCGGCTCAGATCGTGGCCGGCGTTCACCTCCAAACCCGCCGCCAGCGCGGCCTCGGCGGCCTGCACGTAGCGAGCCAGCACGGCAGCCCCCTCGGGCTTGCCGTGCGCGCTGGCGTAGGCCTCGGTGTAGAGCTCGACGCGATCGGCGCCCGCCGCGCGGGCATGCGCCATGGCTTCAGGGATCGGGTCCATGAACAGGCTCACCCGCACGCCGAGCGACTTGGTTTCGTCGATCAGGGGGCGCAGCTTGTCGATATCGGCAGGCAAGCTCCAACCATGATCCGAAGTGAACTGCCCCACCGTGTCGGGCACAAACGTGGCCTGATGCGGACGCACCTGCCGGATGAAGTCCATCAGGTTGTGAAAGGGGTTGCCCTCGATGTTGTATTCGGCATGTGGCCACTCGCGCAGCAGCTCAGCCAGCTCGAAGACATCGGAGCCCCGAATGTGGCGCTCGTCGGGCCGGGGGTGGACGGTGATGCCCTGCGCCCCGGCCTCCAGGATCAACCGGGCCGCCCGTGTAACGCTCGGGATGCCGAGGTGACGCGTGTTGCGCAACAGAGCCACCTTGTTCACGTTCACGGACAAGGCAGTGCGGCCATCGCGGCCAACCGCATGAGCAGCAATCAAAGGATTCATCGGATTCGAAACGCCAATCGGTTCAGGTCTGGGCCAACTCGATCATCAGCTGCCGGGTGCGCAGCGTCTGAGACCCCAGGTGATATTGGAGCAGCCCGCGCAGCAAGCCCTTGAGTTCGGTCAGCGCCAATGCGCAGACCTGCTGCAACGCCGCCCACTGCTGATGCGCCAGCGCCTGCTCCAGCGAGCACCATACCGCACCAGCGGCGCCCGGCAAGGCGCCGTCGTCGTCGCGAGCCGCCACCAGTCCCACCTCGGGCAACAGCGAATAGGCACGCTGCGGGTCGAGCGGCTGCAGGGTCTGCGTGATCTGATCAAGGGCCGGCAGCACGCCATGCTCGCGCAACAACACCAGCTCGAAGGCGCGCAAGGCCGATTGCACCTGCGCCAAATCGGCCGAACCGAGATGCGGCAGCGTCAGCGCATAGGCATCGAACAGCGTCGGGTGGGCGTCGTTGCGCGCCAGCAGCTTCATCAGCAGTTCGTTCAAGTAGAAGCCCGACAGCATCGCCCCGCCGCCCAGCATCAGCCCGCCGCCCTGCCACTCGGCCGACTTGAGCGTCTGCACCTCGGCCTGCTCGCCTCGGCGCGTTCCGAAGTTCACGTTGAGGCGCTGAAACGGCAGCAGCACGGCGCGCAACTGCGAGTAAGGCCGCTTGGCCCCCTTGGCGACCACGGCCACGCGGCCATGCTCGCGGGTGAACAGATCGAGGATGAGACTGGACTCGCTCCAGTCGTAGTGGTGCAAGACGAAGGCCGCCTCGCTCGCGGCATGCGCCCGTGCAGCGGGCCGCGTCGCAGATGCACGCGCTGGTGCACGCGGAGCCGCCACGGTTTTACTCGTAGCCGTAGGTGCGCAGGTGGGCCTCGTCGTCTGCCCAGCCCGAGCGCACTTTCACCCAGAGCTCCAGGAAGACTTTCGCGTCCATCAGTTGCTCAAGGTCCTGGCGCGCCTCGGAGCCGATGCGCTTGAGTCGCTCGCCCTTGTCACCGATCACCATGCCCTTGTGGGCATCGCGCTCGACAACGATGGACGCCGAGATGCGCCGCAGGTTGCCCTCTTCCTTGAACTCGTCGATGACCACGGTCGAGGTATAGGGCAGCTCGTCGCCGGTCAGGCGAAACAGCTTCTCGCGAATGATCTCGCTAGCCAGAAAACGCTCGTTGCGGTCGGTGAGCGCGTCTTCCTCGTGCCACCAGGCCTGCTCCGGCAGATAGGGGCGCACGATGGTCAGCAAGCGCTGCACGTCGTCGTCGCGCTGCGCCGTCAGGGGCACGAACTCGGTGAAGGCATGACGTTGCTGCATCTGCTGCAGCCAGGGTGCGAGATCGGCACGGCGCTTGATGGTGTCCAGCTTGTTGGCCACCAGGATCACCGGCTTGTTCTTCATGGCCGTGGTGGTCAGCAAGGCCAGCACCTGCTCATCGGCCGCACCGAACTTGCCAGACTCCACAACGAAAAGCACCACATCTACATCGGCCAACACACCGTGCACGGTGCGGTTGAGCGTGCGGTTGAGCGCGGCGCTGTGGCGGGTCTGGAAACCCGGCGTATCGACGAACACGAACTGCGAGTCGCCCACCGTGCGGATGCCGGTGATGCGGTGACGCGTGGTTTGCGCCTTGCGCGAGGTGATCGACACCTTCTGGCCCACCAGGGCATTGAGCAGCGTCGATTTGCCCACGTTGGGGCGGCCAACGATGGCAATCAGGCCGCAGCGCTGCGGGGTGGCATTGGCATCGGCGCTGGTATCGGCGGGCCCGGTAGACGTCGGCTCAGTCATCGCGAAGTTACTTCCTTTTCTTTCAAGCACGCCAAAGCCTGACGCGCTGCTTCTTGCTCGGCCGCGCGGCGCGAGCGTCCTTCGCCGGTCTGGCTGATGGCATAGCCTGCCACCTTGCACTCCACCACGAAGGTCTGATCATGCGCTCGTCCGCGCGTGGCGGCAATGCGGTAGTCGGGCACGGGGTGCTTGCGGGCCTGCAGCCATTCCTGCAGTTCGGTCTTGGCGTCCTTGCCCCAACCGTCGATGCGGGTCTCGGCCACGATCGGGGTGAACAGGCGTTCGACCAGCTGCCGCGCTGGCTCGAATCCGGCGTCCAGATAGATCGCCCCGATGATGGCCTCGACGGCATCCGCGAGCATCGACGGGCGCTGCGCCCCCCCACCCTTCGCCTCCGCCTCGCTCAAGCGCAAGATGGCAGGCACATTGAGTTGCAGCGCCAGGCGGTGCAGCATGTCTTGCCGCACCAGGTGCGCTCTCACGCGAGTCAAACCGCCTTCGTCGGACTGATCGAACCGGGCATACAGCAAACCCGACACCGCCAGGTTGAGCACCGCATCACCCAGAAATTCGAGGCGCTCGTTGTTGTCGGCGCCAAAGCTCTTGTGCGTCAAGGCACGCACCAGCAACGCTGGGGTCTTGAATTGATAACCCAGGCGCTGCTGCAGCGCGGTCAAACCTTGAGTCACCACCGCCCCCATTGAAACGCCTGCATGGCTGCGGGCGTCTGCTTCATGGCCATCGACGTTATTTCGATTGCCCCTGGTACTTGATCACCAGATAGACCGGATCCATCAGCTCGATTTCCTTGTCGTAGGCGAACTTGACCACGATCTTGTCGTTCTCTTTGCCGATGTCGAGATCCTTGGCCGAAATCGAAATGCCGTACTCGATCGACTTCTGCTTCTCGAACGCGGCACGCACCTCGGCCACGCTGGTGCCACCGTCGGCCGCGATCTTGTTGACCACGCGTTTGATCGTGGCGTATTCATTGATCGTCGGGATCACCTTCATGGCGATCAGCGCAAAGAACCCGAGAAAGACCGCCCAGAACATCAAACCGAACAAGGTGATGCCGCGTTGAGAGGCACGCGACGCGCAGTGTGCAGCCGAGATGGCACGCGAATTCATGCTGGTGCTCCTAGATTGGTTTGAAATCAGCGGAAACTGCCGATCCGCTTCGGATCAGAGAAATTCATCCAGATGAAGAAGGCCTTGCCGACGATGTTTTCGTCCGGCACGAAGCCCCAATAGCGCGAGTCTTCGGAATTGTCGCGGTTGTCGCCCATCATGAAATAGTGACCGGGTGGCACGGTGCACTCCACGCCTTCCAGGCTGTAGCGACAGTTGTCCTTGTACTCGAACTCGTGCACGCCCATCACGAATGGCGCGCGCTCCTTGTTGTTGAGAATGCGATGCTCGACGCCATCCAGACGCTCGGCATATTGCTGCGAATAATGCATTGAATCAGCGTCATAGAACTCGGGCAACGGGTTCTTCTCGATTGGCTTGCCGTTGATGGTCAGCCGCTTGTTGAGATAAGCCACCTTGTCACCCGGCACGCCCACCACGCGCTTGATGTAGTCGATGCTGGGGTTCTCGGGGTAACGGAACACCATCACGTCGCCACGCTGCGGCTCGTGGTTGGCCAGGATCTTCTTGTTGATCACGGGCAGCCGAATGCCATAGTGAAATTTGTTCACCAGAATCAGATCACCAACCAGCAGCGTCGGAATCATCGAACCCGATGGAATCTTGAACGGCTCGAACAAGAAGGACCGCAGCATGAACACCACCACGATCACCGGGAACAAGCCTGCGGTCCAGTCGAGCCACCAAGGCTGCTCGAGCACCTTGCGCTTGGCTTCGGCGATGTTGCCGTCGACCTGGCTGATACCTTGCTTGCTCAGCTCCACCCGACGTGCGGCGTCGCTGGCTTCCAGCGCCGTTGCGGCCTGCTGGCGACGCGGCAAATACACGAAGCGCTCGGCGAGCCAATAGGCCAGCGTGACCACAGACAGAATCAGTAGCAGCAGCGAGAAATTGCCGTTCCACTTCCCTACGTACCAGCCCCCCAGATAAATAACCAGGGCGCCGTACAACAGTCCGGTAATTGTGCTCATTCGGTAAATCAATCGTCGACTTGCAGGATGGCCAGAAACGCTTCTTGGGGCACCTCGACGCTCCCAATCTGCTTCATGCGCTTCTTGCCGGCTTTTTGCTTCTCAAGCAGCTTGCGCTTGCGGGTGATGTCACCGCCATAGCATTTTGCCAGCACGTTCTTACGCAAAGCCTTGATGTTTTCTCGCGCGATGATGTTGGCGCCAATGGCCGCCTGGATCGCCACGTCGTACATCTGACGCGGGATCTGCTCCCGCATCTTGGCCGCCACCGCGCGACCTCGGAACTGACTTTGCGACCGGTGCACGATCATCGCCAGCGGGTCGACACGATCACCGTTGATCAGGATGTCGACCTTCACCACGTCGGCTGCGCGATATTCCTTGAACTCATAGTCCATCGAGGCATACCCACGCGACACGCTCTTGAGCTTGTCGAAGAAGTCGAGCACGATCTCGGCCAGCGGCAGCTCGTAGGTCAGCATGACCTGCTTGCCGTGGTAGGCCATGTTGAGCTGGATGCCGCGCTTCTGGTTGGCCAGCGTCATCACCACGCCCACGTAGTCTTGCGGCATGTAGAGATGCACCGTGACGATCGGCTCGCGGATTTCGGCGATCCGCCCCTGCTCCGGCATCTTGCTGGGGTTTTCGACTTCCAGCACCGTGCCGTCGTTCAGCTCGACTTCGTAGACCACGCTGGGCGCGGTCGTGACCAGGTCTTGATCAAACTCGCGCTCCAGGCGCTCCTGGACGATCTCCATGTGCAGCAGGCCCAGGAAGCCACAGCGAAAGCCAAAGCCCAGCGCCTGCGACACCTCGGGCTCGAAGCGCAAAGAGCTGTCGTTGAGCTTGAGCTTTTCGAGCGCGTCGCGCAGTTGGTCGTATTCGCTGGCCTCGGTCGGATAGAGTCCGGCGAACACCTGCGGCTGGATCTCCTTGAAGCCAGGCAGCGCCTCGGTCGCCGGGCCTGCGTTGTTCGGCAGCTTCTTTTCGATGGTGACGGTGTCACCCACCTTGGCTGCAGCCAACTCCTTGATACCGGCGATGATGAACCCCACCTGCCCGGCGCGCAGCACATCTCGGTTCTCGCTCTTGGGCGTGAACACGCCCAGATGCTCGACCGGGTAGACCGTATTGGTCGCCATCAAACGAATCCGGTCGCCCTTTTTCAACTCTCCATCAACCACGCGCACGAGCATCACCACGCCGACGTAGTTGTCGAACCAGGCGTCGATGATCATGGCTCGCGGAGGGCCGTCAGGGTTGCCCTTGGGCGGCGGCATCCGGGCGATCACCGCTTCGAGAATGTCGTCAATGCCCATGCCGGTTTTGGCCGAGCACGGAATCGCGTCGGTGGCATCGATGCCGATCACATCCTCGATCTCGGCCTTGGCGTTGTCTGGGTCGGCTTGCGGCAGATCCATCTTGTTGAGCACCGGCACCACCTCGACGCCCAGATCGAGCGCGGTGTAGCAGTTGGCCACCGTTTGCGCCTCGACCCCCTGGCTGGCATCCACCACCAGCAGCGCGCCTTCACAGGCGGACAGCGAACGGCTGACCTCGTAGCTGAAGTCGACGTGCCCCGGCGTGTCGATCAGGTTCAGGTTGTAAACCGTGCCGTCCTTCGCCTTGTATTGCAACGCCGCCGTCTGGGCCTTGATCGTGATGCCGCGCTCACGCTCGATATCCATCGAGTCCAGCACCTGAGCCTCCATCTCTCGATCACTCAAACCGCCGCAGCGTTGGATCAGACGATCTGCGAGCGTCGACTTGCCGTGATCGATGTGGGCAATGATGGAGAAATTACGAATGTGGTCCATGTGATCAATCTTCTGCACGTTCAACGTGCACGCACGAGCTTTCAACTCGGTGGTTCGTCTGGCCTCGTGCACTCAGCGTGCGTGGCTACATGCCGCTGTGTAGACAAAAAAAAGGCACGTCGAACTCGTGACGCGCCTTCCAACAAAAAATGTATGGCAACTGCTTTGTTGGGCTTTCATTGTAGCCAAAAGCATCGGGCTGAAAACCGCGCCAATGCTGGCATGCCGCTTGTTGCGGGTCGCCAACAGGGCATTTCATCAACAGATTATCCACAAACCCCTGTGGACGATCTGTGGAACAAAAACGGGGTCACAAGACCCCGATCACGTCCAGCCGGCAGCTGCTCAAAATTTTGAATGCGCGGCATGCATTGTAGCGTCCGACGCATCCAATCCAGCCTTCTCGCCATGTTAGTGGAAACCAACTTCTCATGGTGAAGCTCAGTTATCAACAAGCAAGAAGCCCGGCAAGTCGCCAAATATTTGCGCGATTTCACATTGAGAAAAGACCTGTTCGAGCAATCGGATATGCCGGAACGCTGGAAGACCCTTGTCATTGCTCCTTGGTCGGACGCAGCAAGGCGTACTGCGCGAGATCGCCACGACGGAACAGCACGTTCACGATCTTTGTGCGATCCAGTTGTTTGAGCACCGCCAGAAACTGACGCGCGTCCGTCACTTCCTTGTTGCCGATCGCCAAGATCACGTCGTCCGCACGCAAACCAGCCGCGGCGGCCGCCCCTTCGGCGCGCTCGATGCGGACACCGCCTTTGATCTTCAGGTCTCGCTTTTGTGCATCGGTCAGATCGACAACCGTCAAACCAAAAGGAGCCGGGACACCCGGCGTCGAACGTTCGTCGGCGGCAATGGCCGCCGCCTTGCCGGGTGCGGGCGTGTCCGCCACGACCACGGCAATATCGCGCAACGCGCCCCGGCGCATGACTTGCGCGACAGACTTGGTACCCGGCTTGGTGTTCCCTACCAGTCGGGGCAGATCGCTGGCCTTCTCGATGACCTTGCCATCAAACCGGGTGATGACGTCACCAGCCTCGAAACCCGCCTTGTCCGCCGGCCCACCCGCTTCGACGGCACGCACCAATGCACCCGCGGGTTTGGCCATGCCCAGCGACTCTGCCACGTCTTTGGGCACCTGGTCGATTTGCACGCCGATACGACCACGACTCACGCGTCCGCTGGCGCGCAGTTGGTCTGACACGCGAATGGCTTCGTCAATCGGAATCGAAAACGAGATCCCCATGAAACCACCCGAGCGACTCAGGATCTGCGAGTTGATGCCCACCACTTCGCCGCGCAGATTGATCAGCGGTCCACCCGAGTTGCCCGGGTTGATGGCCACGTCCGTCTGAATGAATGGCAGGAAGTCGCCAGTGTCACGCGCCTTGGCGCTCACGATGCCGGCAGTGACGCTGTTGTCGAGTCCGAAGGGTGAGCCGATGGCCATCACCCACTCGCCCACCTTCAGTCGGCTCACATCACCGATCTTCACGGCAGGCAAGCCACCGGCTTCGATCTTCACCACCGCAACATCAGTGCGCAGATCCGCCCCCACCAACCGCGCCTTGAATTCACGCTTGTCGGTGAGCGTGACGTAGACCTCGTCGGCACCGTTCACCACATGTGCATTGGTCATGACATAACCATCCGCACTCAGGATGAAGCCCGATCCCAGTCCGCGCTGCTGTTCGGGTTCGCCATCGCCTTGCGGACCGCCGTTGCGTGGGTCGCGGCGCGGGTCAACACCCGGCGCGCCAAAGAAACGCCGAAGAAATTCCTGGAATTCAGCTTGCTGGTCAATTTCGCTGCCTTGTCGCATGCGCACTTTCTGCGTGGTACGAATGTTCACCACCGACGGACCGACCTGCTCCACAAGTTCAGAAAAGTCCGGCAAGCCTCTCATCACGGGCGTCGACTGAGCCCATGTCGAGACCGGCACCATGCCAATGCCTCCGCCAGCGATCAACATGGCGGTCGCGATCAACGTCATGTTCAATCGATTCAACCCCGCTAACTTGATCATCCTCATCACCTTTTCAACTCAGGGCAACACTCAGCCGACCAGTTCGACGGCGCGCCCCAAAAAAAATCAGCCTGTTCTGTTGCAGCGCTGCTGGCACCATCCACCACGAGCGTCCCATCGACTTTGACCCGATCACTGGCCTGAACCATGCGTCGAAGACAAAGCGCGATAGAGGGGCGTGCGCGCGTCGCGATCAGGCGCGAAAAACTGCAGCCCATAAGGTCAAAAGGCAGCGTATTCCGCTGCCCGTGCGCCGATACATGAAAAAGCGCACATCTGAAATTGAAATGCGAAACGAATCAGCGCGCCGGCCCCTCGTAGGTCACGCTGCGCAAGAACCCCGACGATTCGCCAAGTACCGCCGCACCAGAAAACTCTTGATGCGCCGCCAAGTAGCGATCAAGCTTGGCGTCGCGCAGTACGTTGTCGCTGACCGCCAGCACCGGATCGCTCTGCCCGGTCAATGCTGCGGAGTTGGCAGGCGCCAGACCTTGCGCAAGCGACGATTCAGCCCCGCCACCCAACGATGACGTGGGCAAGGTCACCAGCGACACCTGCTGATCGATCAAAGAATCAGGTGCCGGCTGCCGCACCGCGACAAGCAAGCCAGCCATGGCGACAAAACCCGCGGCAACCGCGATTGGCGCCCCCCACATTCGGCGACGCCCGCGCATCAGCAAGACATTGCGCAAGCCGCTCGCATCACCAGGAACATCACCAGCAAGAGAGGCGGGAGCCAAAACAACAGGCTCAGCGGCCAAGCGCTCGCGCACGCGCTGCAAAAACAACTCGTCTGCCTTGGCAGCCCCCAATTCGTCCGACCGCAATACATCGCCAATCAAGTGATAGGCATGCCAGCGCACACGCGCCATCGAGTTATGCCGCCAGGATGCACAAGCCTGCTCCACTGCTTGAGCATCTGCCTCACCATCAGCAACAGCCGACAGTGCCTCGAACATCCGCATGGCTTCACGATCTGAACCCGTCATAGCAGCAGCTCCATGTCACCAACGCTCACCCTCGCGGGTGTCCAGCAGTGGACGCAAACGCTCGGCAATCGCCTCGCGCGCGCGAAAAATCCGCGATCTAACCGTCCCGATAGGGCAATTCATCGCGGAAGCGATTTCTTCGTAACTCAGCCCCTCGATTTCACGCAGCGTGATGGCCTGCCTCAAATCTTCAGACAGCGCCTCAATTGCCGCGTTGACGGCGGCTGCGATTTCCCGGCTTGCCAGTACAGCCTCGGGCGTCTCGCCATCAGTTAGTTCATTTTCGACGCGAGAAGTTTCATCGTCGTCGTCCCCTGATATGCGGGATGAGTCGATGACAATCGGGTCGCGCTTGAGTTCGACCAGTGCTTTTTTGGCTGTATTGACGGCGATTCGATAAAGCCAAGTGTAAAACGCGCTTTCGCCTCGAAACTGTGGGATTGCCCGATACGCGCGAATAAAGGTTTCCTGCGCCAGATCGGCAACCAGATCGACGTCTCGAACCATCCGCCCGATCAGCCGCTCAATGCGCCGCTGATACTTCACGACCAGCATTTCAAACGCTTTGGAATCGCCGCGTTTGACTCGCTCGATCAACTGCGCATCAGCATCAGGCGATGTCATGCAAGCTGGATCAGCAAAGGCGCATGAAGCACCAAGCACCGGTCTGCTTGACGCGACTCACACGCGCCGAAACACCAGACTGCCGTTGGTGCCGCCAAAACCGAAGTTGTTCTTCAACGCCACATCAATCTTCATGCTGCGCGCCTCATTGGCACAGTAGTCGAGATCGCACTCTGGATCTTGATTGAAGATGTTGATTGTGGGCGGTGAAATCTGATGATGAATGGCCAGCACACTGACCACCGATTCCACGCCACCCGCGCCACCCAGCAGGTGGCCAGTCATAGACTTGGTGGAATTCACGACCAGCTGTTTGGCGTGATCACCAAACGCGTTCTTGATAGCGTTGGTTTCATTGACGTCGCCTAGAGGGGTCGAAGTGCCATGTGCATTCAAGTACTGCACTTCATCCACATTGACCCCTGCGTTGCGCAAGGCCAGTTGCATCGAGCGCCGGGGGCCATCAACGTTGGGAGCGGTCATGTGATGAGCGTCAGCACTCATGCCAAAGCCGGCTACTTCAGCGTAGATCGTAGCGCCACGAGCCTTTGCATGCTCATATTCTTCAAGCACCAGGACGCCTGAACCTTCACCCAGAACGAAACCGTCGCGATCCTTGTCCCAGGGGCGAGACGCTGTTTTAGGATCATCGTTTCGGTTGGACAGCGCGCGCGCTGCCGCAAAACCGCCAACACCCAGAGGGCACACAGTTGCCTCAGCCCCGCCCGCAATCATGACGTCAGCATCACCGTACTCGATGGTGCGCGCTGCCAGACCGATGGCGTGCAATCCCGAGGTGCACGCGGTCACCAAGCCGAGATTTGGCCCCTTGAAGCCGAAGTAAATGGAAACTTGACCGGCGATCATGTTGATGATCGATGCCGGAACAAAAAACGGTGACACGCGACGCGGGCCGCGGTTTAACAATTCGGAGTGGGTATTCTCGATTTCGGGTAACCCACCGATCCCTGACCCCAACAGACAGCCAATACGCTCGGCCAACGCCTCGCTCAGAGCCTCGCCAGTGGGCAAACCGGCATCTCGCACCGCCTGAACGGACGCCGCCACCCCATAGTGGATGAAGGTGTCCATGTGCCGCGCCTCTTTTGCCGGGATGTAGTCCTCGACATTGAAACCTTTCACCTCGCCAGCAAAGCGGCAAGCGAAGTTGGTCGGATCGAACTTGGTGATGGTATCGATGCCGGACTTGCCAGCTACGAGATTCGCCCAGGATTCGGCCACGGTATTGCCCACGGGGGTTACCAAGCCGAGGCCAGTTACGACAACGCGACGACGGGTCATGCGGTACGGATGCTAGTTAAACAACTCAGGCCAACAACGCCTGGGCTCAAGCCTTCATGTGCGACTTGGCGTAATCGATCGCCAGTTGCACGGTAGTGATCTTCTCAGCCTCTTCGTCAGGGATTTCGATGCCGAATTCGTCTTCAAGTGCCATCACCAGTTCAACGGTGTCGAGCGAATCGGCGCCCAGATCGGCGACGAAAGCTTTTTCGTTGGTGACTTCGGTTTCGGGCACGCCCAGTTGTTCAGCAATGATTTTTTTGACACGGGCTTCAATATCGCTCATAGCTCCTCCAGGAGGGTGATGCAAAACAAAAACGGGATTCTACGGGGTGCTGGCGTCATTCCGACGACACCCCGCAAAGGAATATCGAACGGTATACCAAGTTCAAGACATGAACATGCCACCGTTGACGTGCAACTCGGTGCCTGTGATGTATCCGGCCTGCGGCGACGCCAAGAACGCCACGGCCTCTGCAATGTCTTCCGGCCGACCCAGATGCCCCAGCGGGATCTGCGCCAGCAACGCTTCTTTCTGCGCGTCAGGCAGACTGTCGGTCATGTCGGTGGCAATGAAGCCGGGAGCCACCGAGTTCACGGTGATGTTGCGACTGCCCAGTTCGCGAGCCAGCGAGCGTGTCAACCCGGCCACGCCGGCCTTGGCCGCGGCATAGTTCGCCTGCCCTGCATTGCCGCTGGCTCCCACCACCGAGGTGATATTGATGATGCGACCGTAGCGCTGCTTCATCATGGGACGGATCACCGCGCGACTCAGACGGAAGACAGCCTTCAGATTGGTGTCGAGCACGGCGTCCCAGTCGTCATCTTTCATGCGCATTGACAGAGTGTCTCGCGTAATGCCGGCGTTGTTGACCAGCACATGCAAGGCACCGTGCTCCTTGACGATGGCATCGACGACCGCGTCAGTAGCCACCACATCGGTCACATTCAAGACCGCCCCTTTAGAGCCCGCGTAAGCCGACAACGCCTCGGTGATTCCTTGCGCGCCGTTGTCTGTGGTGGCTGTGCCGACCACCACATAGCCGCGCGCGGCCAACGTTTGCGCGATGGCTTTGCCAATACCTCGACTCGCACCCGTTACCAGCGCCACTTGCTTGGCAGAAACAGATTCGCTCATCACTTGTTCCTATTTACCTATTGAGACTGTCACAACGCGTTTGCAACTTTGGCGCCGCAGTCAGCCGAGCAATGCCTTGGCTTCTGCCAGCGATGCCGGGTCAAAGATGGTGGCGCTGACCAGATCGCCATCAATGCGCTTGACCATGCCCGCCAAGACCTTGCCTGGCCCGCACTCCAACACGTGCATCACACCACGAGCCTTGATGGCCTGGACAACCTCAACCCAGCGAACCGGCCCGAAGGCTTGGCGATACAAGGCATCACGAATGGCGGCGGCGTCAGCGGTCACAGCCACGTCGATGTTGTTGATCAAATCGATCGTCGGCTTAGCGAACGGAGTTGCCAGAAGTTTTTCTTTCAATCGCTCGGCGGCCGGCTTCATCAAGCTGGAATGAAACGGTGCGGACACCGGCAACGGCAGTGCGCGCTTGGCCCCGGCCGCCTTCAAGGCTTCGCAGGCCTTGTCGACACCAGCCTTGGTGCCGGCAATCACGGTCTGCTTGGGGTCGTTGAAGTTGACCGCCTCGACGACCTCGCCTGTTGACGCAACCTGCGCGCAACCTTCGCGCACGGCTTGCGCATCCAGCCCCAAGATCGCAGCCATGCCGCCCTGCCCTTGCGGCACAGCCTCTTGCATGACTTGCGCACGAAAGCGCACCAGCGGCAACGCATCAGCCAGCGTCAGCACGCCCGCCGCGACCAGAGCGCCGTACTCGCCCAAAGAATGACCCGCCACAACCGACGGACGCGCGCCCGTCTCGGCCAGCCATGCTCGATAGCACGCAACACCGGCCGCCAGCATCACCGGCTGGGTATTGGTTGTGAGATCGAGCTGCTCCTTGGGGCCGAGCTCAATCAGCCTGGCAACATCCTCACCGAGCGCAACAGAAGCTTCATCCAGCGTGGACTTGACCGCAGGATGATCGCCCCAGGCATTCAACATCCCAACCGACTGAGACCCTTGACCAGGAAAAACCAAAGCGAAATTCGACATCAAGCAAAAACCTCGTTAGATCGAAACTCAAAGAAACCGCTGGCGCAGACCAACCTGCCACGAGGGCTGACTCGTCAATAGTCGACGAGCACAGCGCCCCACGTGAAGCCACCGCCGACCCCTTCGAGTAGCAAAGTATCGCCACGTCGCACGCGACCACTGCGCACGGCATGATCCAACGCCAGCGGAATGGAGGCCGCCGATACATTGCCGTGCTGATCCACGGTGACGATCAATTTATCCAGTGACAACGACAGCTTTTTGGCAAGCCCCTGCATGATTCGGATGTTGGCCTGATGCGGAATCAGCCAATCGATATCCGCCTCAACCCGCCCGGCCTTGCCGAGAACGGCGCGCACGCCATTTTCCAGCACATTCACGGCGAGCTTGAATACAGCCGGCCCGTCCATCTTGATCGTGCCGCCGCCCACGACTCTGCCACCCTCGACATGCCCGGGCACGCACAAGATGTCGGCATAACGGCCATCGGCATGCAACTCGCTCGCAAGAATGCCGGGCTGCGAAGCGAGCTCCAGCACCACCGCGCCAGCACCGTCCCCGAACAGCACGCAAGTGGTGCGATCGGAAAAATCGAGCAATCGCGAGAACACCTCGGCGCCAATCACCAGCGCCCGGGTAACGTTGCCTGCGCGGATCATGGCGTCTGCGACGGTCATGGCGTAGACAAAGCCTGAACAAACCGCCTGCACGTCGAATGCCGCACAGCCGTGCACACCCAAGCGTTGCTGGATCAGGCAGGCCGTGGACGGAAACACCATGTCGGGCGTCGACGTGGCCACCACGATCAGATCGATGTCCTGAGCCGACAAGCTGGCTGCCGCCAACGCTTGGCGCGCGGCCTCGGCGCCAAGATCGGCCGTACCCATATGCGAATCGGCAAAGTGCCGGGAACGAATGCCCGTGCGCTCCTGGATCCAGGCGTCGGAGGTTTCGATTCCGTGCTGCGCCAACCGGGCGACCAACTGGTCGTTGGTGACACGGTTCGACGGGAGACAGCTGCCCGTTCCTGCGATACGCGAAAAACGGGCGGCGGAAGAATGGGTCATGCGGTGTGGGCGACTTGGGGAGCCCCACCACTTTCTTCAGAGGACGCAGGCAGGGCCTGCATGGTGTCAAGAATGCGGTCGTGGACTCGGTCGAGCAGACGATTTCGTGCCGCATCATAAGCGCGGTTGAGCGCCATCTCGAACGCAAAGGCATCGGCCGAGCCATGGCTTTTGAAAACCAGCCCGCGCAAACCCAGCAAAGCCGCCCCGTTGTAGCGACGGTAATCGACGCGCCGCTTGAACCGGCTGAGCACCGGCAAAGCCACGAGCGCCGCCAGTTTGGTGAGCGGATTGCGCGTGAACTCTTGCTTGATGATGCTGGTCAGCATGGCCGCCAGGCCTTCTGCGGTCTTGAGCGCGACGTTGCCAACGAAACCATCGCACACAACCAGATCGGTCGTGCCCTTGAAGATGTCATTGCCTTCGACGTTTCCGTAGAAGTTGATCAAATTGTGGCTGGCTGCGTTGCGCAACAGCTCGCCTGCCTGCTTGATCGTGTCGTTGCCCTTGATGATTTCTTCGCCGATGTTCAGCAGGCCAACCGTCGGATTGGCCTTGCCCTCCACCGCCGCGACCAGCGCGCTGCCCATGACCGCGAATTGCAGCAAGTGTTCGGCGGTGCAGTCGACGTTCGCGCCGAGATCGAGCACCGTGGTGTGACCGTCGAGTTGATTCGGCATGACCGTCGCGATGGCCGGACGATCAATGCCTTCGAGCGTCTTGAGCAGATACCGCGCCACCGCCATCAGCGCCCCGGTGTTGCCTGCCGACACGCAAGCCTGCGCCAAGGCGGCACCGTCCGGTCCGGGCTTGACCTGCGAAATGGCAAGCCGCATTGACGAGTCCTTCTTGCGGCGCAACGCCACTTCGACGGAATCATCCATCTCGACGACCTCGGTCGCGGCGACCAAGGTACAACGCTCCCAGCTGGCAGCGGGCTGCAAGGCGTCGGAGCGGCCCACCAGGATCAACTCGGCCTGAGGATGAGCGTCCAGGAAGGCCCGGCATGCAGGCAGCGTGACGGATGGGCCATGATCGCCGCCCATGCAATCCACAGCCAAACGCACCGGACTACGGGTCAAAGAGACCACATCCGCGACGGAATCGGTAGCAGCGAGAGATTGGTTCATCGAAGATCGAGCGCCTGAGCGCTTCAGCCAAATGCGGGCCCGGACACCGGCATTTTCAGACCAAACGTTGACTGAGCGCCCATGCGCCCAGCCGGAAGGTCGAACAAGCCCCGCGGCGCGGCCGTCAGGACGAGCGCAACAAAGCGACCCGGACGACCAGCCAGACCCTGGTGAATTCGATGTTTCAGCAACTCAGTACGACGCGCCCTGATGGCGAGCGCCTGACGAGATACTGAGCTGGAGGTCACCCGAGAAGCTCGGGCTGACCAGATGCATGCAAGCACGGCAAACCTGCCGTGACCGCCGCTACGCTCAGGCAGCGTCGGCTTTGGTCTTCAACACCTTGCGACCGCGATAAAAACCGGTCGGGCTGATGTGGTGACGCAGGTGCGTTTCACCCGTGGTGGGCTCGATTGCCGTGCCGGGGTTGGTCAGGGCATTGTGCGAGCGGTGCATACCGCGCTTGGAGGGCGACTTCTTGTTCTGTTGAACGGCCATGATGGACTCCTGGGATTGACCCGGGCGTCATTACCCGGAAAATCGAAAATTCTAGCATGGGCAGATGGGCTTTCTCCAGCCGACCAGCGGGAACGGCAAATTCGGCTCAATGCTGGCCGGACGAATCACCCTTTTTCAGGGCTGCCAGCGCCGCAAACGGGTTCGGACGCCCGCCGTCGTCTGCCTCGCCCGGTTCAGGCTCTGCGGCCACATCGGGCAGCTCATCAACCACCACCGGCAACGGTTGCGGACACACTTCGTGCCGAGGCACAAGGGGCAGCTCGAGGATCAACTCATCCTCGATCAAGCAGCGCAAATCAAAGGCCCGGCTGAGCACCAGCACGTCGTCGTCCGACTCGGCATCGAGTTCGGCCGCAGCTTCTTCATCGGCGACAAAGCGCACCGACCGCTGCACGACCAGTTGCTCGTCAACCGCATGCAGGCAACGTTGGCACTCCATCGGCAGCGTCAACTTGGCGTGCAGATGCAGCCAGATTTCGTGCGCGCCGCCGCGAATGGCTCGCTGCTCGCCTTGCACATCCCACTCCACCGGCTGAAGCGCCTCCGGGGGCACTTCGGCGGGTACGTAGGCGCGCAGCCGATCCAGCTCGCTGAGCGACCAGACTCCGCCCAACGTGGCTTGGGCACGCGCGAAAGCGGCCACGTCGAGCTTGAGCGGATTGAACTCGTTCTTCATGGCCGGCAGTGTATGCCGGCGCCTGTCGCCACGATGCCATCCGGGCAGGCCGGGCATCCGGAATGGGACAATTCGGACATGAGCAAGACCGACCACCTGCCCCGGCCCACCTTGGTGCTGGGCTCCACATCGCGCTACCGCAAAGAGCTTCTGCAACGACTGGGCACGCCCTTCGAGGTCGCCGCCCCCGATGTCGATGAAACCCCTCGGGCCGACGAAAGCCCGGCGGCCTTGGCGCCTCGCCTGGCCCTGGCCAAGGCACGAGCGATAGCGCGGCAATTCCCGCACGCGGTAGTAATTGGCTCGGATCAGGTGGCCGACCTGCACGGACAACCCATCGGCAAGCCCGGCAACCACGAGCGGGCCACCGCGCAGCTGCGCATGATGAGCGGACAAGCGCTGGTCTTTCACACCGCGCTGGCCGTGGTACGCCGCGACACCGGCTTCGAGCGCGTGGTGGACGTGCCGGTGCGTGTGAAGTTCCGCACGTTGTCGGATGCCGAAATCGAAACGTACCTGCGCGCCGAACAGCCCTACGACTGCGCGGGCAGCGCCAAGTCCGAGGGGCTGGGCGTGACCTTGCTGGAAGCCATCGAGTCCGACGACCCCACGGCGCTGATCGGCCTGCCGCTCATCCAGACCTGCGCGCTGCTACGCGAAGCCGGCTGGGATCCGCTGATCGAATTGACCCGGGTCAGAGCCGGGCAAAGCGACAAGGCCCGCCCATGACCACAGCCACATCGCCAGCGACCGGGCGACTGTTTCTGGTTCCCAACACTTTGGATCTGGGCGCCGGGTCCGACCCGTCCGCATTGCCGGACATCCGCCAGGTGCTGCCGCAGGGCGTGCTGACCCAGGCAGCTGCCCTGCGCTACTGGGCCGCCGAGAACGCCAAATCGACACGCCTGTTTCTGAAGCGGGTCGACGCCGTGGCGCCCCTCAGCGGCCCGCTGCAAGACGTGGCCATCACCGAGCTGCCGCGCCCGCCCAAAGGTCAACGCAAGGACGCCCCCGGCGCATCGGCCGATGCCGAACTCAAACGCCTGCTCGCTCCGGCACAGAACGGCCACGATATGGGCTTGATCTCAGAAGCAGGTTTGCCCGGCGTGGCAGACCCCGGCGCCGCGCTGGTCAAGGTGGCACACCAGCACGGCATCCCGGTGGTGCCTCTGGCCGGCCCGAGCTCGCTGGTGTTGGCGGTTGCCGCCAGCGGCCTCAACGGGCAGAGCTTCGCCTTCGTCGGCTACCTGCCGGTGGATCGCGCCGAGCGGGCCCAGCGGCTGCACGAGCTGGAGCAGCTGTCGCGCCGTGCCAACCAGACCCAGCTGGTGATCGAGACGCCCTACCGCAACGCCGCGCTGCTGTCGGCCCTGACCGAACACCTGCACGAGCGCACCTGGCTGAGCGTGAGCTGCGGGTTGACGCTGGATGGCGGATTCACCCGCACCGACCCGGTCGCCAAGTGGCGCAGCCGCCCCACAGCCTTGCCCGATCACATTCCGGCGGTCTTTGCATTCCTGGCCAGCTGAATGCCCCCCCTCTGCCGCCCCGGCCCCATGGCACGCGCGCTCAGACTACGGCGACAATCGGGGCTCGGGCGCATGCCGGCTTGACGGCCGGACTACCCTGACGTGTCCCCACCACTCGACCTCCTGGCTTCACCCCCTGCCTGACCCGACCATGGCCGTCCCTCCGAACATTCCGACCGCCCCCCGCACCAACCCTACCCACCCGACACCGCATGCCCTGCGCCTGGGCTACCTGGGCCTTCTGCCCTTCGTGCTGGGCGTCATCCTGATCGGCCTGCTGCGCCCCGACGCCCATCTCGAAGAGCATCACTTCGTGGTGGACGCCCTGTCGAAATACGCCGCAGTGATCGTGTCCTTCCTGGCCGGCATCCATTGGGGGCTGGCCATGCGCGGCGGCGCGCCGAAGCTGGACGACCGCCTGACTTGGGGCGTCGTGCCCTCGCTGGTCGCCTGGATCGCGGTCGTCATGCCGCCTTATGCCGGCCTCGTGGTGCACGGCGTGACCCTCATCGTGTGCTACCTGAACGACCGCAAGCACTACCCCTCGTGGGGCGCGGCGGCTTGGCTCACGCTGCGTTTTCGCCTGTCCGTCGTCGCTTCGCTGAGCTGTTTCATCGCCGCAGCCTGGAGTTGATGTGACCGCGCCGCTCGCCGCCGTGCGCTACCAGATCGAGGTAGCCGACACGCATGCCCACCTGTTTCGCGTCACGCTGAGCGTGCCCCAACCGGCCGCCGAGCAGGTGCTGAGCCTGCCGGTGTGGATCCCCGGCAGCTACCTGGTGCGCGAATTCGCGCGGCATCTGTCGCAGCTCGAAGCGCGGCAAGGCACGCGGGTCGTGCCCCTGGAGCAACGCGACAAGACCACCTGGGTAGCCACCTGCAACGGCCGCGGCACGCTGACGGTCAGCTACCTCGTCTACGCCTTCGACAACTCGGTGCGTACCGCCTTCTTGGACGCGCAACGCGGCTTCTTCAACGGCACCAGCGTGTTCTTGCGCGTGCACGGCCGCGAGGCGCAGCCGCATCAGGTGTGCATCGGCGGCCTGCCCAAGGGCTGGTCGGTGGCGACCGCGCTGCCGGCAGCCAAGGTCAACGCGCTCGGCGCGGGCGACTACCAGGCGGCCGACTACGACGAGCTGGTCGACCACCCGGTCGAGCTGGGCACGTTCTGGCGCGGCAGCTTCAAGGCGCGCGGCGTGCCGCATGAGTTCGTGGTGGCCGGCGCCTGGCCGGGCTTCGACAGCGACCGCCTGCTGGCCGACGCCCGCAAGATCTGCGAAGCGCAAATCGTGTTCTGGCATGGCAAGGGCAAGCCGCCGTTCAAGCGCTATGTGTTCATGCTCAACGTGGTGGACGAGGGCTATGGCGGACTCGAACACCGCGCCAGCACCGCACTGATCGCCTCGCGCCGCGACCTGCCCCGCGTGGGCGACCAGCGGCTGAGCGACGGCTACGTCACGCTGCTGGGCCTGATCAGCCACGAGTACTTCCACACCTGGAACGTCAAGCGACTGAAGCCGCGCGAATTCGAACCCTACGACTACACGCAAGAGAACTACACGCAACTGCTGTGGTTCTTCGAGGGCTTCACCTCGTACTACGACGACCTGCTGCTGCGCCGCGCCGGCCTGATCGACGAGCCGCGCTACCTGCAGCTGCTGAGCAAGACCGTCAACCAGGTGCTCGCCACGCCGGGCCGCGCGGTGCAGAGCGTGGCGCAAGCCAGCTTCGACGCCTGGGTCAAGTACTACCGCCCCGACGAAAACACCGCCAACGCCACCGTGAGCTACTACACCAAGGGCTCGCTGGTGGCGCTGGCCTTCGACCTGACGTTGCGGCAGCACGGCGGCACGCTGGACGGCGTGATGCACCGGCTGTGGGCCCTGCAACGCGGCATCGCGGAAGGCGACATCCGCCAGGCCCTCGCGGCCGAAGCCGGCCGCCCGCTCGATGCCGAGTTCGACGCCTGGGTGCACGGCACCGGCGAACTGCCGCTCGGAAAGCTGCTGGGCCACCACGGCTTGAGCTGGCAAACCACACCCGTGAACCAGCCGCCGCGCACCCCGCAAGAGCTGGGCATGCGACTGAGCGAAACCCCAGCGGGGTTGAAGGTGCAAGCCGTGATGCGCGGCTCGGCCGCCGAGGTATCCGGCGTGGCTGCGGGCGACGAATTGCTGGCGCTCGACACCTGGCGCCTGCGCAAGCCCGATGACCTGAGCACCTTGCTGGCCGCCCAACCTGCCCCGGCCGCGCGAGCCACCAAGGGCAAACTGGCCACGGCAGTCAGGCCGACCCTGCTCGTGGCACGCGACCAGCGCCTGCTCTCGCTGCCACTGCAGGCGCCCAGGGTGCCGGCGCAAGGCCTGGTCAGCATCAAGCCTGACGCGACCGCCACCGAGACTGCGCAACTCGCCCGGCAAGCATGGCTGGGGAGCACGACGCCGGCATGATGCCGCTCAAGCATCGACGTGTCGCGGTGCTGCTGGTGCTGGCGGTGATCGCGGCGCACGTGTTCTTCACCGACGCGCTGCTGACTCAACTGGCCGAGCTCGCCCCGGCGAGCCGCGCACCCGACCGCATCGACGTGAACTTCGTCAGCGAGGTGCGCTTGTCGGCCCCGCCGCAAGCCATCGCCCCGCCGCCCACGAAAAAGCTGCCCGGTCGCCCCAAGCGCAAGGCCCTGCCGCCGCCCGACGAAGCAGCGTCCGCCCCGGCGCCCGTCGCATCGGCACCCGACCTCGGCGCATCCGGCCCCAACGCGGTGGCAACCGCGGCCAGTGCCGCCTCGCAGCCTGAAGCGCCGGCTTCGTCAGCCAGCAGCGCCCAGGCCGCCGCATCGGCGCCGCAACCGGCGGCATCCAGCGCGACGGCGACGGCCAAGCCCTTCGAATGGCCCGCGTCCACTCGCATCAAGTTCAAGCTCACGGGGCAATATCGCGGCGAGGTGCAAGGCAGCGCGCAAGTCGACTGGCTGCTGTCGGGCACGCACTACCAAGTGCATGTGGACACCATCATCGGGCCGAAGTTCGCGCCCATCTTCAGACGGAGCGTGAGCAGCGATGGCGAGATCAGCGAGCAAGGCCTGCACCCGCGCCGCTACGACGAGGAAACCAAGGTCGCCATCGCCTCGCCCAAGCGCAAATACGTGCTGTTCGAGGGCGACGAGGTCGAATTGAGCGAGAGCGGCAAACGCGAGCCCAGGCTGCCCGGCGTGCAAGACGCTGCCAGCCTGTTCGTCCAGTTCACCTACTCGTTCACCACCAACCCGAGCCAGCTTGCGGCAGGCAACGTGGTCGTGATTCCGCTGGCCCTGCCGCGCAAGCAGGAGCCCATCACCTACGACGTGATCGGCATGGAAACGCTCGACACCCCGCTGGGCGCGCTACCCACGGTGCACGTCAAGCCACGCGTGCCCCCGCGCCCGGGCAAGCCGGATCTGACCGTGGAGCTGTGGTTCGCGCCGAACCTCGAATATCTGCCGGTACGCATGCGCGCCCACCAGGACGAGCAGAACTACCTCGACATGCTGATCGATGGCCCGCCGCTGCGCGGAGAAACCAAGCTCACAGGCCAGAAACCAGCAAGTCCGGCAAACCAGTGAGCGCGCATCGCCGCAGCGCCAGAATTCGTCGCGGCCACCGTGCGGCTAAGCAGTGTCCGGCCCGATCAGGACTTGCCGCCCGACAAGCGCTTTTCGAGTTCGGGCACGCTGGCCGCGCCACGCAGGCGCGAACCGTTTTCGAAGAACAGGGCCGGCGTGGCCTCGACGCGCAGCTTGCGCGCCAGGGTGAGGTTGCGCTCCAGCGGCGAGTTGCAGGTCATGCCCATGAAGCGCGACGGGACCACGCCGTCGAGCATCCAGTCGCGGTAGGCCTGGGTGGCGTTCTTCGAGCACCAGATGTTCTGCGCCTTCTGCGGCGAGTCGCCCCCCAGAATCGGGATCAGGAAGGTGTAGACGGTCACGTCCTTGAGCTGCTGAAGATCGCGCTCCAGCCGCTTGCAGTAGCCGCAGTTGGGGTCGGCAAAGATGGCCATGCGGCGCTTGCCGGTGCCGGCCTTCCAGACCACCGCGTCTTGCAGCGGCAGGCTGTTGAAGTCGAACTGCGTCAGCTTGGCCTGGCGCTCTTCGGTGAGGTTGCGCTGGCCCTTGGTCTGGATCAGATCGCCGTGGATCATGTACTCGCCGTGCTCGTCGGTGTAGACGATCTCGCCGCCCGCCACCACGACCTCATACAAGCCCGGCATGGCGGACGGCCGAACGTCCTCGACCTTCGGCAGCTCAGGCAAGCGCTGTGGCAGCTTGGAGCGGATCTCGGCTTCGTCGGCGCGTGCCAGCGTGCCGAGCAAGCAGGTTGCGGCCAGCGCAATCAGGTGATGCTTTTTCATGAGGTTCCTAGATGGAGATGGGCCAGCCCGTGGTTCAGTCGTGGTTCAGTGCGGCTCGCCCCGACGCATTCGTCAGGCTATCAGGTGTTGATGTCAGGCGATGCGGTCAGGCATCCATGGCCTGACCGATGAGCCGCTTCTTGATGAAGGGCAGGTGCTGAAGCAGAGTCAGCCCCTTGTTGCGAAGTTCCCGCGAAGCTAGGGATTGATGCGCAAAAAGATGCAGCAAGCCATCGGTGACACCCGCCATGGCCGCCGTGGGCCAGGCGCGCTCGCGGGCATAACGCCGCAGCACGCGCTCATCGGCTGGCGAACGCCACGGCTCGTTCTGCCGCACGGCGCCAAGAATGCGCGCCAGCGCCGCCACGTCCGCCAAGCCAAGGTTCAACCCTTGCCCGGCCAGCGGATGGACCTGGTGCGCGGCATCGCCCAGCAGCACCCAGCCCGGACCAGTCCACTGCGACACGCGCATCAAGCGCATCGGCCACGAAGCGCGCTCGGCCCCTAGCCGCAAACGCCCAGCCGCCCCGCCGGTGGCCTGGTTGAGCGCGTCTTCAAAGGCGGCATCGTCGAGCGCCAGCAAGCGTTCGGACTCGGCACGCGGCAGCGACCACACCAGGCCGTACGACTGCGCCGGCTGCGGACGGTTGAACGGCAGCAGCGCCAGGATGTCGGGCGAGCGGAACCACTGCCAGGCCACGCCGTTGTGCGGCCGATCGGCGATCAAGCGCGTGGCGATCGCCAAGTGTCCGTATTCGAAGCGCTCGACGCCCGCGCCCAGCGCATCGCGGGTCGATGACCGCGCGCCTTCGCAGATCGCGGTCAGCGCGACCTCGGCATCGCCGGGCGCCTGGTCGAGCTGGCTCACGTGAGGGGCGTAGCGCAGGGCGTCGCCCAGGGTGTCTTCGAGCGACTGCGCATCGACGATCCACGCAAGTTCGGTTTCGTGCTGCTCCCACGCCGAGAACTCCAGATGCCCGGACGCATCGCCGAACACCCGCATTTCGACCACGCGAGCAGCATCGGCGCGCTGCACGGCGTCCCACACCTTGAGTTGCTGCAACAGGGCCACCGAGCGGGCGTTGAGCGCATAGGCGCGCAAATCGGTCGCTGCTGTCGCGCCGCCAGGCGCCAAACGCGGACGTTGCGCCCCCACGATGGCCACGCGCCACCCCTGGCTGGACAAGGCCAGCGCCAGCGCACGCCCCACGGCACCGGAGCCGCGGATGCAGATGTCGAAGCGAGGTTCAGGAGAAGTTGTCGATGCGGTCATGTGCGGATTCTAGGCAGCCGCGTCGCCAGCCACCGACTGGAACGCACAGCGCGCACCAAGGGTTTCACCCCAAACTTGAAGTGCACACTGAAGTGACAACGGTAAGTCACTGATTCAATTGAATTTTTGTGGGCATCCCGCAACATTTATTGCCTCTTTCGACGGATTTTTCCGCCGGGCTGCCCACCCCTATTGGGGAGGGTGTTTTCTCTCCGAAAAAAGGCATATCTGGGCACATGAAATGGGGGGCCGGCTGAGGGCTACACCTGGCTCCACCCTCTTGCGCAACAAAACGTTCCTGCGATCATGCGGACACCTTTCGCCACAAGAGGTTGCCGATTTCGCTGTATGAGTCCGCTGACCGCGCACCATCCTGTCGTTGTGGCCCAGGCCTTTGCGCAGCCTGCTTCGTCTCGCGAGGATCGCCTACTCACGCTGATCGAACGCCGCAGTGCCGTCGTCATGTTCGCCGTTGCCGCGGCGGTCATGCTTTTGTTGTGGCTGGCCGAATCGGCTCAAGGCATCATCGAACCGCATGACCGCTGGGCCGCGCCCTTGCTGGCCCTGTTCATGGGCGCGCTGTTTCTGACCCTCTTGCGTCGCCCCTATAGCCTGATGTGGGTGCAGCGCCTGGCCGTGCTGGGCATTGCCGGCTACCTCGGCTTCAGTGCCCTGACCATGTTGATCGGCACCCGCCCGATGAGCCCGGTGTGGCTGAGCACGCTGTTTCAGTGCCTGCCTCTGCTGTATCTGTTGCTGCTCGCCACCTGGACCAGCACCTGGGCGCTGACGCTGGCGATCACCGTGTTTTGCGCCGTGGGCAGCCCCGCCCTGCTCGTCACGCTGGCGCAGCCCGACTTGAACTGGCACGGCGCCGGTTGGTCGATATTCGTGAACGGGGCAATCGCCCAATCGGTGTTTCTGGTCGGCTTGGTGAACCTGGTGCGCGTGCGCCGCAATGTGGCCGCGGCCGCCAGCAAACTGCCCGAATTCGAGCCGACCACGCCGGCCGACGTCGACCGCATGGTGCACAGGCGCACCGCCGAACTCAGTCAGGCCAAAGCAGCTGCCGAGGCGGCATCGCAGGCCAAGGGCCGCTTCCTGGCCGTGATGAGCCACGAACTGCGCACCCCGCTGCACGCGGTGCTGGCCTCGGCCGAACTGCTGCGCGACGGTCGCCACAGCCAGGCCAGCGCCCGTGACGAGTTACTGATTGACACCATTCGGCGCAGCGGCACCCATTTGCTGACCTTGATCGACCAGGTGCTCGACCTCTCGCGCATCGAGGCCGGCAAGCTCGAGCTGGCGACCCAGCCCCTCGACTTGCGCGACATTGCCGCGCAAGCCGTGCAAGCCGTGACGCAGCAAGCCCAGGCCAAGGGTCTGGCCCTGCACAGCAGCATCGACGCCGACCTGCCGCTCTACCGCAGCGGCGATGTGTTGCGGCTGTCGCAGGTGCTGATCAACCTGCTGGCCAACGCCGTGAAGTTCACGCAGCACGGCAGCGTGGCGCTGCGCATCGAGCGCGGCGGGCGCGGCGACGACGTGCGCTTCTTGGTCACCGACACCGGCCCCGGTCTGAGCCCTCAGCAGCAGCAGCGCGTGTTCGAGGCCTTCCATCAAGTCCAGCGCCCCGCCGGCGAGCAGTTGGGCGGCGCCGGGCTGGGCCTGACCATCACCCGCGAACTGGTCGGCCTGATGAACGGCCAGTTGGACTTGCACAGCACGCTGGGGGTGGGCACGCAAGTCGAGATCGTGCTGCCGATGCCTCGCGTCGAAGCTCCGGCTGCGCGCCCGGCCCCCATCGACGGCCCCTGCCTGAAAGGCCTGCACGTGCTGGTGGTGGAAGACGACCCGGTGAACAGCATGCTCGCGTCTGAGATGCTGTCGGCGGCCGGCGCCACAGTGGCTGTGGTCGAAACCGGCGCCCAGGCTCTGGCGCATCTGCGAGAAGACGGCAGCGATGTCGTGCTGATGGACTGGCATATGCCCGAGATGGACGGCCTGGAAACCACCCGGCGCCTGCGCCGTGGCGAAGCGGGCCGCGCCGCGCAAGACGTGCCCGTGATCGGCCTGACGGCCAGCGCCTTCACCGACGACCGCGACGCCTGCCTGGCCGCCGGCATGAACCACGTGCTGACCAAGCCGATCGAAAAGCTCAAGCTGCTGCAAGACGTGCGGCTGTGGGCCGATGCCCGCGTGGCGCGGCACTGAGCCCCTTAAAATCGGGCTCTCGCCACGCGGCGGCCCCGCCAGATCGGGCCCGCCGCGTGCCTCACTCCCCACTCTTTGCGCACCCGTTGCGCTGCGGACGCCTCCATGAGCCTCAAATGCGGCATCGTGGGCTTGCCCAACGTCGGCAAGTCCACCCTGTTCAACGCCCTCACCAAAGCCGGCATCGCGGCCGAGAACTACCCTTTCTGCACCATCGAGCCCAACGTCGGCGTCGTTGAAGTGCCCGACCCGCGCCTGGCTGCGCTGGCCGAGATCGTCAAGCCCGAACGCATCCTGCCGGCCATCGTCGAATTCGTGGACATCGCCGGCCTGGTGGCCGGTGCCTCGCAAGGCGAAGGCCTGGGCAACCAGTTCCTGAGCCACATCCGCGAAACCGACGCCATCGTCAACGTGGTGCGCTGCTTCGAGGACGACAACGTGATCCACGTGGCCGGCAAGGTCGACCCGATCGCCGACATCGAAGTCATCCAGACCGAGCTGTGCCTGGCCGACCTGGGCACGGTCGAAAAGAGCCTGCACCGCTACAACAAGGCCGCCCGCTCGGGCAACGACAAGGAAGCCGCCGCGCTCGTGAAGGTGCTGGAGAAGTGCCAGGCCGCCCTGGACCAGGCCAAGCCCGTGCGCTCGATCGACTTCAGCAAGGAAGAGCTGGTCATCTTGAAGCCGCTGTGCCTGATCACGGCCAAGCCCGCCATGTTCGTCGGCAACGTCTCGGAAACCGGCTTCGAGAACAACCCCTTCCTCGACCGCCTGCGCGAGTACGCAGTGGCCCAGAAGGGTGAAGTCGTGGCCATCTGCGCCAAGACCGAGGCCGAACTCTCCGAAATGGAGGACGAAGACCGCGCGATGTTCCTCGCCGAGATGGGTCAGACGGAGCCCGGCCTCAACCGCCTGATCCGCGCTGCCTTCAAGCTGCTGGGCCTGCAGACCTACTTCACCGCCGGCGTGAAGGAAGTGCGCGCCTGGACCATCCACGTCGGCGACACCGCCCCGCAGGCCGCGGGCGTGATCCACACCGACTTCGAGCGCGGCTTCATTCGTGCCCAGACCATCGCGTTCGACGACTTCATCACCTACAAGGGTGAGCAAGGCGCCAAGGACGCCGGCAAAATGCGCGCAGAAGGCAAGGAATACGTGGTCAAGGACGGCGACGTGCTGAACTTTTTGTTCAACGTCTGACCCGGCCGCCTCGGCACCGAGGTCCGCCATCAACCCCGCAGCGGCGGGGTTTTTTGTGCCCGCGCTAGGCACGTGCCAGATCGGATGGGTGTGCATTCCGCCACACCTTGATATGGCACCGAAATCTCACGCAGATCCGGACTTCAGTTTGGGTGGCGGCGGCCGATAGTAAGAACGATGTGGCGTGCGGCGCCACTCGCAAGGCATGCCCCGACACGGAGGGCTGCGACCCGGCCGCAGCAAAGGATCAAGCATGGAAACGACTCTGCAAAACCGCCCAGCCGAAACCGGCACGTCTGGCCGCCCCGATCTGCGCGGGCTGTCGCGCAACGATGCCGCCCGAGACAAATCGCGCACGGCCGACGTGGGCCGCGAAGTGCTGACCTTCCGCCTCGGCGCCGAGGAATACGGCATCGACATCCTGCGCGTGCAGGAGATCCGATCCTACGAACCCCCCACCCGCATCGCCAACGCGCCGGCCTATCTGAAAGGCGTGGTCGATTTGCGCGGCGTGATCGTGCCGATCGTGGACCTGCGCGTGAAATTCAACTGCTTGAACGCCGAGGGCGAGGCCGAGATCAACGCCTTCACCGTGGTGATCGTGCTCAACGTGCGCGGTCGCGTGCTGGGCGCGGTAGTCGATTCGGTGAGCGACGTGATGCAGCTGTCGAGCGAAGCCATCAAGCCCGCGCCGGACATCAGCACCGCCGTCGACATGAGCTACATCACCGGCATTGCCCACATGGGCGAGCGCCTGTTGATCGTGATGGACATCGAGTCGCTGATGAGCAGCGCCGAGATGGGCCTGATCGATCAAACGATCGCTCACTGAGCCCGTGCGCCCCGGACGGGGCCATGAAAAAAGGCTTCGCACCGCGAAGCCTTTTTTACTTGCGAGCCACCCTTCAGTTCAGGGTGGACACGACCCCGCTGTCGCTCGCCTCACGCAGCTTGGCGCGCTGCGCCAGACGTGCCATCAGGGCCGAAGCCTGCCCCAAGGAGGGCAACTCGTCCATCGGCTCGTCGTGGCCGTTGAGGATGAGGTAGCGCACCGCCCCGCTGCCGTCGTCGAACAGGGCGTAGAGCGAGAAATCTCCTTGGCTGAAGCGAAATTCACGGCGTGTACTCATGCAGTTCATTGTGGCGAGTGCAGTGCAGCATGAGCCTGCTGAAATCCCTCAGGATCGGGTAAACGACGGGGCTCGAAGTGACGTATTGCGCGCTCCGGGCCGATTCAAAACTCGATCGCGCTGAAGTCGTCTTTCGACGAGCTGCAGTCGGGGCAGCGCCAGTCGTGGGGCACGTCCTCCCAGCGGGTGCCGGGAGGGATGCCCTCATCGGGCCAACCCTGAGCTTCGTCGTACACGAAGCTGCAGCTGCCACATTGCCATTGGTGCAATTCGGTTGCCACGGTGCTCATGAGTCGGACTCCTGTCAGGCTTGGGATTTCGATTGATGCCAACGCGCGAGCAAGCGGGCCCGAGCCGAAGGCTGGATGTTGGCGCGGCTCAGATCACCGCCGTAGTGGCGTGCCACGCGCTTGTCCATCATGGCGAACCACAGCGGCGGGAAGTAGGCCACGGTGATCATGCCGGCGTAGCCGCTGGGCAGTTGCGGCGCCTCGTCGAAGTGGCGCAGCGCCTGGTAGCGTCGCGTGGGGTGGGCGTGGTGGTCGGAATGGCGCTGCAGGTGATACAGCAGGATGTTGCCGACGATGTGGTTGCTGTTCCACGAGTGCTCGGGCTCGCAGCGCACGTAGCGGCCGGTCTTGTCCTTCTGGCGCAGCAGACCATAGTGCTCGACGTAGTTCACCACCTCCAGCATCGAGGCGCCATACAGACCTTGCAGCAGCAAGAAGGCCAGCACGCCCCAGCCCAGCCAGGCCACCAACGCACCGTAGAACACCACGGACATCGCCCAAGCCTGCAGGTTGTCGTTGTCGATGCTCCAGACGCTCTTGCCCTGGCGGTTCAGGCGCTCCTTTTCGAGCTCCCAGGCCGACTTCAGGCTGCCGAACACGGTGCGCGGCAAGAACACCCAGAAGCTTTCGCCCATGCGCGAGCTGGCCGGGTCTTCGGGCGTGGCCACGCGCTTGTGGTGGCCGCGGTTGTGCTCAACGTAGAAGTGGCCGTACATCGTGGGCGCCAGCGTCACCTTGGCGAGCCAGCGGTCGAGCGACTCCTTTTTGTGACCGAGCTCGTGCGCGGTGGCAATGCCCACGCCGTTGTAGGCCCCCACCGACAGCACCAGGCCGATGAAACCGTACCAGGGCAGGTCGTGAGTGGCCGCCAACCAGGCTCCGAACACGGTGCCCGCCAGCTGGAACGGCACGTAAGCCCAGACCAGCACGCGGTAGTAGATGTCCTTGTCGAGCTTCTCGACCACGGCTTCGGTGGGGTTGCTGAAGTCTTCGCCGAAGGCTGTGTCCAGGATCGGCATGATCAGGTGGATGAACACCGGGGCGAACCACAGGCACCACCATTGGCCGGTCTGCAAATACGCCACCAGCGACAACGAAAACACCGCCGGGATGGCCGGGCTCAAGAGCCACAGCCAACGCTTGTCGCTCCACTCTTTGCTTGATGAGGCAGAAATCACGCTCATGGTTGTCTCCAAAAAACGCACTCCTGACCCAGATCAAGAAGTGCTACACGATGGCGGAATTTTGTTGACCCAAGCCAAGAACGAGAACACTTGAAACACCGCCTTGATGCTGCGATCCGCCGCCGACCGACTCGCGTAATCCCTAGCCTCGGAGCATTGCGCAACCACGGCGGCGTTTCGCGATACGCCTCGGCTGATCGGCTCAAGCACAGTAGCGCCTCCCTCGCAGCCCACCCGATCTCGCCCCCTCCGCGCCCAGCATGGACACCCTCAGCCTGATTCTTGACGACATGCGCATGCAAGGCGCCGCCTTCGCCTACGCACGGCTGAGTGCGCCCTGGGCCCTGCGCATGAGCACCCCGGGGCTGGCGAGCTTCCACATCATGACCAGCGGCCAGGCCTGGCTGGCACGCGACGGCCACGCGCCGGTGTGCATGCAACAGGGCGACGTGCTGATCCTGCCCTCGGGCGAGCCGCATCTCATTCAAGATCAACCGCGCGGCCCGGTGGCGCACGCCATCGACCTGCTCGACGAGATTGCCCGCCGGCCGGGCGAAGAGCTCGATATCGGCGGTGGCGGCGGCGAGTCCGCCACGCTGGTGAGCGGCCACTCGCGCTACGACGTCATCATGGGCGCGCCGCTGGTGGCCGCTTTGCCGCCGCTGCTGCACATCCGCAGCCAGGGCGCCCTGCCGCCGCTATGGCTGGCGATCGGGCTGCAGTTTCTGGAGCAGGAGATCCGTTCCCGGCGCCCGGCTCAGCAGGCGGTGGTCAACCGCCTGGGCGATATCGTGCTGATCCAGTGCGTGCGCGACTACCTCGAAGCCCTGCCCGAGGGTTCGGGCAACTGGCTGGCCGCGTTGCGCGACAAGGCCCTGTCGGCCGCGCTCGGCCAATTGCATCGCCAGCCCGAGCGCAGCTGGAGCGTGAGCGAGCTCGCCGAGATCGCCCACCTCTCGCGCTCGGCCTTTGCCGACCGCTTCACCCAGGCGCTGGGCATGCCGCCGCTGGCCTACCTGACGCAGCACCGCATGCGGTTGGCGGCGCGGCAGCTGGCCGGCTCCAGCCAGCCCATCGGGCTGATCGCCGAGAGCGTGGGCTACCACTCGAAAACGGCGTTCAGCCAAGCCTTTCGCCGCGAATATGGCCGCTCGCCGTCGGAGTTTCGCGAGGCGCACCAACCTGAATCCACGGAAGCCAGAACCTAGAATGCCAGCCGCTCTGGACGAGTAGCCACTCGCCCGCTCGGTATTGGAATGTTCATGGAATCCCTGCTCGTCTCGACCGGTGTCGTGGCCCTCGCTGAAATCGGCGACAAGACCCAGCTCCTCGCCTTCTTGCTCGCCGCGCGCTTCAAGCGGCCCGTGCCCATCATTGCCGGCATCCTGCTGGCCACCATCGTCAACCACGGCCTGGCCGGCGCGCTGGGCGCCTGGATCACCGCGCACGTGTCGCCCGGCATCATGCGCTGGGTGCTGGGTGCGTCGTTCATCGGCATGGCGATCTGGACGCTGATCCCCGACGAGATCGAGGACGACGAAGCCACCATCGCGCAGCGCCTGGGCGTGTTCGGCGCCACCGTGGTCACCTTCTTCCTGGCCGAGATGGGCGACAAGACACAGATCGCCACCGTGGCCATGGCCGCGCACTACTCCAACCCGCTGCTCGTTGTGGCCGGCACCACGCTGGGCATGCTGATTGCCGACGTGCCCGCCGTGTTCGTGGGCGACAAGCTGGCCGCCAAGATCCCGATGAAGCTGGTGCACGGCATCGCCGCCGGCGTGTTCGCCCTGCTGGGCGTGGCGACGCTGCTCGGCGCCGGCTCAAGCTTGGGCTTCTAAGCCCCTCGCAAGCTGCGCGACGCCCGTCAGGTGGCCTCGCGCAGCGACTGCCCCACCGGGCGCGCCAGCACCTCACGCAAGCCCCACCAGCCCGCGCCCCAAGCCAGCACGGCACCCAGGGCCGCGCCCAGCGGCAGCCACCACAGTGGCGCGCCCCAGTCAAACTCGAACACCTTCTCGGCCAGCACCCAGCCCAGCGTGAGCGCGGCCGCCGAGGCCAGCCCGCCGGCCAGCGCGCCCACGCCGAGCAGCTCGGCGCCTTGCACGCGGCCCAGCAACTGGTTGCCGGCCCCCAGGGCGCGCAGCACGGCAAATTCTTTGGCGCGCGACTCGCGGCTGGCCACCAGGGCCGCCGCCAGCACGGCCAGCCCCGCCGCCAGCGTGAAGACGAACAAGAACTCGACGGCGCGGATCACCTGATCGAGCACGCCCTGCATCTGCGCGATCTGCGCGCTCACGTCCACCACCGTGAGGTTCGGGAAGCTGCGTGCCAGGCCCGAGTCAAAGGTAGGCGACCCCGGCGCCTTGAACGCCGCGATGTAGGTGGCGGGCACCTCGGGCAGATCGGCGCGCGGAAACATCACGAAGAAGTTGGCACGCATCGAGGCCCAGTCCACTTTGCGCACGCTGGTGATGCGCCCTTCGACCGGCTGCGCGGCCACCTCGAAGCGCAGGCGGTCACCCAGCTTCAGGTTGAGTCGCTTCATGATGCCTTCTTCGATGCTCAGCGCGTCGGGCTCCTCGGCCTGCCAGCGGCCCTGCACCACCGGGTTGTGCGCGGGCACGGCCGCCGCGTAGCTGAGGTTGAATTCGCGGTCCACCAGTTGTTTGGCGCGATCGTCGGCGTAGGCCTCGGGGCGCACGCTCTGGCCGTTCACGGCCACCAGGCGGCCGCGCACCATGGGGTACCAGTCGAAGCGACTCACGCCCTGCGCGCGCAGGTGGTCTTGAAACGCTTGCGCCTGATCGGGCAGCACGTTGATGACGAAGCGGTTGGGCGCATCGGGCGGCGTGGCCTTGCGCCAGCTGTCGATCAGGTCGGTACGCAGCAGCACCAGCAAGATCAAGGCAAAGAGCCCGAGGCCGAGCGAGGTCACCTGCACCAGCCCCATGCCCGGACGCGACGCCAGCTGGCGCGTGGCCAGCCGCAACCAAGACGGCCAGCGCCCCGCCAGCGGCGACAGCAGCAGGCGGCGCAAGAGCGCCATCACCGCTGCCGCACCGAGCGCAAACACGGCGGCCGCGCCCGCAAAGCCCCCCACCGCCCAGGCACCCAGCTTGGGTTCGGCGGCCACGCCCCACAGCAGCGCGGCAAAGCCCAGGCCCGCGCCCAGCATCACGCCCAGCGACGCGGCGCGCGGCTCGCCCAAATCGCGCCGCATCACGCGCAGCGCCGGCACGCGGGCCAGCTGCAGCACCGGCGGCAAGCCGAAGCCCACGCACAGCACCCAGCCCACGCCCACGCCAAAACCAGCCGGCCACCAGCCCGGCCCCGGCAGACTGGTGCCGACCAGGCTGCCCACCAGGGCCACGAAGA
>NZ_JAYSBZ010000017.1:0-48988 GCF_041915145.1 Aquabacterium sp. | reverse complement strand
GGTACGTTTGAAGTAGTGGGTTCAATCAATGAAACAGGGCATCACAGGAAGCGCGATGCCAGTTCTTTCATGATCTCGTTGGTGCCGCCATAGATGCGCTGCACGCGCGAATCGGCCCACAGGCGAGCAATCGGGTACTCCTTCATGTAGCCGTAGCCCCCGAACAGCTGCAAGCATTCGTCGATCAGCTTGCACTGGTTGTCGCTGATCCAGTACTTGATGAGCGCCGCGCGGTCTACGCCCAGCTTGCCTTGCAGGTGCGACACCATCGCGGCATCGACCAGCGCACGCGAGGCCATGAGCAGCGCCTGGCATTCGGCCAGCTTGAAGCGCGTGTTCTGGAACGAGAAGATCGGCTTGCCGAACGCCTTGCGTTCCTTGGTGTATTCGAGCGTCACCTTCATGGCCAGCTCCATGGCGGCGATGCCGGCCACGGCCACGATCATGCGTTCTTGCGGCAGCTCCTGCATCAGCTGCACGAAGCCCATGCCTTCGATTTCGCCCAGCAGGTTGTGCTTGCTCACCACCACGTCGTCGAAGAACAGCTCGGAGGTGTCTTGCGCCTCCATGCCGATCTTGTCGAGGTTGCGACCACGGCGGAAGCCCGGCGCCTCGTCGGTCTCGATCACGAACAGCGAGATGCCGTGCGCGCCTTCGTCCTTGTTGGTCTTGCAGACCACGATGACGAGGTTGGCGAGCTGGCCGTTGGTGATGAAGGTCTTGCTGCCGTTGATCTTGTAGCTCTCGCCATCCGCCGACTTCAAGGCCAGCGTACGCACGCCTTGCAGGTCGGAGCCCGTGCCCGGCTCGGTCATGGCGATGGCGCCGATGTACTCGCCCGTGGCCAGCTTGGGCAGCCAGCGCTTCTTCTGCTCTTCGGTACCGTAGTGCAGGATGTACGGCGCGACGATGCCCGAGTGCAAGCCACCGCCGAAGCCGCCAATGCAAGCCTCGCCTTGCGCCAGGATCAGCGCGGCCTCGTGGCCGAAATCACCGCCCGCGCCGCCGTATTCCTCGGGCATGGAGGCGCACAAGAAGCCGTTCGCGCCAGCGTCCAGCCAAGCCTGCCGATCCATCATGCCCTGCGCGCGCCAGGCTTCGTCCTTGGGCAGCCATTTGTCGGTCATGAAGCGCTTGGCCGAGTCGTAAAGCATCTTGTGCTCGTCGGTCATCCAGGTCGGCTCGAAACATTGAATCGCCATCTTCGTCTCCAATCAGTCTTTCACGTTCATACAAACGGTAATCTTGATTACCGCATCAAAAACTCTCCGATATCGACCACCAGCTGCACGAAAGACGACAACATGGCATCAATCATTCCCAGCATTCCCTAGCGTTCCTGCCTGATTCGTGAGTGCGCTCATCGTGTCGGCAGCCATGCCCAATTGCAAGCGCGAGACCCACTTTTTGCATATTTGCGCGTCATTTGGTAATCTTTATTTCCATGTCGGAAACCACCACGTCAAGACCGCATCGAGGCAAGCGCGCCGCCCGAGCCACCTCGAGCGAACCCGTCGATTCGGCCACGCACGCCGCCGCCGAGCAAGGCGCGCAAGCGCGCCGCGCCAGCCTGGACGGCATGCGCCCCGAGACCCTGCAACGCATCGAGAAAGCCGTGCTGCAACTCTTCTCGCAGCGCGACTTCAGCGAGGTGAGCCTGATCGACGTGGCCAAGGCGGCCAATGTGTCGCTGCAGACCATCTACAAATATTTCGGCAGCAAGGAGACGCTCGTCTACGCCATGCTCGACGTGATGCTGAGCCGCCTGGCCGTTCGCATGCTCGACCACCTGCAAGGCATTGCCGACGTGCGCGAGCGCCTGCGCAAGACCTTCTGGGTCATGCTCGACTTCATGGACAAGCAGCCCGAGGTGATGCAACTGCTGTGCACCGCGCTGCCGGTGCAACGGCACCGCAACATCCAGATCTACGAGAGCCCCGACCTGATGCAGGCGTTCTGGGGCGTGTTCACCGACGGCCAGCAGCGCGGCGTGCTGAACGACCGCGTGTCGAGCAAGGTGCTGCTCGATGTGTTCCTGGGCATCCTGGGGCGCGTGGTGCAGATGCACATCTTCAGGCGCGAGACGCATTCGCTGCTCGATCAGTTCGATGAGCTGTTCGACATCTTGTGGCGCGCCATGTCGAACCCGGGCCACCCCGATCCAGCCTGACTCGCCCGTCGCCATGATGCGCCGCGGTCAACCGCCCCTGCCGCGGCGTTTTTCGTCCAGCAACTTGCGGCTGCTGGCGTTGATGAGCCGCAACTCGGCCAGCGAGGCATCGATCTGCTCGCGCTTGGATTCCAGGTCACGAATGGCCGCATCGGTTTTCTCGACCACGAAGGTCAACTGCTGCACGCGGCCTTCGCCGCGCTGGCCGTACATGTCGAGGTAATGCTTGATCTCGGCCAGCGGCGTGCCCAGCGACTTGGCGCGCAGGATGCGGTAGAGCCGGGCCCTGTCTTGCTTGTTGTAGACGCGCGTGCCATTGATGCGGCGCGGCGCCAGCAGCCCCTTGGTTTCGTAAAAGCGCAGCGTGCGCGGCGAAACCTCGAAAGCCGCGCACATCTCGGCAATACCCATCAGGCCATCGCCATCGTCGTGCCTCACGTCGTCCAGAGCCCAGGCGGGCGGCAATTTGCTCACGTTGTTCATGCTGAAAAGGTTAGTCAGTCCGGCTAACGTAAACCATAAGCGTTTTACCTAATAGGTACATTGTTGACGTTAACGTCACCCAATCATACAGTGCAGGCATTCGACTTGAAACCTCACTCCATCGAGCACCATGCCCCACACCTCTCCCACCGGCACCCCATCGAAGTACGCCAGCGTGCTGCGCCCCGGCTTGTTCGCAGGTGAAGTGCACATCGTCACCGGCGGCGGCAGCGGCATCGGTCGCTGCGTGGCCCACGAGCTGGCCGCGCTGGGCGCCACCGTGATCCTCACCGGCCGCACCCAAGAAAAGCTCGACAAGGTCGCCGCCGAGATCCGTGAAGACGGCGGCCAGGCCGACACCTTCGCCTTCGACATCCGCGACGAAGACCAGGTCAAGGCAGCCGTCGCGCAGATGGTCGAAAAGCACGGCCGCATCCACGGCCTCGTGAACAACGCGGGCGGCCAGTTCCCGTCACCGCTGCAGATGATCTCGAAGCGTGGTTTCGACGCCGTGGTCACCAACAACCTCACCGGCGGCTTCCTGATGGCGCGCGAGGTGTTCAACCAGTCGTTCCAGAAGCACGGCGGCGGCGCCATCGTCAACATGACTGCCGACATGTGGAACGGCATGCCCGGCATGGGCCACTCGGGCGCCGCACGCGCCGGCATGGCCAACCTGACCAAGACGGCCGCGTTCGAATGGTCGGTCGCCAATGTCCGCGTCAACGCCGTGGCACCGGGCTGGATCGCGTCCAGCGGCATGGACTCCTACGGCCCCGCCATGGCCGGCATCATCAACCAGCTCAAGCACAACGTGCCGATGCGCCGCATGGGTCTCGAAGCCGAAGTGAGCTCGGTGATCTGCTTCCTGCTCAGCCCGGGCGCCGCCTTCATGACAGGCATCACGGTGGCCATCGATGGCGGCGCGCCGCTCAACAGCCCCATCTTCCCGCTGGCCGATCACGCACCGTCCACCACCTACGAAGGCTTTCACCGCGCGGTGTTGCCCAAGGCGCTGCAAGGCGATTGAACCTCCCGAGCCCCGTCCCCCCCCACCCCGAGACACCACGAGCCTCTCAACATGCCCGTATTGCGTTCAACCCTCAACACCAAGACCGACGCGTTCCGCACCAACGTCGAGCGCATGAACGAGCGACTGCAACAAGTGCGCGCGCTCGAACAGCAGGTGCGCAACGAATCAGCCGCCAAGCGCGACAAATTTGAAAAGCGCGGCCAACTGCTGCCGCGCGAGCGCGTGGCTCGCCTGCTCGACCGCGATTCGCCCTTCCTCGAACTCAGCACCCTGGCAGGCCTGGGCATGCACGACGACGACGGCAAGAAGAGCGTGCTGGGCGGCGGCACCATCATCGGCATCGGCGTGGTGGCCGGCAAGCGTTGCCTCGTCACCGCGAGCGACTCGGCGCTCAAGGGCGGCACCGTGTCGCCCATGGGTCTGAAGAAAGGCCTGCGCGCACAAGAGATCGCCCGCGAAAACAAGCTGCCCCTGATCTGCATGGTCGAGAGCGGCGGCGCCAACTTGATGTACCAGGCCGAGATCTTTGTCGAAGGCGGCAAGAGCTTCGCCAACCAGGCGCGTCTGTCGGCCATGGGCATCCCGCAGATCGCGGTGGTGCACGGCTCGTCGACCGCCGGCGGCGCGTATCTGCCGGGCTTGTCTGACTACGTGGTGCTGGTGCGCGAGCGCTCGAGCATCTACCTGGCCGGCCCACCGCTGGTCAAGGCGGCCATCGGTGAAGACGCCACCGACGAAGACCTGGGCGGCGCCGAGATGCACGCCAGCGTCACCGGCCTGGGCGAATACATCACCGACAACGACGCCCACGCCGTGGCCCTGGCGCGCGACCTGATCGACAAGCTCAAGTGGGACGCGGTGCCCGCGCACCCCGAGGCATCGGCCCCGCTCTACGACGAGCAGGAGCTGCTGGGCTGCATCCCGGCCGACGACCGCGAGCCCTTCGACACCCGCGAGGTCATTGCCCGCATCGTCGACGGATCGGACTTTTTGGAATTCAAGGCCAAGTACGCCCCTGAAACGCTGTGCGGCCACGCCCGCATCGACGGTCACCTCGTCGGCATCCTGGGCAACAACGGCCCGATCCAGCCGCAGGGCTCGACCAAGGCCGCGCAGTTCATCCAGCTGTGCGACCAGTCGGGCACGCCGCTGATCTTCTTGCAGAACACCACCGGCTACATGGTGGGCTCGGCGGCCGAACACGGCGGCGCGATCAAGCACGGCTCGAAGATGATCCAGGCCGTGGCCAATGCCCGCGTGCCCAAGTTCACCATCGTGCTGAGCGGTTCGTTCGGCGCCGGCAACTACGGCATGTGCGGCCGCGGCTTCGACCCGCGCTTCATCTTCAGCTGGCCCTCGGCCCGCACCGCCGTGATGGGTGGCGCGCAAGCCGCCAAGGTGATGGAGATCGTCACGCGCGGCAAGATGGAACGCGCCGGCATGCCGGTGAACGACGCCATGCTCGAAGGCATGAGCGCCGAAATCAAGAAGCGCCTCGACGCCGAGAGCAACGTGCTCTTCGGCACCGCCCGCCTGTGGGACGACGGCGTGATCGACCCGCGCGACACCCGCCGCGTCCTCTCGCTTTGCCTGTCCCTCGCTGCCGAGGCCGACCAACGCACGCTGCGCCCGAACACCTTCGGCGTGGCCCGCATGTAACCCACCGTCTGGAGACATCCGATGCAATTCACCGCAGAACACATCGCCCTGAGCGACACCGTCAAGCGCTTCGTCGAAAACGAGATCAACCCCTTCTGCGCCGAGTGGGAAAAGGCCGGCCACTTCCCCGCGCACGAGCTGTTCAAGAAGCTCGGCGACCTGGGGCTGCTCGGCATCAAGTACGACACCGCCTACGGCGGCATGGGCCTCGACTTCTCGTACGCCGCCGTGGCCTCTGAAGCCTTCGGCGTGGCCAACTGCGGCGGCGTGCCGCTGGCCATCGGCGTGCAGACCGACATGTGCACCCCCGCGCTGCACCGCTTCGGCTCCGACGCGCTGAAGAAGGAATACCTGGCCCCCGCCATCGCCGGTGACATGGTCGGCTGCATCGGCGTGAGTGAAGTGGGTGGCGGCTCCGACGTGGCCGCGCTCAAGACCACCGCCAAGACCGATGGCGGCGACTACGTGATCAACGGCTCGAAGATGTGGATCACCAACGGCATGCAGGCCGACTGGTGCTGCCTGCTGGCCAACACCTCCGAAGGCAAGGTGCACGAGAACAAGTCGCTGATCATCGTGCCGATGGACGCCAAGGGCATCGAGAAGCAGAAGATCGACAAGCTCGGCATGCGCGCCTCCGACACCGCCCAGCTGTTCTTCGACAACGTGCGCGTGCCCAAGCGCAACCTGATCGGCATCGAAGGCACCGGCTTCATGATGCAGATGCTGCAGTTCCAGGAAGAGCGTCTGTACGGCGCGGCCAACTCGCTGCTGATGATGGACCGCCTGATCGACCAGACCATCGCTTACTGCAAGGATCGCCACACCTTCGGCGTGCCGCTGATAAACAACCAGGTCATCCACTACCGCCTGGCCGAACTGCGCACCGAAGTCGAGTTGCTGCGCTCGCTGACCTACCGCGCCGTTGAGGAGTACGTGAGCGGCAAGGACGTGACCCGCCTAGCTTCGATGGCCAAGCTCAAGTGCGGTCGCCTGGTGCGCGAAGTGGCCGACAGCTGCCTGCAGTACTGGGGCGGCATGGGCTTCACGTGGGACAACCCGCTGGCCCAGGCCTATCGCGACGGCCGCCTCGTGTCGATCGGCGGCGGCGCCGACGAAATCATGCTCGGCATCATCGCCAAGCTCGAAGGCACCCTGCCCAAGAAGGCGCGCTGATCATGAGCGCCAACATCACGACAACCAAGACGCTCAAGCTGGAGCACGGCAACGGCGTGCTGACCATCTGGCTCAACCGCCCCGAAGTGCGCAACGCCATGTCGCTTGAAATGGTGGGCGAACTGACCGACGTGCTCGGCAGCGCCGAAGCCGACTCCAGCGTGCGCGTGGTCGTGCTGCGCGGCACCGGCGGCCACTTCTGCGCCGGCGGCGACATCTCCGACATGGCCCAGGCCCGCATGCGCCTGGCTGCCGGCGAAGCCAACGCGGTGGCCGACGTCAACGCGCGCTTCGGCCGCCTCTGCCTGGCCTACGCACGCAGCACGCTGCCCATCATCACCGTGCTCGAAGGCTCGGTGATGGGTGGCGGCTTCGGTCTGGCCTGCGTGTCGGACGTGACCATTGCCCTGAGCAACGTGGCCTTCCGCCTGCCCGAAACCTCGCTGGGCATCCTGCCCGCGCAGATCGCACCCTTCCTGGTCGAGCGCATCGGTTATGCCGAGGCCAAGCGACTGTCCATCACGGGCGGCAAGGTCGAGGCTGCCGAGGCGCTGCAGATCCGTCTGGTGCACGAGGTGCATGCCGACGAAGCCGCGCTGCAAGCCGCGCTCAAGCAAGTCGTCTTGCGCATTCAGAGCTGCGCGCCGGGCGCCATCGCCACCACCAAGGCACTGCTGGCGCGCACGCGTTTCGACGCGCCGCAGAACCTCATCGACGACGCCGCCGCGCTGTTCTCGAAGGCCGTGTTGGGCCCCGAAGGACAAGAGGGCACCTCGGCCTTCATGCAAAAGCGCAAGGCCGCCTGGGTGCCGGCCAGCGAATAAGCCAAGAGAGTTTCAACCGTGCTCAAAAAAATCCTGATTGCCAATCGCGGCGAAATCGCCTGCCGCGTGATCCGCACCGCGCGCACGCTGGGCTACCGCACCGTGGCGGTCTACTCCACGGCTGACGCGCAAGCGCCGCATGTGAGCCTGGCCGACGAAGCCGTGTGCATCGGCGGCGCGCCGGCGTCCGAGTCCTACCTGCGCGGCGACGTGCTGCTCGAAGCCGCCAAGAAGACCGGCGCCAACGGCATCCACCCCGGCTACGGCTTTCTGTCTGAAAACGCGGGCTTCGCGCAGGCTTGCGCCGATGCCGGCGTGATCTTCATCGGCCCGCCGCCCGACGCCATCAAGGTGATGGGCGACAAGGCCGGCGCCAAGCGTCGCATGCTCGAAGCCAAGGTGCCCTGCGCCCCCGGTTATCTGGGCGAGGATCAGAGCGACGACCGCCTCATCGCCGAAGCCGAGCGCATGGGCTACCCGCTGCTCGTCAAGGCCGTGAGCGGCGGCGGCGGGCGCGGCATGCGCCTCGTGCATCAGCACAGCGAACTGGCGCAAGCCATCGTGAGCGCACGCCGCGAAGCGCAAAGCGCCTTCGGCGACGGCACGCTGATGCTCGAGCGCCTGATCCTCAACGGTCGCCACATCGAGATCCAGGTCTTCGCTGACGCGCACGGCAACGCCGTCTACGTGGGCGAACGCGACTGCACGGCGCAGCGCCGTCGCCAGAAGGTGATCGAAGAGGCGCCGTCGCCCGTGGTGAGCCCCGAGATGCGCGCCAGCATGGGCCGCGACGCCGTGGCCGCCGCGCTGGCCGTGGGTTACCGCGGCGCCGGCACCATCGAGTTCATCGTCGACGACAAGCTCAACTACTACTTCCTGGAGATGAACACCCGTCTGCAGGTCGAGCACCCCGTCACCGAAATGATCTCGGGCTTCGACCTCGTTGAGTGGCAGCTGCGCGTGGCCTCGGGCCAGCCCCTGCCGGTCAAGCAAGACGACATCACCCTCACCGGCCACGCCATCGAGGCGCGCCTGTACGCCGAAGACCCGTATGCCGGCTTCGTGCCGCAGACCGGCCCGATCCAATGGTGGCGCCCCGAGCGCGCCAAGTTCGGCGGCGTACGCATCGACGACGGTATCCGCGAAGGCGGTGAAGTCACCCCGTTCTACGACGCGATGGTGGCCAAGCTCATCGTGCACGGCCGTGACCGCGACGACGCCATCCGCCGCCTGATCGCCACGCTCGACGACGCCCCGCTGATCGGCCTGCGCAACAACGCCCGCTTCCTGCGCGACCTCATCGATCACCCGACCTTCCGTGCTGGCGAGATGACCACCACGCTGATCGACAAGTGGGCCGAAGACGGCGAGCCGATCCTGCAGCGCCCCGGCATGTCGCGCGAAGCCTTGCTCGTGGCCGCCTCGCTGTTCGCGCTGCGCGACCACGTCAACGCGCACGACGCCTCGCACGTCCACCTGCGCTCGGCCAGCGTCACCGGCTACGAACTCAAGCTGAGCCACGACGACACCGAGCACGCCGTGCGCGTCACCCCGGGCCGCGACGGCCTGGTGACGCTGCGCGTGCGCGGCGAAACCGAAGACGCCGAACTGCGCGTGCTGAGCCACGAGGCCACCCCCGGCGCGGGCTCAACCGGCGGCGAGCTGCGCTACGAGCTGGGTGGCGTGCGCCGCCGCGTGCTCGCGGTGTGGGCCGGCGCCACCTTGAACGTGGTCGTCGATGCCGCCGTGTTCGTCTTCAACGAAGTCTCGCCCTGGCCCGCGCAGAACGATGCCAACGACCCCAGCCGCGCCGTCGCCCCCGTGGCCGGCGTGGTGGCCCAGGTGCTGGTCAAGCCCGGCGACAAGGTCGAGGCCGGCCAGCAGATGGTCAGCGTCGAGGCCATGAAGATGGAAATGTGGCTCTGCGCGCAAGCGCCGGGCGTGGTGAAGGCCGTGCACGGCGCGGTGGGCGAGCAGGTGCAAGCGCAAGCCCTGATCGTCGAGATCGAGTTGTCCGAATAACCGCGCAGTAAAAGGATTCAAGAGATGAGCACCAACCTCAACCCGCAAAACAAGGCCATCCTCACCTGCGCCCTCACCGGCGTGCTGACGGACCCGGCCCAACACCCGGTGCCCGTCACCGCCGCCCAGATGGCCGCCGCCGCCCGCGAGGCCTATGACGCCGGCGCCGCGATCATGCACGTGCACCTGCGTCGCCAAGAGCCCGGCATGGGCCGCTTCCCGAGCTGGGACCCGGCCGTCGCCGCCGAGATCGACACCGCCATCCGCGCTGCCTGCCCCGGCGTCATCATCAACCTGACCACCGGCGTCGTCGGCCCCGATATCTCGGGCCCCGTGGCCTGCATCCGCGCCGTGCGCCCCGAGATCGCCGCGTGCAACGCCGGCAGCCTCAACTACCTGAAGATCAAGGAGAACGGTCAGTGGGCCTGGCCCCCGATGCTGTTCGACAACCAGGTCGACAAGGTCAAGGCCATGATCGACGTGATGAAGGAATGCGGCACGCGCCCCGAATTCGAATGCTTCGACGTCGGCATCGTGCGCTCCGTCGGCATGTTCCAGAAGGCGGGCATGACCGACTACCTCGAATACAACTTCGTGATGGGCGTGGCCTCGGGCATGCCGGTCGATGCCGACCTGCTCAAGCTGCTCGTCAAGTACCGCGAGCCCGACACCTTCTGGCAGACCACGCTGATCGGCCGCGAAGAAATCTGGCCGGTGCACCAGGCCACCGCCGATCTGGGCGGCATGCTGCGCACCGGCGTCGAAGACACCTTCTATCTGCCCGGCGGTGCCCGCACCACCGGCAACGGCCAGCTGATCGAGGCGCTCGCCACGTGCGCGCGCAACGCCGGCCGCGAGATTGCATCCCCACAAGAAGCACGGGCCATCCTCGGCCTACAAGCAGGAGACAACCATGGTGCAGCAAGCGTTCAAACCGGAGTCGCCGTCTGAAACCCGCGGGCCCGCGGCTGCAGGCCAAGGGCCGCAGCTGGTGAGCGGTTTCATCTCGTCGCCCGCGCGGTTCTTGCAGACCGCGCAACAGTTCGCCACGCGCGGCGCCTACTACGTGCGCAACGATGACGGCTGGGCCAGCACTTCGTGGGCCGATTACGCGCAGCAGGTGCAAACCGCCGCGCGAGCCCTCATTGCCCTGGGTGTGCAAGCCGGCCAATCGGTATGCATCCTCGGCTTCAACCGCCCCGAGTGGGCCATCATGGATCTGGCAGCCATGATGGTCGGCGCCGTGCCCGCCGGCATCTACTGGACGAGCTCGACCAGCGAGATCGAGTACATCCTCGACCATGCCCGCGCCCCCGTGCTGCTGGTCGACAACAACGAGCGGCTGCGCAAGGTGCAGGGCATTCGTGAACGGCTCGCCCACCTGCAGCACCTCATCCGCATGCCCGACGGCCAACCGTCGGATGCCGGCTCGATGTCGTGGGCCGATTTCATGGCCCTGGGTCGGCCCGAGCTGCAAGCCACCGTTGAGGCTCGCCTTGCCGCCATCCGCCCCGAGCACCCCGGCACCTACATCTACACCTCGGGCACCACCGGCCCGGCCAAGGCCGTGATGCTGTCGCACGGCAACATCGCCTGGAGCTCACGCGCCATGAGCGGGTCACTCGGCGGCTCGCCCGAAGAGCGCGTCGTCTCCTATCTGCCCATGGCTCACGTGGCCGAGCAGATGATCAGCATCCACGGCCCCGTGCAGCGCGGTTTCTCGGTCTACTACGCCCGCAAGATCGAAGACCTCAGCCAATATCTCGTCGAGGTGCGGCCCACCATCTTCTTCGGCGTGCCGCGCGTGTGGGAGAAGATGCACGCCGCCATCGAAGCCAAACTCAGCGCCGCCACCGGCATCAAGGGCCAGCTCGCGCGCTGGGCCATGAGCACGGGCCGCCGCTGGCACGACGCCGAGCTCAACCACGAACGCCCCGGCGCGTGGCTGTCGCTGCAACACCGGCTCGCCAACCGCCTCGTGCACAACAAGGTCAAAGCCGCCATCGGGCTCGACCAGGCCCACATGCTCGCCAGTGGCGCCGCGCCGATCTCCGCCGAGAAACTCAAGTTCTTCACCGGGCTCGACATCGTCATCCGCGAGGTCTACGGCCAATCCGAGAGCTCTGGCGCCACCACCCTCAGCCTGCGCGGACGCACCCGGCTGGGCGCCGTCGGCCTGCCCATGGACGGCGTTGAAATACGCATTGCCGACGACGGCGAGATCCTCGTGCGCGGCCCGCACATCTTCGCCGGGTACGCCGGCAACGCGCAGGCCACCGCCGAAACCATGCAAGACGGCTGGCTGGCCTCGGGCGATCTGGGCCATCTCGACAAAGACGGCTACCTCTACATCACCGGGCGCAAGAAGGACCTGCTCATCACCTCGGGCGGCAAGAACATCTCACCGGCCAACATCGAGGCTGATCTGATGACGATTCCGCTCGTCGAGCACGCCGTGGTGTGCGGCGATGGCCGCCACTACCTCAGCGCGCTGCTCACGCTCAAGCCCGAAGCCCTGAGCGAACTGATCGCGCAATACCACCTGGGCGACCTCAGCCGCGAACAGCTCTGCGAGGCGCCCGCCTTGCAAGCCGAGTTGCAACGCGGCATCGATGCCCTCAACACCCGGCACGCCCGCGTCGCCAACATCCGCAAGTTCCGCGTGCTGCCTCAAAGCTTCAGCATCGAAGCCGGCGAGCTCACGCCGACGATGAAGGTCAAGCGCAAGGTCGTCATCGATCGATTCAAGGATCTGGTCGAAGACATGTACGCCGAGCCTCCGGGCAACTGAGGCGACACGAACTGCCCTTTTACTTCACTTGCGTTGAACGCCCCCGCGATGCTTTGCGCGTCGCAGGGGTTTTTTTGTGGCCCGAAACGGGCAGCGCAGGTCGCGCAGAACGGGCTTGCACAGACTGGCTTGCGCAACGCGAACCGGCCCTGCCCCAAGCGAAACGCCAACCACTGCGGTTGCAACGAACAGGCAACAAAAAACCCGCCGAGCCGAGCTGGGCGGGTTCTTTGCCGATCAGCCGAAAAATTACTTCAGCTTCACTTCCTTGTAGGCCACATGCTTGCGGGCCTTCGGGTCGAACTTCATGAATTCCAGCTTTTCAGGCGTGGTCTTCTTGTTCTTGGTCGTGGTGTAGAAGTGGCCGGTTCCTGCAGTGGATTCCAGCTTGATCTTTTCGCGTCCGCCTTTTGCCATGATGGGCTCCTAATCAGAGTTCGCCGCGGGCGCGCAGGTCGGCGACGACCTTCTCGATGCCCACTTTGTCAATCAAGCGCAGGGCGGCGGTCGAAATGCGCAGACGCACCCAGCGGTTTTCGTTTTCCAGCCAGAAACGGCGGTATTGCAGGTTCGGCAGGAACCGACGCTTGGTTTTGTTGTTGGCGTGAGAAACGTTGTTCCCCACCATCGGGCCCTTACCCGTAACTTGACAGACGCGTGCCATGACGCTTCTCCGTTTAACTTAATGGTTCAAATCGGTGACCAGAGCAAGCAACCGCCTCGATCAAGACCTTGCTTGGGTAACCACCCTTCCGGCGCCAGAACCCGGCAGTCTGCAAAACCACCGGTCGGCCACGGGACGAATGCGGCAAAAACGGCGATTATAGTCAGAAATTGCGTCGCCGTCATCTACCCGATATCAGACGTTTTCAGTGCGCTCCGCCCTGCTCCAGGAAGCGCTGGGCGTCGAGCGCCGCCATGCAGCCGGTGCCCGCGCTGGTGATCGCCTGGCGGTAGATGTGGTCCTGCACGTCGCCGGCGGCAAACACGCCCGGCACGCTGGTCATGGTGGCAAAACCGTTCTGCCCGCCGCGCGTCACCAGGTAGCCGTCCTTCATCTCCAGCTGGCCCTTGAAGACCTCGGTGTTGGGCGAGTGGCCGATGGCGATGAAACAGCCGCTGAGCTTGATATCTTGGGTGGCGCCGGTATCGACGTGCTTGATGCGTACGCCGGTCACGCCGCTCTGGTCGCCCAGCACCTCGTCGAGCGTGTTGAACAGATGCAGCTCGATCTTGCCGGCCTGCACCTTCTCTTGAAGGTTGTCGATCATGATGGCTTCGGCGCGGAATTTGTCACGCCGGTGGATCAGATGCACCTTGCTGGCGATGTTCGACAGGTACAGCGCCTCTTCGACCGCCGTGTTGCCGCCGCCCACCACGCAGACCTCCTGGCCACGGTAGAAGAAGCCGTCGCAGGTGGCGCAGCCGCTCACGCCGCGCCCCATGAAGGCTTCTTCAGACGGCAGGCCCAGGTATTTGGCCGACGCGCCGGTGGCGATCACCAGGGTGTCGCAGGTGTAGGTACCGCTGTCGCCCTTGAGCGTGAACGGGCGCTTGGTCAGCTCGACCTCGTTGATGTGGTCGAACACGATCTGGGTGTTGAAGCGCTCGGCATGCTGCAAGAAGCGCTGCATCAGCTCGGGGCCCTGCACGCCCATCACGTCGGCCGGCCAGTTGTCCACCTCGGTGGTCGTCATCAGCTGCCCGCCCTGGGCCATGCCGGTGACGAGCAGCGGCTTGAGGTTGGCGCGGGCGGCATAGATGGCGGCGGTGTAGCCGGCGGGGCCGGATCCGAGGATCAGAACCTGGGCGTGCTGGGTGGTGGTGGTCATGGGGTGCGATCCGGTGAGAGGGTCAAAAGAAGTGACGAAGTGCGCGGTTTTTGATAGCTTTATCGAGTTCTGCCCCGCACGTGAAGGTCGGTAGAGTCAGTTCCGTGTTGTGCGCCGTGGCTTCAATTTTGAAAGACTTGAGAGACGGCGCTACGTGAAACTCAAATTGTAGGTTTGTGGACGAAGGTCGGCTCGCTGCCGTTTCTATTTCAGCCATAGCCCCGCAAGCCCCTTGTCTCGACGGAGGATCTTCCATGGCCATGCTGTCCAATCTCGACCTGATCCGGCGCGTGCCGCTGTTTTCGATGCTGACCGCCAATCAGGCGGAATCGGTGGCCGAAGCGGTGGTCAAGCGTCGATTCCGCCGCGGCGAAATCATCGTCGAGCGGGGTCAGAAATCGAACGCGCTGTACATCCTGCTGACGGGCCGCGCCCGTGTGGTGGCCGCCGATGCCCGCGGCCGCGAAGTCATCCTGGCCGTGCTGCAACCGGGCGACTACCTCGGCGAGATGAGCCTGATCGACAACGAACCCCACTCGGCCACCGTGCGCGCCGAAGTGCAGACCGACGTGCTGATGCTGGGCCGCGCCGAATTCGCGCGCTGCCTGCCCGAGAACTCCAGCCTGTCCTACGCCATCATGCGCGGCCTGGTGAGCCGCCTGCGCAACGCCGACCGCCAGATCGAATCGCTGGCCCTGCTCGACGTCTACGGCCGCGTGGCCCGCGCCCTGCTCGACATGGCCGCCGACGACTCCGGCCAGCGCGTGATCCGCGGCAAGGTGTCGCGCCAAGACTTGGCCAAGCACGTGGGAGCCTCGCGTGAAATGGTCAGCCGCGTGATGAAGGATCTGGAAGAACGCGGCCTGGTTGAAACACTCGAAACCGGCAGTGTGGTGCTCAAGGAGCGCCTCGAAGCCGGCGCGTGAGCCCACGCCCCAGTTGGCTCACAATGCGGGAATGACCTTCCCGCTCGGCACCATGCGATCCGAGAGCGGCGCTCACCAGGCGCCGCTTTCCACTTCTGCCCTGCGGCGCCACCAAGGCGCCGCGTCGGCTCTACCCCCGCAATCCGCCCCCTCGCCCGAAGCCTCGGCCTGGCGATTGCGTGCCGGCTTGGTGGTGGGTGCACTGGCCTGGGTGCTGGCCGTGCTCGCGCTGGCCTCGCACAACCCGAACGACGCCGCCTTCAGCACCACCGGCCTGGGCCCCGAGGTGAGCAACCGTGCCGGCGCCCTCGGCGCGTGGTTCTCCGACCTCGCCTTCATGACCTTCGGCCACTCGGCCTGGTGGGGCGTGCTGATCGGCCTGCGCGCCTGGCTCAGCGGCCTGGCGCGCTTGCTGCGCAGCGATGCACCCACCGTCAGCCGCTCGCGGCGCACGGGCTGGAGCATGGCGGTCGGCGCCATCTTGTTGATGGCCGCCAGCACCTCGCTCGAATGGACGCGCCTGTACCGCTTCGAACCCGGGCTGCCCGGCGGCCACGCCGGCGGCGCGCTCGGCTACACGCTGGGGCCGCTGAGCATGCACACGCTGGGCTTCACCGGCTCGGGCGTGCTCTGGATCACCGCCTTACTCGCCGGCCTGGCGCTGGCGCTGCGCTTTTCGTGGCTCGACCTCGCCGAGCGCATCGGCGGCCTGTTCGAGGGCGTGCGTGATCGCGCCCAGGCCAAGCGCGAGGCCGAAGAAGACGTCCGCCTGGGCGAGCAAGCCATTCGCGAGCGCGAGATCGTGGTCGAAGAAGAGCGCCACATCGTCGAAGAGCACCTGCCCATCGTGATCGAGCAGCCGGTGGCCGAGTTGCCCAAGAGCGAGCGCGTGGCCAAAGAAAAGCAGAAGCCGCTGTTCAACGAGCTGATCGACACCAAGCTCCCGCAGGTCGACCTGCTCGACTCACCCGGCGGCAAGCTCGAAACGGTCACGCCCGAATCGCTCGAGATGACCTCGCGCCTGATCGAAAAGAAGCTCAAGGACTTCGGCGTCGAGGTGCGCGTCGTGGCGGCCTCGCCCGGCCCGGTCATCACGCGCTACGAAATCGAGCCCGCCACCGGCGTGAAAGGCTCGCAGGTGGTCAACCTCGCCAAGGACCTGGCACGCTCGCTGAGCCTGGTATCGATCCGCGTGGTCGAGACCATCCCCGGCAAGAACCTGATGGCGCTGGAGCTGCCCAATGCCAAGCGCCAGACCATCCGCCTGGCCGAGATCCTGGGCTCGCAGGCCTACAACAGCGCGCAGTCGATGCTGACCATGGGCCTGGGCAAGGACATCATCGGCGGCCCGGTGGTGGCCGACCTCGCCAAGATGCCGCACTGTCTGGTGGCTGGCACCACCGGCTCGGGCAAATCGGTGGGCATCAACGCGATGATCCTGAGCCTGCTCTACAAGGCCGAGGCGCGCGACGTGCGGCTCATCCTCATCGACCCCAAGATGCTCGAGATGAGCGTCTACGAAGGCATCCCGCATCTGCTGTGCCCGGTCGTCACCGACATGAAGCAGGCCGGCAACGCGCTCAACTGGGCGGTGGGCGAGATGGAACGCCGCTACAAGTTCATGAGCAAGATGGGCGTGCGCAACCTGGCCGGCTACAACAAGAAGATCGACGACGCCACGGCGCGCGGCGAGCTCATCCCCAACCCGTTCAGCCTCACGCCCGAACAACCTGAACCGCTCGAACGCCTGCCGCACATCGTGGTGGTGATCGACGAGCTCGCCGACCTGATGATGGTGGTCGGCAAGAAGATCGAAGAACTCATCGCCCGCCTCGCACAAAAGGCGCGCGCCTCGGGCATCCACCTCGTGCTGGCCACGCAGCGCCCGAGCGTGGACGTGATCACCGGCCTGATCAAGGCGAACATCCCGACGCGCATCGCCTTCCAGGTCAGCAGCAAGATCGACAGCCGCACCATCCTCGACCAGATGGGCGCCGAGGCGCTGCTGGGCATGGGCGACATGCTCTACATGGCCAGCGGCACCGGCCTGCCGGTGCGCGTGCACGGCGCCTTCGTCAGCGACGACGAAGTGCACCGCGTGGTCGAATATTTGAAGACGCAAGGCGAGCCCAACTACATCGAGGGCATCTTGGAGGGCGGCACGCTCGACGGTGAAGACGGCGCGGGCGAAGGTGGCAGCGGCGATGCCGAAGCCGACCCGATGTACGACCAGGCCGTGGCCATCGTGCTGCAGCACAAGCGCGCCTCGATCTCGCTGGTGCAGCGCCACTTGCGCATCGGCTACAACCGCGCGGCGCGCCTGCTGGAACAAATGGAAAAGTCCGGCCTCGTATCCAGCATGTCCACCAGCGGCAACCGCGACCTCCTCGTGCCGAATCGAAACGAATGACCGCCCTGACCTCTCTCATGCATCGCGCCCACCGCGGCGGCTTGGCGCTGGCACTCGCACTGGCGACCGCAGCCGCTCACGCCGGCGCTATCGACACTTTGCAGAGCTTCGTGCGCGACGTCAAAAGCGGCCACGCCGAATTCACGCAAACGGTGACCTCACCTGATGGCAAGAAGAAGCGCGTGTCGCAAGGCAGCTTCGACTTCCAGCGCCCCAACCGCTTCCGCTTCGACTACGCCAAGCCCTATGAGCAGACCATCGTGGGCGACGGGCAGAAAGTGTGGCTGTACGACGCCGACCTCGAACAGGTGACCGTGCGCCCGATGAGCCAGGCTGTCGGCGCCACACCTGCGGCGCTGCTGGCCGGCGGCACGCTCGACAAGGACTTCGAGCTGAAGAACGCCGCCCCGGCCGATGGGCTGGAGTGGGTCGATGCCAAGCCCAGGCAGAAGGACGGCCAGTTTCAGCTGGTGCGGGTTGGTTTCAAAGGCAATGCGCTAGCGGTGCTGGAGATCATCGACAGCTTCGGCCAGCGTTCGCGGCTCGAATTCAGCGGCTACACGGCCAATGCGCCGATCGCCGCGCAGCGCTTCCAGTTCACGCCGCCCAAGGGCGCCGACGTGATCGAGCAGTAAGCCCGCTCAGTCGTCGAGCCCCAGCTCCTGAATCTTTCGCGTGATGGTGTTGCGGCCGATGCCGAGCTTTTGCGCGGCCTCGATGCGACGCCCCCGTGTGACGTCGAGCGCGGTGTGGATCAGCCGCGCCTCGAACTGCCGCGTGAGCGCGTCCCACACATCGGGCACGCCGGCATCGAGCATGGTGCGAGCCTGTTGCTCCAAGTCGGTCAACCAGTCTGACCGGCTGGGCTCGGTTGGCGCCATGGGCACCACCGGCGCCGCATAAGGAGCCGCACCGGCCATCGGTGCCGCTGGCGCAGCGAAACCGGCCGGTTGGCCGATCGAGCCGAACGGCACATACCCGGGCACAGCCGTGGCCATCGGCGCCGGATCGGCCCCCGGCGCGGGCCAGCTGGGCGCAGCGGCAGGAGGCACTGCGGCCGAGCCATCCAGCGTCGCGACCGGCACGGGTGCAGCCGACACACCAGCCCCCCCCGCCAGCGACACAGGCAAGGCGCTCACCGCCCCCTCCATCAATTCGGGCGGCAGGTCTTTCGACTCGATCACCTGCGCCGGCGCCATCACGGTCAGCCAATGGCAGATGTTTTCGAGCTGGCGCACGTTGCCGGGGTAGTCGAAGGCCGTGAGCTTGGCCAGGGCGGGCTCGGAAATGCGCTTGGCCTCGACACCCAGCTCCTTGGCGCTCTTTTGCAAGAAGAAGCGCGCCAGTGCTGCGATGTCTTCGCGCCGTTCGCGCAAGGCCGGCAGGCGCAGGCGGATCACGTTGAGGCGGTGGAACAAGTCTTCGCGGAAGCCGCCGAGCTTGACGCGCTCCTCGAGGTTCTGGTGCGTCGCGGCGATCACGCGCACATTGCTCTTGAGCGGGTGATGACCACCGACGCGGTAGAACTGCCCGTCGCTGAGCACGCGCAGCAGCCGCGTCTGCAAGTCGAACGGCATGTCGCCGATTTCGTCGAGAAACAACGTGCCGCCATCGGCCTGCTCGAAGCGCCCGCGCCGCATCGTCTGCGCGCCGGTGAACGCCCCGCGTTCGTGACCGAAGAGCTCGGACTCCAGCAGGTCTTTCGGGATGGCCGCCGTGTTGATCGCGACGAACGGGCCATTGGCGCGCGGACTGTGCTTGTGCAGCGCCCGCGCCACCAGCTCCTTGCCCGAGCCCGACTCACCGGTGATCAGCACGGTGACATTGCTCTGGCTCAGTCGCCCGATGGCGCGAAAGACGTCTTGCATCGCCGGCGCCTGGCCGAGCATTTCGGGCACCTGGGTCAGGCGCTCGTCGGCCACGTCCTCGCGCACGCTTTCTTCGACGGCGCGGCGGATCAGCTCCACCGCCTTGGTCAGGTCGAAAGGCTTGGGCAGGTACTCGAACGCACCGCCCTGGAAGGCCGACACGGCGCTGTCGAGATCGGAGAACGCCGTCATGATGATGACCGGCAGGCCCGGGCAACGCTCCTTGACCTTGCCCAGCAGATCGATGCCCGAGCCGCCGGGCATGCGGATGTCGGACACCAGCACCTGCGGCTCGTCGGCATCGAGCGCCGCCAGCACGTCACGCGCATTGGTGAAGCTGCGAACCGGGAAGTCCTCGCGCGCCAGCGCCTTTTCAAGCACGAAGCGGATGGATTGGTCGTCGTCTACGATCCAGATGGGTTTCATGCGATGCGTGGTCCTGTGTACGACTGCCGAGCTCGGAAGGTGTCCGGTCCCGCTACCCTGAGCCGCCCCCGCAACAAGCGGGCGGCTGGGTCACAGCAGCGGGATCAGCAACTTGAATACCGTCCGGCCCGGTTCGCTTTCGCATTCGATCGCCCCCTGGTGCTGCTGGACGAAGGTTTGCGCCAACGTCAGACCGAGCCCCGATCCGCCGTCGCGCCCCGATACCAGCGGGTAAAAAATGCGATCGCGGATGGACTCGGGCACGCCCGGGCCGTTGTCTTCGATATGCAAGACCAGTGCCAGACGGTGCAACTGGCGCTGGATGGTGAGGCTGCGCACCACCCGGCTGCGGAAGATGATCCGGGCGTCGCCTGTCGCAATGCGATCGGCCAGCGCATGTGCGGCGTTGTGCGTGATGTTGAGCACCGCCTGGATGAGCTGCTCGCGATCGCCGCGAAACTCGGGGATCGAGATGTCGTAATCCCGAACGATCTTCAATCCCTTCGGGAATTCGGCCAGGATCAGCGACCGCACGCGCTCGCAGACCTCGTGGATGTTGACGTCGCTCACCACATGCGGTTTGCGATGCGGCGCCAGCAGGCGGTCCACCAGCGCCTGCAGCCGGTCGGCCTCGTGGATGATGACCTGGGTGTACTCGATGAGGCCCTTGGACTCGACCTCCATCTGCAGCAGCTGCGCCGCGCCCCGGATGCCGCCCAGCGGGTTCTTGATCTCGTGAGCGAGGTTGCGGATCAGCTCCTTGTTGGCCCGCGCCAGGCCCAGATCGCGCTCCTCGCGGTCTTGCCGCGTGCGCTGCTGCACCTCCACCAGCTCGACCAGCGCCAATTCGCCCGCCGCGAACTGCGTGACGATGACGTGCACCGCCAGCGGGTCGCCGGGCGAGCCGGGCTGCGGGCGCAGTTGGGCCTCGAAGCGGCTGCTGGAGTAGTCGTTGCGGCACACCGCCGCCACCGTTTCAAGCAGCGGTTGCTGATCGATGAAACGCTCGAACAGCGAACCGCGCAAGACGCTGCGCCTGGACAGGCCCAGCACCTCTTCGAACGCCGCATTGGCGAACACGCACTGGCCGTCGACCCGCACCACCGCGACCATGGTCGCCAACAGGTCGAACACCTCCAGATCCAGCCCCGGCGGCAGCCCCACCGCGGGCTCGCCTCGCTCGGCCACCGCGCCAGTTCCCATCACAGAACCATCACTGCGCTGCCGGCAACTTGGCGAGTTCGCGCTTGAGCGCCTCGACGTCGGCCTCCTTGCGCACCAGCGCGGCCTTCATCTCGGCGACGCGGTCGGCGTACTTCTGGTAGTTCTTCTCGTCGCCCTGGCGCTCGGGCTCGCCGTTGTTGTAGTTCTTTTTCAAAGCCGCCAGCGCGTCTTCTTCCTTCTTCAGCTCGGCCTCGAGAATGCGCCGCGCGTCGCTGTCGCGGGCGCGCTGATCGCCCGGATCAACCTTGGCGTCCTTGCCGCCGGAGCCCTTGGCTTCCTTGCTGTCTTTGGGCTCGCGTCGTGGCGCCGATTGCAGCACCGTGATGGGGGCGCCTTCCAGCGTCTTGCAGCCCTTGGCCGCCGCCTCCTTTGCCGACAACGAATCGGTGTAGAGGTTGCCGGGGCATTTGTAGACTTGCTTGTCTGCGGCGGCGGGGTTGTCCGCCCAGGCGCTCAGCGGCGCGGCAGCACCGAGCACGAGGCAAGCCGTCAAACCAAACCAAGGTGTCCGATGGGTTTTCAACTTCATGTTGGATGCGTTCCTCATTGAGCGCCTCAGTATGGCGCAAGCCACGCAGCCACGCCATGACACGGCCGCTACGGTGTCGAACTTAACGCTTCACGATAGCGCCTTGCCGACAGCACCATCCCAAGAAAAAAGGGCGACCCGCAGGCCGCCCTTTTCGATATGAAACCGCCTGACGGCAGCTCACGCCTGCATCACAGGGCGTAGTACATGTCGTACTCGACCGGGTGCGTGGCCATGCGGAAGCGGGTCACTTCCTGCATCTTCAGCTCGATATAAGCGTCGATGTAGGCATCGGTGAACACGCCACCCTTGGTCAGGAACGAACGGCCCTTGTCGAGGTATTCGAGTGCCTGATCCAGGCTGTGGCAGACGGTCGGCACCAGTGCGTCCTCTTCGGGCGGCAGGTGGTACAGATCCTTCGTGGCGGCTTCGCCCGGGTGGATCTTGTTTTCCACGCCGTCCAGACCAGCCATCATCAGGGCTGCGAAAGCCAGATACGGGTTGGCCGAAGGATCGGGGAAGCGTGCTTCGATACGACGACCCTTGGGGTTGGCGACGTACGGAATGCGGATCGAGGCCGAGCGGTTCTTGGCCGAGTAGGCCAGCTTCACCGGAGCTTCGAAGCCGGGCACCAGACGCTTGTACGAGTTCGTGCCGGGGTTGGTGATGGCGTTCAGGGCACGAGCGTGCTTGATGATGCCGCCGATGTAGTACAGCGCGAAATCGCTCAGGCCAGCGTAGCCGTCGCCGGCGAACAGGTTCTTGCCGTCCTTCCAGATCGACTGGTGAACGTGCATGCCCGAACCGTTGTCGCCCACGATGGGCTTGGGCATGAAAGTGGCAGTCTTGCCGTAGGCGTGAGCCACGTTGGTGATGATGTACTTCTGCAGTTGCAGCCAGTCGGCACGCTGGGTCAGCGTGGCGAACTTGGTGCCGATCTCCATCTGGCCGGCGTTGGCCACTTCGTGGTGGTGCACCTCAACCGGAATGCCCATCGATTCGAGGATCAGGCACATCTCGGAGCGCATGTCCTGACCCGAATCGACCGGAGGCACGGGGAAGTAGCCGCCCTTGACGGTGGGACGGTAGCCGGAGTTGCCGTGCTCGTATTCCTTCGACGAGTTCCAGGCGCCTTCTTCGGATTCGATCTTGAAGAAGCTGCCCGACATCTCGTTGCCCCAGCGCACCGAGTCGAACACGAAGAATTCGGGTTCCGGACCGAAGTAGGCGGTGTCGCCCAGGCCCGAGGCCTTCAGGTAGGCTTCAGCGCGCTTGGCCAGCGAACGCGGGTCGCGCTCGTAGGGCTTGCCGTCGGTCGGATCGATCACGTCGCACGACAGGATCAGCGTGGGCTCTTCAAAGAAGGGGTCGATGTTGGCGGTGTTGGGGTCCGGCATCAGCAGCATGTCGGATGCTTCGATACCCTTCCAGCCAGCGATGGACGAACCGTCGAACGCGTGGCCCGATTGGAACTTGTCTTCGTCAAAGTGGGAAACGGGCACGGACACGTGCTGTTCTTTGCCACGGGTATCGGTGAAGCGGAAGTCCACGAATTTGACTTCGTTGTCCTTCACCAGCTTCATCACGTCGGCGACGGTTTTGGCCATCTGATGCTCCTAGCGAGATGCTTTTGGGGTGAATGCAAGGGGAATTTGCTGTTTCTGAATCTGGGGGCCAGAGAAACAGCGCGCAGTGTAATAGCAGAAAGCATGCCGCCCAGGGTCGGCGGCAGCAGCCATGACACAAAGGTGACTCAAGTCAACCGTCGGGCTCGACATCGACCCAAGACCGCGTCAGCAAGCAAACCACATTGGTGCGCGCATGAGTTTTGACGGGCCAAAACGCACCAATATGGTTCAATCTGATCACTGAACCCCAACTTCCGGCCCGGTCGGCACCCCATCTCGATGCAGCGCGGCGGTCAGCCACGCGAAAGCCTGATTGACCTGCTCGGGCTCGCCTTTCACGCCCAGTTCGATGTGGCGCCCCCATTGCGGGTGATCGACGCTGGGCAGGCTGAACACCTTGATGCCAGGGAAGCGCGCTTCGATGTCCACCATCAGCGGCGTCAGCGTGGCCTCCATGGTGCCGAGCACGATCAGCGCCCGCTCGGCCCACGGTCGTTGCCGATGCAGATGCGCGCAGTGCGTGTCGAGCGCCCACTCGACCATCGGCCAGGCCATCACCGGAAAGCCCGGCACGAAGTACACGCTGCCCACCGAGAAGCCGGGGATGCGGTTGTAGGGGTTGGGGACGATGCTCGCGCCTTCCGGAAAGCGCCCCATGTCGAGTCGCCGCACGGTGTCGGGGTGATCGGCGTCGAACGGCTCGCCTTTCTCGGCGGCCGTCTCGCGCACCCGCTGCAAGATCAGCTCGCGCGCTTGCGGGTGCAGCACCAGCGGGCGTTGCAGCGCCTGCGCGGCGCAAGCGCGCGTGTGGTCGTCTGGGGTGGCGCCGATGCCGCCGAACGAGAACACCAGATCGCCGCTGGCAAAGGCCTCGCGCAATTCGCGCGTGATGCGCTCGGGGTCGTCGCCCACGTAGCGCGCCCAGCTCAATTGCATGCCGCGCGCCGTCAACAGCTCGATGGTGCGCGCGAGATGCTTGTCGGCGCGTCGGCCGCTGAGGATTTCGTCTCCGATGATGAGGGCGCCGACGTTCACGATGGGTCTCCATGGCCGAGTTGAGTCATGCCGGGTAGCGACAGCTGGGTCGAATCGGGCGCCGAAGCGACCTCGGCCTCCGAGCCGGTGCGCAGGGTGTGCAAGGCTTTCAGCGCATAGTGCGCGAACCACAGCGCCGAAAACACGAAGATGCCGGTGTAGAGCCACACCGAGGCGATGATGACCAGGGGCGCCAGCATCAGCGACGTGGCCCCGAACGCCCACAGCAGCGAGGGCGTGGCGCCCAGATAACCGGTGACGATGCCGATGGCCCACAGCGGCCCGCGATGCGCGCGCAACAAGGCTGCGCGCTCGCCGCTCGACGCCACCTCGGCCAGCACGTCGCCCGTCATCACGCGGTAACTCAGCCACCCCCAGATCAGCGGCGGCACGATGGCCGCGAACGGTGGGATCAGCCACAGCGGCAAGCTCAGCAACAGCACCGCGCCCGCCAGCAGCGTCCAGCCGATCGAGCGCAGCACACCCCACACCCAGCTCTCATCCCCCTGGCTTTGCAGATCGGGGAAGCGCCGCACCCGCACCAGCCGCACCAGCGAAGGCACCATGACCTGCGCCACCGTCAGCAGGCAGACGACTACCACCACCGGCACCGCCGCCGCCACCAGCACCAGGGGCGCGACCATGCCGCGCAAGCTCGACAGGCCCAGCGCGTCCAGCCCGTCGAGCAGCGTTTGCGCCAGCGACCAGCGGTGCAGCAGATCATTGGTCAGGGTGACGCCATCGCCCCAGAAGAAATAGCCCAGCAAGCCGGTCGCGCCAACGCACAACACGAGCGGCAGCACCGACAACCAGATCACGCGCGGCAACAGGCAATAGGCCAGCGCGCGCCACAAGGCATCAAGAGAAGACTTCATCCGGTCAGCATAGCAAGGCCGGCCAGCGCGCAGGCCCGACCCGGCTGACGCAGCACGAGTCAGACGCCGCGCGCCCGCACCAAGCGCTTCAGCCCCAGCCATTGCTGGGCCCAGAAGCCGCGGCCGTAGTCGCGCCCGCCGGCTTCGGGCAGTTGATCGCGCACGCCCGTGGGGTCGAAACGCAACTCGAAATTGGCGGTGCGAAAGAGCATGTCCCACAGCGGGAACAGCACCGCGAAGTTGTGCCCGCCCAGCGTGCCTTCGCCCGCCGACTCGTGCCCCAGCCCGATGGCGTGGTGCACGCGGTGGTAGCGCGGGCTGACCAGCAGGCGCTCGCCGAGCCCGCCGAAGGTGAGCCGCACGTTGGCATGCGAGAGGCTTTCAAGCAGCTTGCCGATGGCCACCAGCGCCACGAACTGCCCCGGCGCCACGCCGATCAGGCGCGCCAGCAACACCAGCGCGATGTCGATGAGCACGGAGTCGAGCAAGTGGTTGCGGTCGTCGCTCCACATCGTCATCTGCCGCTGGCTGTGATGCAGCGAATGCAGCGCCCACCACCAGTTGAATTGGTGCTGGGCCCGGTGCAGCCAGTAGTTGGCGAAGTCGAACACCAGCAGGTACAGCACGAAGCTGGCCCAGGCGGTGTCGAGCACGCCGGGCCACCACGGCGCCATCAGCTGATCGAGCTGCAGCGGCTGCATGCCGTGCAGGTGCAGGTAGCCGAAGAGCGCGTCCCACAGCGGATCAAGCGCGAAGAACAGCGCCAGACGGAACACGCCGAGGCGGTGGATCAAGGTGTAGACGATGTCGACGCGGATGGCGGCGCGGTCGGTCACGGCCTCGACCGGTCGCCAGCGCTGCAGCGGCGCGAACACGCACAGCATCACCGCGATCTGGATCAGGCCGACGAGCAGCCAGCCGGTGGCGTCGTAGCCGTCCTCAAACAGACTGCCGAGCCCGAGCTTGAACAGGGCAGGCTGCACCAGGGTTTCAAACAAGGCTTGTTGCACCTGGCCAAACAGATCGGTCAGACCATTCATCGTGGGCGACTCGCGAGGTTCAATGGAGGCGGGCCGACGCGGCCTGCAGCCACGCGCGGTACTCGGGGTGCTCGCGCAAGGTGGCGAAGCAGTAGCCCTTTGCCTTCAGCCCGGCAATGAGCGGTTCGAGCACGGCCGGCGCCCAGGGGTCTTGCCGCGACCAGATACCGAGGTGCGCCAGCAGGATGTCGCCGGCGCGGATGTTCTGGAGCGCGCGGCCAAGCAATTGCCGATTCGGGTAGCGATCGCTGTCGAGCTCGTCGCCCAGGAAGCCGGCGGGCGTCCAGGGCACGTGATGCCAGCCGCAGGCTTGCGCGGCCTGCAGCAAGGCCGGCGATGTCTTGCCGGCCGGCGCGCGAAAGATCGGCGCCATCGCCTGCCCGGTCATGGCTTGAAAGCGCTGCGCGGGCCGGGCCAGTTCGTCGCAGTACGCCTGCGGCGTCACGTGCAGGATCTGGCCGCTCTGCGCGCCGGCGGTGGCCTTCATCTTGAAGCCGTTCGGCTCGTCGGCCAGCCAGACGAGGTGGTCCCAGGTGTGCGAGCCGAACACGTGGCCGCCTTGTGCCAAGGTCTTCCACCACGGCGCCCAGTGGTCGTCGAGCGTGGTGCCCTCGGTCACGGTGCGCTCGTTGGCCAGGAAGAAGGTGGCCTGCACCTGCTGGCGCTGCAGCACCTCGGCCACCAGCGGCGCCACGCCCATGTGGCCGGTGTCGAAGGTCAGGTAGACCGGTCGATCGCAGCCGGCGTGCACCGGGCTGCACAGCGCGGCCACCGCCAGGCAGGCGACCGTGCGCTTGATCGACGCAGGCTTATTGGCGCGGGGCATGGTCCAGCGTCCAGACCCCGTGCGGCGAGCGCCCGACCGGAACCATGTGCACGACCTTGTGGGCAGTGGTATCGATCACGCCCAACTTGCGCGCCCAGCGCGAGGCATAGATCAAGGTCTTGCCATCGGCGAGCAGATCCATGTCGTCCGGCCCGCCAGGTGCGACATATTGATCGACCACCGCGAAGGTCTGCATGTCGATGCGGCTGATGCTGTTGCCCGCGCGGTTGCTCACCAGCACGTGGCGCTTGTCGCCCCAGGCGCGGAAGGAGTGCGCGCCGTCGCCGGTCTTGATGCGCTTGACCAGCTTGGGCTGCGCGCCGCTCACGTCATACACCTCGACGAACGAGTCGCCCGTCAGCGCCACCAGCAGGTGCTTGTCGTCTGGCGTGAGGTAGACGTCGGCCGGCGTCTTGCCGACCGGCACCTTCCAGCGCAACGACTGCGTGAGCAGGTCGACCGCGATCAGCTCGTCGCTGCCTTGCAGCGACACGTAGGCCACGGTGCTCTTGGTGTCGATGAAGATGTGGCTGGGGGTCTTGCCGGCCGGGATGCGCTTGACCAGCGTGATGTCGAAACCCGCGGCCCCTGCCTCGGGCTTGCTGTTGACCTTGTAGATGGCCACGTGGTCGAGCCGGTTGCCGGCGGTGACGAACCATTTCATGTCGGGCGATAAACGCAGTTGATACGGGTCGATCACGCCCGCAATCGTGCGCTGGATCTCGCCGGTCTTGGGGTCGACCAGCGTCAGCGAATCGCTCAAGGCGTTGGCCACGATCAGCGAGCGCTCGTCGGGCGACATATACAGATGATGCGGCTCCTTGCCGGTGGGCAGGCGCCTGATCTCGGTGTAGGTGGTCGGGTTGATGACGCTGATCGTGGCGTCCAGCGAGTTGAGCACGAAGATCGGCGCCGGAGCAGCCGCCGGCGCTTGCATCGCAGCCAGCAGGCAAGATGAAACCCAGGCCAGCCGCACGCTGCGCCGCACCGGCGTCTGCGTCAGGGGAAAGATATTTTTTTTCGTCAATCGGAACACCTGAAAATGAGCCGCTCAGTGTAATTCTTGGACTCCGTCAAGATCTTGCGGCAAGGTGACTCGTGTGGGCGCCTACTAGCAGGCCGCGATACGCCAACTCGGACGCCCCCACCGTCGAACCGCCGCGCTGACCGTCTGACCACACCGCGATCCGAAATCGAGCAACAGGCTTCGGGTGTCACAGCATTCGCATTAATTTCGCAATACAAAACAGCATTCCAACGTCCTCCCACATATTAGGGATGCGGTGACCGACGACGCAGACCAGAATTTGCCGACACCCCCTCATCCTCGCCGGCAGTTGTATGCACGCATTCCCGTCGCTTGATCAGCCCACCCTGATGGTCGTCATCGTGACGGTGATGGCAGCCATTTCGGGCGTGATGACCTTCATCGGGCAGACGCAACGTGTATACCGGGGCTACTGGCTGTGGACCGCCTCGCAATGGCTGTACGCCGCCGGCGTCGCCTTGCAACTGCTGCGCGACGACTACCCGCCGGTGGCGCCGATCTCGACCGCGCTGATGCTCCAGTGGCCGATCCTGTGGCTGTGGGGCACGCGCCGTTTTTACGCCCGCAGCACCTTCCCGGCACCGATGGCGCTCGACGCGCTGATGCTCGCCGGCGCCTACATGCTGTGGTTGATGGCCTGGACAAGCCCCTACGGCGCGCCGGCCCGCATGGCCGCGTTTTCGATCGCGGCCTGCGCGCTGCACGGCTATGTGTTCTGGTCGATCTACCGCATCCGCGAATGGCGCGTCAGCGCGTCGCTGCAAGGCTTGTCGATCTTCATGCTGGTGACGGCGGCGGTACAGGTGCCGCGCGTCGTCGCGAGCATCGTGCATTGGGGCGACGCCACCGTGACGTCGCAAGACGTGATGCTGCCCTGGGTGAACCTGCTGATGCTGTGCGGCGCGGTCTTCATGGTCTACCTGTGCGTGCTGCTGACCTACGAGCGCACCGAGCGCGGCCTGCGCGACACCCAGCGCCAGTTGCGCGTGCTGGCCGACATCGACATGCTCACGCAAGTGCCCAATCGCCGACACTTCTACGACCTGGCCGAGCAGGTGCTCAAGAACTCGCCGCCCGCCAGCGCGTCGGTGATGCTCTTCGACATCGACTTCTTCAAGCTCGTCAACGACACCCACGGCCACGCGGCGGGCGATCTGGCCCTGCGCGACGTGGCCCATGCGGCGCGACTGATGCTGCGCAGCCGCGACGTGGTGGGCCGCATCGGCGGCGACGAGTTCGTTTCGCTGCTGCCCGAGACCTCGCTGCACGATGCCATGCAAGTGGCCGACCGCATCATGCGCCACGTCGATGCCGTGCGTCGCGAAAGCGGCGCCGTGCCCTTGAGCCTGAGCTTTGGCGTGGTGCAGACCCTGCCCGGCGAATCGCTCACCGATGCGTTGCACCGCGCCGATCTGGCCTTGTACGAGGCCAAGCGCCAGGGCCGCCACCGCGCCGTGGCCGCCGAGCACGAAGATGGTCACCCCGTCTTCACGCACAGCCAACCGCTCAGCCTGACGTGATGCGCCCGGCATGGACAATGCCGGCCCATGCAAACCTTTGATGTCATCGTGATCGGCGCCGGCGCGGCGGGCCTGTTTGCCGCCGGGCGCGCCGGGCAGGCGGGCTTGTCGGTGGTGCTGATCGACCACGCCGAGCAGCTTGCCGAGAAGATTCGCATCTCGGGCGGCGGCCGCTGCAACTTCACCAACCTCGAAGCCGGCCCGGCCAACTACCTGAGCGAGAACCCCCACTTCTGCCGCTCCGCGCTGGCCGGCTACACGCCGCAGGACTTTCTGGCCCTGCTCAAGCGCTACAACGTGCCCTGGCACGAAAAGCACAAGGGCCAGCTGTTTTGCGACCGCTCGGCCGAAGACATCATCGCCCTGCTCGCCGCCGAATGCGACGCCGGCCGCGTGCAACGCTGGCAGCCGTGCAGCGTGCAAGCCGTGCGCCCCTGTGCCGACGGCCCGCAGCGCTTCGAGCTGACCACCTCGCGCGGCCCGGTGCGGGGCCGGCATCTGGTCGTCGCCACCGGCGGCCTGTCGATCCCCAAGATCGGTGCGACCGACTTCGGATTGCGCGTCGCCAAGCAGTTCGGCCACACCATCGTCGAGCCGCGCCCGGCCCTCGTGCCGCTGACCTTCGACGCAACCGAATGGCAACCCTTCGCCGAGCTGGCGGGCTTGTCGCTCGAAGTGGATGTGAGCGTGCCGCCCCCGCCCGGCGCCAAGGGCAAGGCCGCCAGGCAGGGCCCCGCGTTCGTCGAAGACCTGCTCTTCACCCACCGCGGCCTGAGTGGCCCGGCCATCTTGCAGATCTCAAGCTTCTGGCGCCCCGGTCAGCCCCTGACCTTGAACCTTGCGCCGCATGCCGACCTGGCCAAGTCGCTCAAGGCGGCCAAGCAGACCTCGAAGAAGCAGCTGGCCACCGAGCTCACCCAGTTGCTGCCGACGCGCCTGGCACAGACCTTTCTGGCGGTGCACCAGCTGCCCGGCACCAAGCCGCTGCCCGAATGCCGCGATGCCGATCTCGACCACGCCGCGCAGAGCCTGCAACGCTGGACGCTGACGCCAAACGGCAGCGAAGGCTGGCGCAAGGCCGAAGTGATGGCGGGGGGCGTGGACACACGCGAGCTCAGCTCGCAGACGATGGAGAGCCAGCGCACGCCGGGCCTGTATTTCATCGGCGAAGTGGTGGACGTGACCGGTTGGTTGGGCGGCTACAACTTCCAGTGGGCCTGGGCCAGCGCGGCGGCCTGTGCCCGCGCGTTGGCCGCCGACTGATCACGGCCTGACCGCGCCTCAGCGCGGCGCCATGCCCTCGAAGGTGGTTGAGAGCACCCAGTCGAGGATCTGCTCGTCGGTGTACTGGCCCGACGACTTGAGCATCTCGACCACCGGGTCGCAAGCCCGGGCGAAGAGCGTGTAGAGCACCAGCTCGGCCGGCAGGCTCGGGTTGATCTGCCCGCTGGTCTGGGCCTCGGCGATCCAGATGCTGAGCTTGTTGCTCAAGTCGATCAGGCGGTCCATGTAGGCGTCGTTGGACTTCAACGATTCGCTCAGCGATGAATTCTGCGAGGGCAGCGAGGGCATCTCGCCTTCGAGCTGGGTCTGCATGGCCCAACGCGCCACGGCCTTGAGCTGATCGACCGGGCGCACCGCGGCGAGTTGCGCCTGCGAGCGCAGCCCGTCCACGAAGGCCAGGGCGCGGTCCAGCACGGCCACCATGGCAGCGCCGGCCAGCTCTTCTTTCGACGTGAAGTGCTTGTACAGGCTGGCCTTGGCCAGCCCGGCCTCGGCGGCCACTTCGTCCACCGTCATCGCGTCGTAGCCCTTGGTGGCCAGCAAGCGGTTCACCGCCACGACGATCGCGTCTTCGCGCATCCGCAGCATCTGTTCTCGAATCGATGGACGTACAGCCATGGCGGCATTCTAGACCGGCAAGATCACAACAAATACCCATCAGTGCAAAGTGGATACCAATGGGTTATATTTTGAACCGCTCAGTTCACATTTTGATCTGACCAGTTCAAACCCCTCAAAAAGGCCTCCACCATGAAGCGCGTCGCCGTCATCGGATCCGGCATCTCCGGCTTGTCTGCCGCCTGGCAACTGTCCGCCCCGGGCCAGCAGGCCCTGGTGGCCCTGTTTGAAGCCGGCGAGCACTTCGGCGGCCATGCCAACACGGTCGACCTGACGCTGGACGGCGTGACCCATGGCGTGGACACCGGCTTTCTGGTCTACAACGAGCGCACGTATCCGAATCTGGTGCGGCTGTTCAAAGAGTTGCAGGTGGACGTGGCTCCGGCGGACATGTCGTTCTCGGTGCAGGTGCCGCGAGTTGACGGGCAAGCGAGGCTCGAATGGAGCGGCAGCTCGCTGAACTCGGTGTTCGCCCAGCGGCGCAATCTGCTGCGCCCGCGCTTCATCGGCATGCTGGCCGACATCCTGCGCTTCAACCGCCTCACCACCGAGTTGGCCGAGCAAGGTGCCGACGCCGCCTTGCAGCAGACCATCAGCGAGTTTCTCGACGCGCACGGCTTCGGCGCCACGTTCCGGCAGGACTACCTGCTGCCCATGATGGGTTGCATCTGGTCGTGCCCGACCGATCAGATGCTGCGCTTCCCGATCGCCACGCTGATCCGCTTCTGCCACAACCACGGCCTCATCCAGGTGACCAACCGGCCGCAGTGGTACACGGTGCGCGGCGGCTCGCGCCAATACGTGAACCGCATGCTGCGGCGTCTGCATGACGCTCGGTTGCGCTGCCCGGTGCAAGCCATCCAGCGCGACGCTGACGGCGTGTGGGTGCTGAGCGCCCACGGCAACGAGCGCTTCGACGCCCTGGTGCTCGCCTGCCACTCCGACCAGGCGCTGGCGCTGCTGGGCGCCGATGCCACCGCCGACGAGCGCGCCGTGCTGGGCGCCATCCGCTACCAGCCGAATGTGGCCGTGCTGCACACCGACCCCAGCGTGCTGCCCTCGCGCCGCCGGGCCTGGGCGGCCTGGAACTACGAGCGCGCGGCCGATCAAGGCCAGGAGCAGGCCGGCGTGTGCCTGCATTACCTGATCAACCAGTTGCAGCCGATCCCGTGGCAGCAGCCGGTTGTCGTGTCGCTCAACCCGACCCGCCCGATCGCACCACACCACGTGCATCAACGCATCGAATACGCCCACCCGGTGTTCGACTTGGCGGCCATCCAGGCGCAGCGCCGCGTCGGTGAGTTGCAAGGGCAGCGCCGCACCTGGTTCTGCGGCGCGTGGAGCGGCTACGGCTTCCATGAAGATGGCCTCAAGTCGGGGCTGAGCGCCGCCGAGGCCGTGGCCCGCGCGCTCCCGCGCCTCGACCGCGCGCCGCTGCGCGTGGTGGCTTGACCAAGGCAGACACAGCCATGGCACGCTCCCCCTCCACCCCGCTGATCGGAATCGGCCACGTCTGGCACCGCCGCCTGCGCCCGGTAACGCATGCCCTGCGCTACCGCAGCTACTTTCTGATGCTGCCGCTGCGCAGCCTGCGCGAGCAGCCAGCGGCCGAAAGTTTTGCCTGGCGACGCAACCGCTTCGGCCTGCTGAGCTTCCACGACCGCGACCACGGCGTCGGCGGCCCCGACGCGCTGGCCTGGTTTGAAGAACTGCTGCACGCCGAGGGCATCCACGATGCAGACGGCGAAGTGTGGTTGCACACCCTGCCGCGCGTGCTGGGCTACGCCTTCAAGCCGGTGAGCTTCTGGTATGCCCACCGCGCCGACGGCTCGCTGGCGGCGGTGCTGGCCGAAGTCAACAACACCTTCGGCGAACGGCATTGCTACTTGCTGAGCGGCCCCACCCTGCGCTGGGGTGTGGAGCTGCAGGCGAACAAGGTCTTCCACGTCTCGCCGTTCTGCCAGGTCAGCGGCCATTACACGTTCCGCTTCGACCGCAGCCTCTCGCCCCGGCAGGCGGGCTGCGAGCACACGATCGCACGCGTGGACCTGCACGACGACGCCGGGCCGCTCTTGCAAACCAGCGTGAGCGGCACGCTGTATCCGCTCGACAGCGCCACCGCGCTGCGGGCTTTCTGGAGCGTCCCGCTGATGACCTTCGGCGTGGTCGCCCGCATCCACTGGCACGCCCTGCGCTTGCTGCTCAAGCGTGTTCCGTTCTTCAGCAAACCGGGCGCCCCCGAGCGCTCCGTCACCCGATGAACACCACCACCTTCGCCCCCTCTCTCGCCCTGCCCGCCACGGCCCCCGCTGCAGCCCGCCGCGTGCTGCGCCTGCTGGCCAAGATCCCGCACGGCTCGCTGGATCTGCAACTGCCCGATGGCTCGACCGCGCACTTCCCGGCCGGGCCTGGCGCAGCACCCAACAGCGCGCTCGCCACCGAACCCCGCGCCGCGCTGCGTCTGCACAACTGGCGCGTCTTCGAGCGGGCCTTGCGCTCGGGCGACATCGGCTTTGCCGAAAGCTATGTGGACGGCGATTGGTCCACCCCCGACCTCGCCGCGCTGCTGCGGCTGTTCATTGGCAACCGCACGCACATCGAGGCCGTGGTCTACGGCTCGTGGTGGGGCTCGCTGCTGCACCGGCTCAAGCATCTGCTCAACCGCAACTCGCGACGCGGCAGCGCCAAGAACATCCACGCCCACTACGACCTGGGCAACGAGTTCTACCGCCTCTGGCTCGACCCGACGATGAGCTACAGCGCCGCCTGGTTCGAAGGACGCGACCCGCGCGGCATCGACCTGCCGAGCGCCCAGCACGCCAAGGTGCGCCGTGCCCTGCTCGAAGCCGGCGTGCGGCCCGGCAGCCGCGTGCTGGAGATCGGCTGCGGCTGGGGCGGCCTGGCCGAGATCGCCGCCAAAGAATTCGGCGCGCAGGTGACCGGCGTGACGCTGTCGTCGGAGCAACTGGCCTGGGCCCAGAGCCGCATGCAGAACGCCGGCCTCGACCACCAGGTGGATCTGCGTTACCAGGACTACCGCGACCTGCCCGCCGAACACGCGGCCGAGCCCTTCGATGCGATCGTGTCCATCGAGATGTTCGAGGCCGTGGGCCGCGAATACTGGAACGACTATTTCGACACGCTGCGCCGCTGCCTCAAGCCGGGCGGCCGCGCCTGCATCCAGACCATCACGATCCGCGACGACCTGTTCGCCCGCTACGTGCGCTCGACGGACTTCATCCAGCAGTACATCTTCCCGGGCGGTTTGCTGCCCAGCCCCGGCGCGTTTGAGGAGCAGGCCCGACAAGCCGGCTTCGTCGTCGAAAACCGCCTGCGCTTCGGCCCCGACTACGCCGAGACCCTGCGGCGCTGGCGCCAGGCCTTCTTGCAGCACGAGGCCGCCACGCGGCAGCTGGGCTTCGACACGCGCTTCCAGCGCATCTGGGAGTTCTACCTCGCCTACTGCGAAGCCGCCTTCGACACGGGCAACACCGATGTCATGCAGTTCACCTTGAGGCGCGCAGCATGAACCGCGGCGTGTGCACTTTGACCCTGGCGATGGGCCTGATGTGTGCGTCGCCTTCCCACTCTTCACCCCTCCTTGTCATGACCACCTCGTCCCTCACCTCCGTGGCCGCGCCAACGCCCGTCGCTCCGCCCGAAGTGCGCGCCGCCTTGCCGCAAGCGCGCCTGGTCGGATCGGGCACGCTGCGCTTCTTCGGCCTGCTGGTCTATGAAGCGCGACTGTGGGCCGCGCCGGGCTTTCAGCCCGATGCCTACGAGCGCCAGCCCTTCGCGCTCGAACTCGAATACGCCCGCAAGCTCGACGGCCCGGCCATCGCCGAGCGCTCGGTGGCCGAGATGCGCCGCGTGGGTCCGTTATCGGACACGCAGGCCCGCTCCTGGCTCGGCTTGATGCTGCAGGCCTTCCCGAACGTGGTGGCGCAAGACCGGCTGGTGGGCCTGAACGACGGACAAGGCGGCGTGCGCTTCATGCACAACGGCCGCCCCACGGCCCAGACCACCGACGCCGACTACGCGCGGTTGTTCTTCGGCATCTGGCTGCACCCGCAAACCTCGGCGCCCGCCCTGCGCCGCGCCCTGATCGGCGCCGAGCGCTGAACGCCGCCCCACGCCATGAGCCCCCCGCTGCACGTTGCTGATGGCTGGCGTTACGGCGCGCTGGCGCTGCCGCTGGCGTTCGTGTCGCTGCCGCTGTATGTGACGCTGCCGCATCACTACGCCCAGCAGTTCGGTGTGCCGATGGCCGCGCTCGGCGGCGTGCTGCTGACCACCCGGGCGCTCGACGCCCTGTTCGACCCCTGGATCGGCCGCTGGGTAGACCAGCACTTCGCCGCCAGTCCCGCGCACGTCTTGCTCGTGGCTGCGGGTGCCGCCGTCTGCATGGCCCTCGGCTTCGCAGCCTTGTGGCACCCGCCGCTCGGTGAGCCCGGCACCACGCTCGCGTGGCTCGGCGCAGCCCTGCTGCTCACCTACGCCGCCTTCAGCGTGCTCTCGGTGGTGCACCAGGCTTGGGGCGCGCGCTGGGGTGGCGCGGCCGGCCAACGGGCCCGCATCGTCGCTTGGCGCGAAGGCGCCGCCCTGGTGGGCGTGGTGCTGGCCAGCGTGCTGCCGCGCGCCATCGGCTTCGATGCCACCAGCGTCGTCCTCGCCGCCGCCCTGGCCGCCGGCTGGTGGTGGCTGGGCCGCACGCCCCATCCCCTTGCCGCCACGGCGCCTGACGAGCCCGCCGCACCGACCGCGTCGCCCTGGTCGTCGCCAGCGTTCCGGGCCTTGCTGGCGGTGTTCATGGTCAACGGCGTGGCCAGTGCCATCCCGGCCACGCTGCTGCCCTTCTTCGTCGCCGACCGGCTGGGCGCGCCCGCGGCCGAGCCTGCCTGCCTGCTCGTGTACTTCGTGTGCGCGGCGGTGGGGCTGCCCGCGTGGGTCCGGCTGGTGCCCCGCATCGGCCTGGCGCGCACCTGGCTGACCGGCATGGCCCTGAGCGTGCTCGCCTTTGGCGGTGCCCTGCTGCTGCGCACCGGCGATGTCGCGCCCTTCCTGGCGGTGTGTGCCGCCAGCGGCCTGGCCCTGGGGGCCGACCTGGCCGTTCCCGGCGCGCTGCTCACCGGCGTGGCGCACAGCCACGGCGCCCGCGGCGCCCACGAGGGTCAGTACTTCGGCTGGTGGGCCTGCGCGACCAAGCTCAATCTGGCGGCGGCAGCCGGCGTCGTGCTGCCCCTGCTCGAATGGGTCGGCTACCGCAGCGGCTCGCAGCAGCCGGGCGCCTTGCAGGCCCTGAGCCTCACTTACGCAGCCTTGCCCTGCGTCTTCAAGATCCTGGCCGCCGGCGCGCTCTGGCGTGCCATGCACCGCCACCCTGCTCTGGGAGTTCACGCATGAACACACTCACCCGACTCGGGCGCCACGCCGTGGCGTCGATCACCACGCTCGTCAAACTGGCCGCGCTCGCCTGCGCCCTCAGCCTGGCCGGCTGCGGCAGCCCGCTGGTCAGCGACTACGCGCTCGAACGGCCCCAGCTCGACCTGCGCGACTACTTCAACGGCCCGGTCACCGCGCACGGCATGTACACCGACCGCAACGGGCGCATCGTCAAACGCTTCATCGTCAAGATGGCCTGCTCCTGGCAGGGCGACGACGGCACGCTCGACGAAGCCTTCACCTACAGCGACGGCAGCACGCAGCGGCGCGTGTGGCATCTCAAGCGCCTGGCCGACGGCCGCTATGAAGGCCGCGCGGACGACGTGGTCGGCGCGGCGCATGGCGAAGCCGGCGGCAACACCTTCAACTGGCGCTACACGCTGGCGCTGCCCGTCGATGGGCGGACCTGGGACGTGCAGTTCGACGACTGGATGGTGCTGATCGACGAGCGCACGCTGCTCAACAAGGCCGAGATGAGCAAGTTCGGCGTGCGCCTGGGCGAGGTCACCTTGTCGTTCACCAAGGGCTGACATCAAGGGCTGACCACCATGCCACTCAACACCAAGATCACCAGTTGGGACGGCCGCGTCGCGTGGGTCGTCGGCGCGTCGTCGGGCATCGGCCGGGCGACGGCGCACGAGCTGCATGCGCGGGGCGCCACGGTCATCGTGTCCGCCCGCAACGCGGCCGCGCTGGACGCCTTCGTGGCGCAACACCCCGGCAGCATCGCCCTGCCGCTCGATGTGGGCGACGCCCCCGCCTTGCAAGCCGGCGCGCAGCAGATCCTGCGCCGGCACGGTGCCATCGACCTCGCGCTCTACTGCGCCGGCCACTACCTGGCGCAGCGGGCCACGGCCTTCAATTTGGCCGAGATGCTGCGCCACCAGCACATCAACTACGTGGGCGCGCTGCACCTGCTGCAGGCCGTGCTGCCCGGCATGATCGCGGCGCGCTCGGGCCACATCAGCCTGGTCGGGAGCGTGGCGGGCTACCGCGGGCTGCCGCGCTCGCTGGCCTACGGGCCCACCAAGGCGGCGCTGAACAACCTCGCCGAATCGCTGTATCTCGACCTGCATCCGCTCGGCATCGGCGTGTCCATCATCAACCCCGGCTTCGTGCAAACCCCGCTGACGCAGCAGAACGACTTCACGATGCCGGCGCTGATCACGCCCGAGCAGGCGGCCCAGCACATCGTGCGCGGCTGGGCCCGGGGGCGCTTTGAAATGCACTTCCCGCGGCGCTTCACGGCCTGGATGCAGTTGCTGCGCCACCTGCCCGCGCCGCTCTACTTTCGCGCCGTGCAGCGCACCACCGGAGCCTGACGATGGCCGACCCGCGCACCGCCCGCGTCGTGCAGCATTTCGAGGCGCTGACCCCGCACACGCTGCCCGCGCTGCTGGCGCTGTATGCCCCCGAGGCGCGCTTCAAGGATCCGTTCAACGACGTGCAAGGTCTGCCCGCGATCGAGGCGATCTTTCAGCACATGTTCGACACGCTCGACGCACCGCGCTTCACGGTGCGGCTCGCCGTGACCGAAGGCGACGATGCCTTCCTGACTTGGGATTTCACCTTCCAGCGCCGCGGCAGCAGTCAGCCCTGGCGCATCCACGGCAGCACGCACCTGCACTTCGCACCCGATGGCCGGGTGGCCCTGCACCGCGATTACTGGGACGCGGCCGAAGAGCTCTACGCCAAGCTGCCCCTGCTCGGGGCGCTGATGCGCTGGCTGCAAAACCGATTGCGCGTGGCCGCCCGCTGACCCGTGGCGGGCACGGCGCCATCGCCCCAGACGCGGGGCCACAATGGCTGACTTCGGCCTGGCACCCCGCTCGAGCAACAGAGCGTTTACGTGCCAGCCAGACAATCAGCACACCCCGGCCGCTTCGAGCGGCACGCCGTGATGGGCCGGGCATCCTGTCGACTTCACCCTCCGCTGTCTCATGACTCGCACAGATCGCCTCTCCCACCTCGTCGCCGGCTCTCGCAGCGTTCACCCTCAGGCCTGGCAAGGCAAGGTGTCTCCCTGGTTGCTGGGGCTGGTCGTGGCAGCCGGCGCGGCGGGCAGTTGGTGGTGGGCCCAGCACCGCACCGGGGCCGATGCCCCCGCCGCCCCCGCCGCCGCAACCAGCGGCGCCCAGCCCGGCGGGCCGGGTGGCTCGGGCGGACGACGCTTCGGCGGCAGCGACCGGCCGCAGCCCATCTCGGTCGGCACGGTGCGGCGGCAGGACGTGCGCGTCAGCGTGCAGGCCATCGGCACCATCGTGGCGGCCAACACCGCCGTGGTCAAAGCCAAAGTGGACGGCGAGCTGCAAGCCCTGCGCTTCAAGGAAGGCCAGCTCGTGAAAGCCGGCGCCGTGCTGGCCGAGATCGACCCCCGGCCGTTCCAGATCGCGCTGGCGCAAGCCCAGGGGCAACTGGCGCGCGACCAGGCCCAGTTGAAGAACGCGCAGATCGATCTCGAGCGCTTTCGCGATCTGCTGTCGAAAGACGGCATCGCCAAGCAGCAGGTCGATACCCAGGCCGCACTGGTGCAGCAGCTGCAAGGCACGGTGCAGTCCGACCAGGCCCAGGTGGACAACGCCAAACTGCAGCTCTCGTACACCCGCGTGGTGGCGCCCATCTCGGGCCGGGTCGGCCTCAAGCAGGTGGACCTCGGCAACATCGTGCACGCCAGCGACGCCAACGGCCTGCTGACCATCACCCAGGTGCAGCCCGCCTTCGTGGTGTTCGCCGTGCCCGACACGCACCTGCCGCGCATCAACGCGCAGCTCAAGGCGGGCACCCTCTTGCCGGTGCAGGCCTGGGACCGCGAACAGCAGCACCGGCTGGCCGAAGGCCAGGTCAGCAGCCTCGACAACGCGATCGACACCGCCACCGGCACGATCAAGCTCAAGGCCCAGTTCGCCAACGCCGACGGCGGCCTCTACCCCAACCAGTTCGTCAACGTGCGCCTGCAGCTCGACACCCTGCCCGACGCCTTGACCGTGCCGGCCGCCGCCCTGCTGCGCGGCGCGCAAGGCACGTTTGTCTACGTGGTCAACCGCGACAAGACCGTCAGCGTGCGCCGCGTGGTCGCGGGCCCGGGCGATGGCGAGCGGGTCAGCGTGCAGGGCGGTGCGCCCGACGCCCTGCAGCCAGGCGACACCGTGGTCACCGATGGCGTGGACCGCCTACGCGACGGCGCCAAGGTCGAGGTGATCGTGCCCGGCGCGGCCGACGCAGCCAACCGGGCCGCCAGCGGCGCCCAATCGGGCCGCCACGGCAAGCATTCGGCACCGTGACGCGGGCGTCGGCATGAACCCGTCTCGCCTCTTCATCGAGCGCCCGGTCGCCACCTCGCTGCTGATGGTGGCGGTGCTGCTCGCCGGGCTGCTCGCCTTTCGGCTGCTGCCGCTGTCGGCCCTGCCCGAGGTGGACTACCCCACCATCCAGGTCAGCACGCTCTACCCCGGCGCCAGCCCCGATGTGATCGCCACCAGCGTCACCGCGCCGCTGGAGCGCCAGTTCGGCCAGATGCCAGGGCTCACGCAGATGTCGTCGAGCAGCTCGGGCGGCGCCTCGGTGATCACGCTGCGCTTTTCGCTCGACATCTCGCTCGACGTGGCCGAGCAGCAAGTGCAGGCCGCCATCAACGCCGGCGCCAACCTGCTGCCCGGCGACCTGCCCATGCCGCCCACCTACAGCAAGGTCAACCCGGCGGACGCCCCCATCCTGACCATCGCGGTAACGTCGCCGTCACTGCCCGTCATCAAGGTGTACGATCTGGTTGAAAGCCGGCTGGCGCAGAAGATCTCGCAGACGCCCGGCGTGGGGCTGGTGAGCATCGCGGGCGGACGGCGCCCGGCCGTTCGCATCCAGGTCAACCCGAGCGCGCTGGCCTCGCTGGGCTTGTCCACCGAAGACCTGCGCACCGCCATCGGCAACGCCAACGTCAACCAGGCCAAGGGCAGCTTCGATGGCGTGGCGCGCGCCTCGACGCTCGACGCCAACGACCAGCTCAAGACCGCTGCCGAGTACGCCAACCTCGTCATCGCCTACAAGTCGGGCGCGCCGATCCGCCTGAAAGACGTGGCCACGCTGGTAGACGACGCCGAGAACACCAAGCTCGGGGCCTGGGCCAACACGCGCGCCGGCGTCATCCTCAACGTGCAGCGCCAGCCCGGCGCCAACGTGATCGAGACGGTAGACCGCGTGAAGGCGCTGTTGCCGCAACTGCAGGCCACGCTGCCGGCGTCGATCGACCTGCGCGTGCTCACCGACCGCACCGTCACCATCCGCGCCTCGGTGCACGACGTCGAATTCGAGCTGATGCTGGCCATCGCGCTGGTGGTGATGGTGATCTTCGTGTTCCTGCGCAGCGCCTCGGCCACGGTGATCCCGGCGGTAGCGGTGCCGCTGTCGCTCGTCGGCACCTTCGGCGTGATGTACCTCGCGGGCTTCTCGATCAACAACCTCACCTTGATGGCCTTGACCATCTCGACCGGCTTCGTGGTGGACGACGCGATTGTCATGATTGAGAACATCGCCCGCTACGTCGAAGAAGGCGAGCACCCCTTTGCCGCCGCGCTCAAGGGCTCGCAGCAGATCGCCTTCACCATCATCTCGCTCACGATCTCGCTGATCGCGGTGCTGATCCCGTTGCTGTTCATGGGTGACGTGGTCGGCCGCCTGTTCCACGAGTTCGCCGTCACGCTGGCCGTGTCCATCCTGATCTCGGCCTTCGTCTCGCTCACGCTCACGCCGATGATGAGCGCGCGGCTGCTCAAGCACACGCCCGAGAGCAGCCACGGCCGGCTCTACCAGGCCGTGGGCCGCACGCTCGACCGGCTCATCGCCGTCTACGACCGCGCCCTCACCTGGGTGCTCAACCACCAACGGCTCACGCTGCTGGGCTTCGGGCTCACGCTGGCGCTCACGGCGGTGCTGTACCTGGTGGTGCCCAAAGGCTTCTTCCCCGAGCAGGACACCGGCGTGATCCAGGCCATCACCGAGGCCGACCAGTCGATCTCGTACGCCGCGATGGCCGAGCGGCAACAGCGCCTGGCCGAGCTGGTGCTGCAAGACCCTGCCGTCGAGAGCCTGTCGTCCTTCATCGGGGTCGACGGCGCCAACGCCACGCTCAACAGCGGCCGCATGCTCATCACCCTCAAGCCGCACGAGCAACGCCGCGTGGCGGCCAGCGAGGTGATCCGGCGCCTGACGCAGGCCGCGCAAGACCAGCCCGGCATCGCCCTCTACTTGCAACCGGTGCAAGACCTCACCATCGAAGACCGCATCTCGAAGACGCAATACCAGGTCACCCTGAGCTCGCACGATCAGGCCGAGCTCACCACCACCACGGCACGCCTGCTCGACAAGCTGCGCACGCTGCCGCAATTGGCCGACGTGGCCACCGACCTGCAAGACCGTGGCCTGCAAGCCTTTGTGGACATCGACCGCGACGCCTGCGGGCGACTCGGCGTGAGCGTGGCCGCCGTGGACGCCGCGCTCTACAACGCCTTCGGCCAGCGGCTGATCTCGACGATCTTCACGCAGTCGATGCAATACCGCGTGGTGCTCGAAGTGGCGCCCTCGTTTCAAACCGGGCCGCAAGCGCTCGAAGGCTTGTATGTGCCCAGCACCAGCGGCCAGCAGATCCCGCTGTCCAGCGTGGCGCGTGTGAGCGAGCGCACGGCGTCGCTGGTGCTCAACCACATGGCGCAGTTTCCGTCGGCGACGATCTCGTTCAACCTGCCGGCCGGCGTCTCGCTGGGCGAAGCGGTCGAGGCCATCAAGACCGCACAGGCCGAGCTGGGCATGCCGCTGAGCGTGGAGACGCACTTCCAGGGCGCGGCGCGCGCCTTCGAGGCTTCGCTGAGCAACACGCTGTGGTTGATCCTGGCGGCCGTGGTGACGATGTACATCGTGCTGGGCGTGCTGTACGAGAGCACCATCCACCCGCTCACCATCTTGTCCACCCTGCCCTCGGCCGCGCTCGGCGCGCTGCTGGCGCTGCTGGCCTTCAGGCTCGACCTGGGCGTGATCGCCATCATCGGCATCGTGCTGCTGATCGGCATCGTCAAGAAGAACGCGATCATGATGATCGACTTCGCGCTTGAGGCGCAGCGCGAGCAGGGTCTGTCGCCGCGCGACGCCATCCACCAGGCCTGCCTGCTGCGCTTTCGGCCCATCTTGATGACCACGCTCGCCGCGCTGCTGGGCGCGTTGCCCATGATGATCGGCTCCGGCGTGGGCAGCGAGCTGCGACACCCGCTCGGCGTGACCATGGTCGGCGGCCTGATCGTCAGCCAGCTGCTCACGCTGTTCAGCACGCCGGTGATCTACCTGGGCTTTGATGCGCTCATTGCGCGGTTGCGGGGGCCCAGCGCCAGACGAGGCGCAGCATGAATTTTTCGGCGCCGTTCATCAACCGACCGATTGCGACGACCTTGTTGACCATCGGCGTGGCGCTGGTCGGCCTGATCGCGTTCGGCCAGTTGCCCATCGCCCCTCTGCCGCAGATCGACTACCCGACCATCTCGGTCTCGGCCTCGCTGCCCGGCGCCAGCCCCGAGACCATGGCCGCCACGGTGGCCACGCCGCTCGAGCGTGCCTTGGGCAGCATCGCCGGCGTCAACGAGATCACCTCGTCCTCGTCGCTCGGCAGTACGCGAGTCACGCTGCAGTTCGACCTCGACCGCGACATCAACGGCGCCGCGCGCAATGTGCAGGCGGCCATCAACGCGGCGCGGTCGCTGTTGCCCAGCGGCTTGCCGAGCAACCCGACGTATCGCAAGGTCAACCCGTCCGAGCCGCCGATCATGGTGCTCGCGCTCACGTCCGACACCTTGCGCCCGGCGCAGATGTACGACGCCGCTTCCACCGTGCTGGCGCAGCGGCTCGCGCAGGTCAAGGGCGTGGGTGACATCTCGGTGGGCGGTGGCTCGCTGCCCGCCGTGCGCGTCGAGCTCGACCCGAACCGCCTGGCGTCCAACGGTATCGCGCTCGATCAGGTACGCCTGGCGCTGGTGGCCGCCAACGCCAACCGCCCCAAGGGCCAGGTCGAAGACGACACCCGCCTGTGGCAGATCGGCGCCAACGACCAGGCCCGCACCGCCAGCGAATACGGCCCGCTGGTGCTGAGCTACCGCAACGGCGCCGCGGTGCGCCTGCAAGACGTGGCCAGCGTGCGCGACTCGGTGCAAGACGTGCGCGCCTACGGTCTGGCCAACGGCCGCCCGGCCATCGTGCTCGTCATCCAGAAAGCGCCGGGCGCCAACATCATCGAGACGGTGGACAGCATCAACGCCATGCTGCCGCTGCTGCGCGCGTCGATCCCGGCGGGCATCGACCTGAACGTGATGATGGAGCGCACCCGCACCATCCGCGCCTCGCTGCGCGACGTCGAGATCACGCTGGCCCTGTCGCTGGTGCTGGTGGTGCTGGTGGTCTACGCCTTCTTGCGCAGCGCCCGCGCCACGGTGATCCCGGCCATCGCCATGCCCGTGTCGCTGGCCGGCACCTGCGGCGTGATGTATTTGCTGGGCTACAGCATCGACAACCTCTCGCTGATGGCGATGACGGTGGCCACCGGCTTCGTGGTGGACGACGCCATCGTGGTGCTCGAAAACATCTCGCGCCACATCGAGCGCGGCAAGACGCCGCTGCAGGCCGCGCTCGACGGCGCCCGAGAGATCGGCTTCACGGTGGTGTCGATCAGCCTGTCGCTGCTGGCGGCGTTCATCCCGATCCTGTTCATGGGCGGCATCGTGGGCCGGCTCTTTCGCGAGTTCGCGGTGGTGCTGTCGGTGGCCATCCTGGTGTCGATGGTGGTGTCGCTGACCACCTCGCCGATGCTCGCCGCGCGGCTGCTCGCCCCCCGACGCGCGACCACCGCAACGCCGGGGGCCGTGGGTCGTTGGCTCGCTGCCGTCCAATTAGCCTTGCTGCGCGGCTACCGCCGCTCGCTGCGCTGGACGCTGCGGCACCAGCCGGTCGCGCTGCTCGCGCTGGGCGGTGTGATCGCGCTCAACGTGCATCTCTACGCGGCCATCGAGAAGGGCTTCTTCCCGCAGCAGGACACCGGCCGCGTCATCGGTTCGGTCACGGCCGACCAGGGCAGCTCGTTCCAGTCGATGAAGACCAAGCTCGACACCTTCATGGCCATCGTGCGCGCCGACCCGGCCGTGGAGAACGTCACCGGTTTCACCGGCGGTGGGCAGCGCAACAGCGCCCGCCTGTTCATCATGCTCAAGCCGCTGCGCCAGCGCGATGCGTCGGCCGAGCAGGTGATCGACCGCCTGCGCCCCAAGCTGAGCAAGGTGGCGGGCGCCAGCCTGTATCTGCGCGCGGCGCAAGACATCCGCATCGGCGCGCGGGATTCCAGCTCCGAATACCAATACACCTTGCAGGCCGACGAGCTCGGCGACCTGCGCACCTGGGAGCCCCGAATCAACCGTGCGCTGGGTCGCTTGACCGAGATTGCCGACGTCGACAGCGACCAGCAAGACAGCGCCCCGCAGACTTCGCTGCTGATCGACCGCGACGCGGCCAGCCGACTCGGGCTGAGTATGCGCGACATCGACAACACGCTCAACGACGCCTTCGGCCAACGCCAGGTGGGCGTGATCTACAACCCGCTCAATCAATATCGCGTGGTGATGGAGTTCGCCCCCGAGCACCTGCAAAGCCCCGACACCTTGCAGCACCTGTACTTCACGTCAGGCTCGGGGCAGCCGATCCCGCTGGCCGCGTTTGCCCGCGTCGAGCCCACGCTCGCTCCGCTGTCGGTGAGCCACCAGAAGGGCACGCCGGCCAGCACCATCAGCTTCAATCTCACGGCGGGGCATTCCCTGTCAGACGCCACCGCGGCGATTCAGAACGCCGTGGCCGAGCTGGGCGTGCCCGTGTCGATCCGCGGCACCTTCGAGGGCACGGCCAGCGCGTTCCAAAAATCGCTGCAAAGCCAGCCGCTGCTGATCCTGGCCGCCATCGTGGCGATCTACCTGGTGCTGGGCATGCTCTACGAGAGCCTGATCCACCCGATCACCATCTTGTCCACCTTGCCCTCGGCGGGCGTGGGCGCCTTGCTGGCGCTGATGCTGTTCAAGACCGAGTTCTCGATCATCGCGATGATCGGCGTGGTGCTGCTGATCGGCATCGTCAAGAAGAACGCCATCATGATGATCGACTTCGCCATCGCCCGGCAGCAGCGCGCCCGCCAGCGCGGCGCCACGCTCAGCGCGGCGCAGGCCATCCACCGCGCGGCGCAATGGCGGCTGCGGCCCATCCTGATGACCACCCTGGCCGCGCTGTTCGGCGCCATCCCGCTGGCCATCGGTTTCGGCGAAGGCTCCGAACTGCGCCGCCCGCTCGGCATGGCCATCGTCGGCGGGCTGGCGCTGAGCCAGCTGCTCACGCTCTACACCACGCCGGTGGTCTTCGTCTGCATGGACCGCCTGAGCCGCCGCCGGGCGCCCTCGCGGCCTGCCGCCGCGCCCGCCACCTTGCCTGTATCCGCATGAACGACTTGCCGAACCACCCGCGTCGCCGCCTCACGTCTGTCGCCAGCTGCATCGTGCTCGGCTGGGCCTTGTCCGGCTGCACCCTCACCCGCGTCGACCCACCCGCGCCCGCCTCACCGTCCGCCGCGTTCAAGGAGCAAGGCTTGTGGGTGCAGGCCGGGCAACACGCCGATGCCGAGTCCGCCCCCGATGCCTGGTGGCAGCAGTTCAACGACCCCGTGCTGAACGAGCTGCAAGCGCGGCTGGTGGTGGGAAACGAGAACCTGCGCGCGGCCCTGGCGCAAGTCGATGCCGCACGCGCTGCGCTGGGCACCAGCCGCGCCGCGCAAGCCCCCTCGGTGACGGCCACGCTCGAAGGCGACCGCTCCCGCTCGGTGGCGACGGGCAGCGCGCCGTCCACCCTCAAGAACAGCGTGGCCTTGAGCGGCACCGCCACGTGGGAACTCGACCTGTGGGGCCGCCTGGTCCACGCCACCGAGGCTGCGCAAGCCCGCTACCAGGCCAGCGCCGATGACCTCGCCGCCGTGCGCTTGTCGGCCCAGGCCACGCTCACGCAGACCTATCTTGCGCTACGCGCGGCCGAGGCGCAGCAGGCGCTGTACGAGCGCACGGTGGCGGTCTACCAACGCTCGCTCGAATTGACCCAGGCGCGCTACCAGGCCGGCGTCGCGCCGCAGACCGATGTGCTGCAGGCGCAAACGCAACTCAAGACGGCGCAGGTGCAAAGCCTCGACACCGCCGCGCAGCGCACCCAGCTCGAACACGCCATCGCCGTGCTGCTCGGCCAGCCGCCCTCGGGCTTGTCGCTCGAGCGCACGGCCGCCCTGCCCACGCCCCCCGCCGTGCCGCGCTTCGTGCCGGCCACGCTGCTCGAACGCCGCCCTGACATCGCCGCAGCCGAGCGCCGCGTGGCGGCGGCCTACGCGCAGATCGGCGTGGCGCGCGCCGGCTACTTCCCCGACCTCACGCTCTCGGCCACCGGCGGCTACCGGGGCTCGGGCCTGAGCCAGTTGCTCACGGCGCCGCATCTGTTCTGGTCCGTCGGCCCCGCGCTCGCGCAAAAGATTTTTGATGGTGGCGCCACGCGCGCTGCCTGCGAGCAGGCCCAGGCCAACGCCGACCAGGCCAGCGCCACCTACCGGCAAACCGTGCTGACCGCGCTGCAGGAGGTCGAAGACAACCTCGTGCTGGCCGACCAGTTGAGCCGCGAAGCCGCGCTGCAACGCGAGGCCCTGCAAGCGGCGCAGCGCAACCTCGAGATCACGCAGAACCAATACCGCGTGGGCACCGTCGGCTACCTGAACGTCGTCACCGCCCAGGCGGCCGCCTTGACCAGCGAACGCTCGCTGCTCGACGTGCAGGCGCGACAACTCAACGCCGTCAACCAACTACTGAAGAACCTGGCCGGACGCTGGGAGCGCGCCGCCGAGTAACGCGCGCCCGCATTCACCTCCGCGAAACGCCCAAAACAAAAGGCGCCTCATGGGCGCCTTTGCTTGAAATATTGCTGGTGGGCGGTGCAGGGTTCGAACCTGCGACCCCTGCCGTGTGAAGGCAGTGCTCTACCACTGAGCTAACCGCCCAGCAAGACAGCTATTCTAACACGGCTTTCTGATTTCGCAACTCCCGTTGGGCGCAAGTCGATCGCACGCCTCAAGCCGCCGAAGCGGGCGCCGCCTCGCGCGTCCAGAGCGTCTTGCCGCCGCTGGCTTTGTCGAGGTCCTGCAGCATGGCCGCGTGCGCGGCCAGTTCGTCGGCCGTGGGTTCAAGCACGATCAACTTGAACTGGCTGAGGTCGGTGTCGGCCACCGCCACCGTGTTGTCGCTCGACTCGACGGCATCGATGACCAGGCTGTCCTGGCCGCGAGTCATGTTGATGTAGACCTCGGCCAGCAGCCCCGCGTCGAGCAAGGCGCCGTGCAGCGTGCGGTTGGAGTTGTCCACCTCCAGGCGCTTGCACAAGGCGTCGAGCGAGTTCGACTTGCCCGGGAACATCTCGCGCGCCATCAACAGGCTGTCGGTGATGGCGCCGGCGATCTCGGCGAACGGCGGGCGCGCCAGTCGACGCAGCTCGGCATTCAGGAAGCCGACGTCGAAGCCCGCGTTGTGGATGATGATCTCGGCGCCTTCGAGATATTCAAGCAGCTCGTCGGCAATGGCCGCGAACACCGGCTTGTCGGCCAGAAACTCGTCCGTCAGGCCGTGGATCTTGACCGCGTCTTCGTGGTTGGCCCGCTCGGGGTTGATGTAGAAGTGCTTGTTGTTGCCGGTGAGCTTGCGGTTCACCATCTCGACGCAACCGACTTCGATGATGCGGTCACCCGAATCCGGGCTCAGGCCGGTGGTTTCGGTATCCAGAAAAATCTGGCGAGTCATGTCAGCCCCTGTGCCTCAGTGATTTTCTTTGGCGTGGTTGATCGTGTATTTGGGAATTTCAACGACCAGATCCTGCTGCGCCACGATGGCCTGACAGCTCAGGCGCGAATTGGGCTCCAGGCCCCAGGCGCGGTCGAGCAGATCTTCTTCGGTTTCTTCCATCTCGCCCAGCGACTTGAAGCCCTCCCGCACGATGACGTGGCAGGTGGTGCAGGCGCAGCTCATGTCGCAGGCGTGCTCGATGTTGATGTGGTTTTCGAGCAGGGCCTCGCAGATCGTGGTGCCAGGCGTCACGTTGATCGTGGCGCCTTGCGGGCAGTACTCGGCGTGGGGCAGGATCTTGATGGTGGTCATGCGGTGCAGCGGTTCAGATCTCGTTGACGTTGCGGCCTTCGAGCGCGTGGCGAATGCCGCGGTTCA
>NZ_JAYSBZ010000016.1:0-49801 GCF_041915145.1 Aquabacterium sp. | reverse complement strand
CATCCTCGACGTGGCCACCACCTGCGAGTTCGAAGAAATCGCCCACCTGCTGGTGCACGGCAAGCTGCCCACCGTGGCCGAACTGGCTGGCTACAAGGCCAAGCTGAAGTCGCTGCGCGGCATCCCCGCCGGCCTGAAGACCGCGCTGGAGCAACTGCCTCCTTCCGCTCACCCGATGGACGTGATGCGCACTGGTGTGTCCGTGCTGGGTTGCCTGTCGCCCGAGAAGGACGACCACAACCACCCCGGCGCCCGCGACATCGCCGACAAGCTGATGGCCTCGCTGGGCTCGATGCTGCTGTACTGGTACCACTTCGCCTACAACGGCAAACGCATCGAAGTCGAAACCGATGATGACTCCATTGGTGGCCACTTCCTGCACCTGCTGCATGGCGAAAAGCCTCGTGACAGCTGGGTCCGTGCCATGCACACCAGCCTGATCCTGTACGCAGAGCACGAGTTCAATGCCTCGACCTTCACCTGCCGCGTCGTGGCCGGTACGGGCTCCGACATGTACTCGGCCCTGTGCGGCGGCATCGGCGCCCTGCGCGGCCCCAAGCACGGCGGCGCCAACGAAGTCGCCTTCGAAATCCAGAAGCGCTACGACACGCCTGACGAAGCCGAGGCTGATATCCGCGCCCGCGTCGAGAAGAAGGAAGTCGTGATCGGCTTCGGTCACCCCGTCTACACGGTGAGCGACCCCCGCAACGTGGTCATCAAGAAGGTCGCTGAAGACCTTTCCAAGGAACAGAACAACACCAAGATGTACGACATCGCCGAGCGCCTCGAATCGGTGATGTGGGAAATCAAGAAGATGTTCCCCAACCTGGACTGGTTCTCGGCCGTGAGCTACCACATGATGGGCGTGCCCACCGACATGTTCACGCCGCTGTTCGTGATCGCCCGCACCTCGGGCTGGTCGGCGCACATCATCGAGCAACGCATCGACGGCAAGATCATTCGTCCTTCCGCCAACTACACCGGCCCTGAAGACCAGAAGTTCGTGCCGATCAAAGACCGCAAGTAATTCAGCACAGCAAGGGCGCCACATTGCCGATGCGTGATGTGGCGCCCTTTTACCTTGAGCCTCACTGTTCACCGAGTGCCCCGGCCATGAGCAACATCAACACCCAATTCCGCAAGAACCTGCCCGGCACATCGCTGGACTACTTCGACACCCAAGCCGCCGTTGAGGCGATCAAACCGGGCGCCTGGGCCACCCTGCCCTACACCTCGCGCGTGCACGCCGAGAACATCGTGCGCAAGGCGGATCCGGCCATCATCAACGAGTGCCTGACCCAGCTGATCGAGCGCAAGCGCGACCGCGACTTCCCCTGGTTCCCCGCTCGCGTGGCCTGCCACGACATCCTGGGCCAGACCGCGCTGGTGGACCTCGCCGGCCTGCGTGATGCCATCGCCAAGGAAGGCGGCGACCCCGCCAAGGTCAACCCCGTGGTGCCCGTGCAGCTGATCGTGGACCACTCGCTGGCCGTGGAGTGCGGTGGCTTCGACCCCGATGCCTTCAAGAAGAACCGCGACATCGAAGAGCGCCGCAACGAAGACCGCTTCCACTTCATCGAGTGGACCAAGAATGCCTTCGCCAATGTGGACGTGATCCCTGCGGGCAACGGCATCATGCACCAGATCAATCTGGAGAAGATGTCGCCCGTGATCCACGCCGACAAGGGCGTGGCCTACCCCGACACCTGCGTGGGCACCGACTCGCACACGCCTCACGTGGACGCGCTGGGCGTGATCGCCATCGGCGTGGGCGGCCTGGAAGCCGAGAACGTGATGCTGGGCCGCGCTTCGTGGATGCGCCTGCCTGAAATCGTCGGCGTGAAGCTCACTGGCCAACGCCAACCTGGCATCACCGCCACCGACGTGGTGCTGGCCCTGACCGAGTTCCTGCGCAAGAACAAGGTCGTGGGTGCCTACCTGGAGTTCTACGGCGAAGGTGCGTCGAAGCTGACCATCGGCGACCGCGCCACCATCTCGAACATGGCCCCCGAATACGGCGCCACCGCCGCCATGTTCAGCATCGACCAGCAGACGCTGGACTACCTGACGCTGACCGGTCGCGATGCCGAACAAGTCAAACTGGTCGAGACCTATGCCAAGACCGCCGGTCTGTGGTCTGACAGCCTGGCCAACGCCGTGTACGAACGCGACCTGAGCTTCGATCTGTCCAGCGTCGTGCGCAACATGGCCGGCCCCTCGAACCCGCACGCCCGCGTGGCCACGAGCGATCTGGCTGCCAAGGGCATCGCCGGCAAGTGGGCCATGCCTGCGGCCAGCGAAGGCACCATGCCTGACGGCGCCGTGATCATCGCCGCCATCACCTCGTGCACCAACACCTCCAACCCGCGCAACGTGATCGCGGCCGCGCTGCTGGCTCGCAATGCCAACAAGCTGGGCCTGACACGCAAGCCTTGGGTAAAGTCTTCGCTGGCCCCTGGCTCGAAAGCCGTGGAGCTGTACCTCAAGGAAGCCAATCTGCTGGGCGACCTGGAAAAGCTCGGCTTCGGCATCGTGGCTTTCGCCTGCACGACCTGCAACGGCATGTCCGGCGCGCTCGACCCGGTCATCCAGAAGGAAATCGTTGACCGCGATCTGTACGCCACGGCCGTGCTCTCAGGCAACCGCAACTTCGACGGCCGCATCCACCCCTACGCCAAGCAGGCCTTCCTGGCCTCGCCCCCGCTGGTTGTGGCCTACGCCATTGCCGGTACCGTGCGCTTTGACATCGAAAACGATGTGCTGGCCGTGGTCCAAGAAAACGGATCCCCCAAGGAAATCCGCCTCAAGGACATCTGGCCTTCGGATGAAGAGATCGACGCCATCGTCAAGGCCGCCGTGAAGCCCGAGATGTTCCGCGCGGTGTACGAACCCATGTTCGCCATCCAGGCCGACAAGGGCACGCCCGTGAGCCCGCAGTACGACTGGCGTCCACAGTCCACCTACATCCGCCGCCCGCCTTACTGGGACACCGAAGGTGTGGGCGCCCTGGCCGCCAACCCGCGCACGCTCAAGGGCATGCGCCCGCTGGCCATCCTGCCGGACAACATCACCACCGACCATCTGTCGCCTTCCAACGCGATCCTGATGAACTCGGCCGCTGGCGAATACCTGCACAAGATGGGTCTGCCTGAAGAAGACTTCAACTCCTACGCCACCCACCGCGGCGACCACCTCACCGCCATGCGTGCCACCTTCGCGAACCCCACGCTGAAGAACGAGATGGTGCGCGATGCCGAAGGCAAGGTGAAGGCTGGTTCGCTGGCCCGCATCGAGCCTGAAGGCAAGGTGGTTCGCATGTGGGAAGCCATGGAGACCTACTACGAGCGCAAGCAGCCGCTGATCATCGTGGCCGGCGCCGACTACGGCCAAGGCTCCTCGCGTGACTGGGCTGCCAAGGGCGTGCGCCTGGCTGGCGTGGAAGCCATTGCCGCTGAAGGCTTCGAGCGCATCCACCGCACCAACCTCATCGGCATGGGCGTGATGCCGCTGGAGTTCAAGCCCGGCACCAACCGCCTGACCCTGAACCTGGATGGCACCGAGACCTATGACGTGGAAGGCGACCTGAAGCCCCGCGCCGATCTGAACCTGGTCATCACCCGCAAGAGTGGCGAAGTGGTGAAGGTGCCGATGACCTGCCGCCTGGATACGGCCGAGGAAGTGTCGGTCTACCAGGCGGGTGGTGTGTTGCAGCGTTTTGCACAAGATTTTCTTGCTGCAAACAAGGCTGCCTGAGGAGTCCCAGATGGCTCGTCCCGCACAAATCAAGATCCCCGCCACCTACATCCGTGGCGGCACCAGCAAGGGCGTGTTCTTCCGCCTGCAAGACCTGCCAGCTGCCTGCCAACAGCCCGGCGAGGCACGCGACAAGCTCTTCTTGCGCGTGATCGGCAGCCCTGACCCCTACGCCGCGCACATCGACGGCATGGGCGGCGCCACCTCGTCCACATCGAAGTGCGTGATCCTGTCCAAGGCCAGCGTGCCCGATCACGACGTGGACTACCTCTATGGCCAGGTTTCGATCGACAAGCCTTTTGTGGACTGGTCGGGCAACTGCGGCAACCTCTCGACGGCAGCCGGCGCCTTCGCCATCCATGCCGGCCTGGTCGACCCTGCGCGCATTCCGCAGAACGGCACGGCCGTGGTCCGCGTCTGGCAGGCCAACATCAAGAAGACCATCATCGCCCACGTGCCCATCACCAATGGCCAGGTACAGGAAACCGGTGACTTCGAGTTGGACGGCGTGACCTTCCCGGCCGCCGAGATCGTGCTGGAGTTCATGGACCCGTCGGATGACGGCGATGAAGGCGGATCGATGTTCCCCACCGGCAACCTGGTGGACGACCTGGAAGTGCCTGGCATCGGCACCCTCAAGGCCACGATGATCACGGCAGGCATCCCCACCGTGTTCGTGAACGCCAAGGACATCGGCTACACCGGCACCGAACTGCGTGAGCAGATCAACACCGACGCCGCAGCCCTGAAGCGCTTTGAAGCCATCCGCGTGGCCGGCGCGCTTCGCATGGGTCTGATCAAGACGCCCGAAGAAGCAGCCACCCGTCAGCACACACCCAAGATCGCCTTCGTGGCACCACCCACTGCCTACACCGCATCGAGCGGCAAGACCATTGAAGCGGGCGATGTGGACTTGCTGGTTCGCGCCTTATCCATGGGCAAGCTGCACCACGCCATGATGGGCACCTGCGCGGTGGCCATCGGCACGGCTGCGGCCATTCCAGGCACCCTGGTCAACCAGGCAGCTGGCGGCGGTGAGCGTGAAGCGGTGCGCTTTGGCCACCCTTCGGGCACCTTGCGTGTCGGCGCCCAGGCCAAACAGGTGAACGGCCAATGGACAGTCACCAAGGCCATCATGAGCCGCAGCGCCCGCATCCTGATGGAAGGCTGGGTGCGCGTGCCGGGCGACGCGTTTTAACCCCCCACAGGTGTACCAAAGCCGGATCAACGGCAACAAGCGTTGACACTTTGGTGCTCCAGTCCGGGGTGATCGGGCCGAAAATAGAGCGTTCCGAACACCCCGCCGGCTCGCCCGCCGAGCCGGTCTAGCGCTTTCGCCTGAAGGAGTACCCATGCCCCGCCACGTCACCCGCATGCTCAAGCCCGCCCTGTTGGCGGCCGTCGTCGCGCTGTCTGTCGCCCCGCTGGCGCATGCCGAAACAGCCAAGCAGAAGTCGGCCAAGAGCCGCCATAAATCGGCTGCATCCGAGTCCAGCCTGGTCAGTTCCTTCCAGGCCCTGAGCGATGCGCAGCTCGAAATCGCCAAGCGGGTCTTCACCGGCCACACCCGATGCGAGCATGGTCAGTCGGTCGATGTCGAAGCGATCAAGGATCACCCCGGGTTCTTTCACGTCGCGTTCAACGGCGCTCATTTCACAATGACCCCCGAAGAGACTTCGTCGGGCGCCGTGCGCCTGTTCGACCGCAACGCCGGGGTCATCTGGCTGCAGATCCCGGTCAAATCGATGCTGATGAACCAAAAGCAGGGCCATCGCATGATCGACGACTGCAAAGTGCCTGAGCAGGCCGCCGCCGTGCAAACGGCCTCGACCGGCCTCTCCGCACCCTGAGCGCAAGAGACCGACCCGGCACCACAAGCCGCCCGCGGGCGGCTTTTTTGCACCCCAACGCCCACCCAGGCATTCCCCAAGTCTTATATAAGACTTAAAATCGCCGGTCTGGACTCTGGCACGAATCCGGCTCGCAAAGCCGCTGCCTCCCCGCCCACCCGGAACCCTCGTCAACAGGAATCTTCTTCCATGCTGCAAGCCTATCGCCAACACGCGGCCGAGCGCGCTGCCCTCGGTATCCCTCCGCTGCCCCTGTCTGCCCAGCAAGTCGCTGAGCTGATCGAGCTGATCAAGAACCCGCCCGCTGGCGAAGATGCCTTCCTGCTCGACCTCCTGACCCACCGCGTGCCCCCGGGCGTGGACGATGCCGCCAAGGTCAAGGCCTCGTTCCTGTCGGCCGTGGCCCACGGCGACATCGCCGTCAAGCTGATCTCCAAGGCCAAGGCCACCGAGCTGCTGGGCACCATGGTCGGCGGCTACAACGTCAAGCCCCTGATCGACTTGCTGTCCGACGCTGAAGTCGGCGCCGTCGCTGCCAACGCCCTGAAGAAGACCCTGTTGATGTTCGACGCCTTCCACGACGTCGCTGAACTGGTCAAGGCTGGCAATGCCAACGCCAAGGCCGTGATGCAATCGTGGGCCGACGCCGAGTGGTTCACCAGCCGCCCTGAAGTCGCCAAGAAGATCACCGTGACCGTGTTCAAGGTGCCTGGCGAAACCAACACCGACGACCTGTCGCCCGCGCCTGACGCCTGGAGCCGCCCTGACATCCCGATGCACTATCTGGCGATGCTCAAGAACACCCGTCCTGACGCGGCCTTCAAGCCCGAAGAAGACGGCAAGCGCGGCCCGATGCAGTTCATCGAAGACCTGAAGAAGAAGGGCAACCTGGTTGCCTACGTTGGCGACGTGGTCGGCACCGGTTCTTCGCGCAAGTCGGCTACCAACAGCGTGATCTGGGCGACCGGCGAAGACATCCCCTTCGTGCCCAACAAGCGCTTCGGCGGTGTCACGCTCGGCGGCAAGATCGCCCCCATCTTCTTCAACACGCAGGAAGACTCCGGCTCGCTGCCGATCGAAGTGGACGTGTCCAACTTCGAGATGGGCGACGTGATCGACATCTATCCGTACGACGGCAAGATCGAGAAGAACGGCGCTGAAGCCGCCAAGTTCGAGTTGAAGTCGCAAGTGCTGCTGGACGAAGTCCGCGCGGGTGGCCGTATCAACCTGATCATCGGCCGTTCGCTGACTGGCAAGGCACGTGAGTTCCTGGGCCTGCCCGCTTCCACGCTGTTCCGTCTGCCTGTGGCCCCCAAGGACACCGGCAAGGGCTTCACCCTGGCCCAGAAGATGGTCGGCCGCGCTGTTGGCCTGCCCGAAGGCCAAGGCGTGCGTCCTGGCACCTACTGCGAACCCAAGATGACCACCGTTGGTTCGCAAGACACCACCGGCCCGATGACCCGCGACGAGTTGAAGGACCTGGCTTGCCTGGGCTTCAGCGCTGATCTGGTCATGCAATCGTTCTGCCACACGGCTGCTTACCCCAAGCCCGTGGACGTGAAGATGCACCGCGAACTGCCCGCCTTCATCTCCAACCGCGGCGGCGTGGCCCTGCGTCCTGGCGACGGCGTGATCCACTCGTGGCTGAACCGTCTGCTGTTGCCTGACACCGTCGGTACCGGCGGCGACTCGCACACCCGCTTCCCTATCGGCATTTCCTTCCCCGCTGGTTCGGGCCTGGTCGCCTTCGGCGCCGCCACCGGCGTGATGCCGCTGGACATGCCCGAGTCGGTGCTGGTGCGCTTCAAGGGCCAGATGCAGCCTGGCGTCACCCTGCGTGACCTAGTGCATGCCATCCCCCTGTACGCCATCAAGGCCGGTCTGCTGACCGTCGCCAAGGCCGGCAAGAAGAACATCTTCTCGGGCCGCGTGCTGGAAATCGAAGGCCTGCCTGACCTGAAGGTCGAGCAAGCGTTCGAGCTGTCCGACGCTTCGGCCGAACGTTCGGCCGCTGGTTGCACCATCAAGCTGAACAAGGAACCGGTCGCCGAGTACCTGAAGTCGAACATCGTTCTGATGAAGAACATGATCGCCGACGGTTACGCCGATGCCCGCACCCTGCAGCGCCGTATCGAAGCGCAAGAAGCCTGGTTGGCCAACCCGCAACTGCTGGAAGCCGACAAGGACGCCGAGTACGCTGCCGTGATCGAGATCGATCTGGCCGACATCAAGGAGCCCATCGTCTGCTGCCCGAACGACCCGGACGACGCCAAGTTCCTGTCCGAAGTGGCCGGCACCAAGATCGACGAAGCCTTCATCGGTTCGTGCATGACCAACATTGGTCACTTCCGTGCCGCCGGCAAGCTGCTGGAAGGCAAGAAGGACATCCCGGTGCGTCTGTGGGTGGCACCGCCCACCAAGATGGACGCCGCCGAGCTGACCAAGGAAGGCTTCTACAACACCTTCGGCACCGCTGGCGCCCGTACCGAGATGCCCGGCTGCTCGCTGTGCATGGGTAACCAGGCTCAGATCAAGGAAGGCTCGACCTGCATCTCCACATCGACGCGCAACTTCCCGAACCGCCTGGGCAAGAACACCAACGTGTTCCTGGGCTCGGCCGAGTTGGTGGCCGTGACGTCGAAGCTGGGCAAGCTGCCTACGCCTGCCGAGTACATGGCCGAAGTGGGCGTGGTGAGCAAAGACGCCGACAAGATCTACAAGTACATGAACTTCAACCAGATTGAAGAGTACGTGGAGACGGCCAAGGGCGTGAAAGCGGCCTGAGCGTCGCCCCGCCCGGCTTCGCTGCGCTAGCGCGATGCCAAGCCCGCCGGAGCAATCCGGCGGGTTTTTTTTGATTCGAGACCCAGCGTGTATCGTGAGCGCCCATGAACGCCACCACTGCCGCACCGCTCACCTTCTACTGGCACGACTACGAAACCTTCGGGCGCGTGCCGCGCCGTGATCGTCCATCGCAATTCGCGGGCATTCGCACCGATGCCGATCTCAACGAAATCGGCGAGCCGCTGATGGCGTATTGCCAGCCGGCGCCCGACACCCTGCCCGACCCCGAATCGTGTCTGCTCACTGGCATCACACCGCAGCTGTGCCTTGAGCGTGGCTTGCCCGAACACGAATTCGCCGCGGCCATCGAGCGCGAGCTGGCGCGGCCCGGCACCGTGGGCGTGGGCTACAACACCATCCGCTTCGACGATGAGGTCACCCGCCACCTGTTCTGGCGCAACCTCATCGACCCCTACGCCCGCGAGTGGCAAAACGGCTGTGGCCGGTGGGACTTGCTCGACGTGGTGCGCTGCACCTACGCGCTGCGGCCCGAGGGCATCGAGTGGCCCAAACATGAAGACGGCCGCCCCTCGTTCAAGCTCGAGCACCTCACCGCTGCCAATGGCCTGATCCACGAGGCGGCACACGATGCGCTGTCCGACGTGCGCGCCACCATCGCGCTGGCCCGCCTCATCAAGACGCAGCAGCCGCGCCTGTGGGACTTCTGCCTGAAGCTGCGCCAGAAGCAGGCCGTGCTCGACGAGATCGGCGTGGGGCGGCCTTTCATCCACATCTCGGGCATGTACGGCCCCGAGCGCGGCTGCCTCGCCATCGCGTGGCCCTTGGCGCCGCACCCCACCAACAAGAACGAGATCATCGTGTGGGATCTGGCCGAAGACCCGAGCGAGCTGTTCACGCTCAATGCCGAGGCCATCCGCTCGCGCATGTTCGTCAAGGCTGAAGATTTGCCCGAAGGCAGCACGCGGCTGCCGATCAAGACCATCCACATCAACAAGTCGCCCATCGTCATCGGCAACCTCAAGACGCTCAGCCCGGCGATGGCCGCCAAATGGGGCGTCAATCTGGATCAGGCCTTGCGCCACGCCGAGCTTGCGGCACAAAAGGGCAAGCTGCTCGCCGGCATCTGGCCCGACGTGTTCGCCCGCCCGGCGCCCGAGCACGCGCCGGATGTCGATGAAGACCTCTACGGCGGGTTCGTGGGCAACGACGACCGCCGCACGCTGCAACGCCTGCTCGCCTTGCCGCCTGCCGAGCGCGCCCAACGCCTGGCCGAACGCGCGCCGAGCTTCGACGACGAACGGCTCGACGAGATCGTGTTCCGCTACCGCGCCCGAAACTTCGCGGGCAGCCTCAGCGAGGCCGATCGCGAGCGCTGGCACGAGCACTGCGCGGCTCGCCTGCACGATGGCGCAGGCGGAGGCTTGAGCCTGAGCGCATTCTTCGAGCGCATCGATGCGCTCAGCGAGCAACTGGGCGACGACGACGAGCGCGGGAAAGACATCTTGAGCGCGCTGTACGACTATGCCGAGGCGATTGCGCCCGAGCAGGGCTGAAGTTGCCCGTGAAGTCGCCCCGATCAGTGCGGCACTGAAGCTTCGGCAGAGGGCGCCGACGCGGCCTCTGCGGCGTCGGAAGCAGCCGAAGCCGGCGGCGCCGGGATCAGCGCCCGGCTGATCGCCTGCCCGTCCAGTCCCAGCGACGGGATGAAGCCGCCCTCGGCCCATTCGCTGTAGCGCCAGTCGCCATTCACGTGCACCACGCCGTCTGGCGGCGTGAGCTCTTGCACGGGCGTGCCCTTGAGCGCCACTCGCATGAAATCGATCCAGGCCGGCAGGGCCAGCGAGGCGCCCGAGGCATGGCTGCCCAGGCTCCTGGGCGTGTCGTAGCCGAGCCAGACCACCGCCACGATCCTGGGCTGGAAGCCGGCGAACCAGGCATCGACCACATCGTTGGTGGTGCCGGTCTTGCCATACAGGTCGGGGCGACCGAGCTGGGCCTGCGCGCGCGCGGCCGTGCCCATGGCCGTCACGCTTTGCAGCAGGCTGCCGATCATGAAGGTGTTGCGGGCGGGCACGGCGCGCTGCTCCTCGGTCGCCGGGGGGGTGGGCGCCTCAAACTCGACCCCTCCCCCGACATTGGTGATGCGCTTGATCACCACCGGGCTCACGCGCAGGCCGCCGTTGGCGATGACGGCGTAGGCGCCGGCGAGTTGCAGCGGCGTGGTCGAGCCCGAGCCCAGCGCGAGCGTGAGGTTGTCGGGTTGCTTGTCGGCATCGAAGCCGAAGCGAGCCGTCCAGTCGCGCGCGGCTTGCGGGCCCAGCAGTTGCACCAGGCGGATGGTGACGAGGTTCTTCGACTTGGTCAGACCCTGGCGCAGCGTGATCGGACCGTCGGCGCTGCCGTCGGCGTTTTGCGGGTCCCAGTTGCCGACGTCGGTGAGCGGGGCGTCGTTGACGAGCGTCTCGGGCATCACGCCGTTTTCCATCGCCGCGCCATACAAGAAGGGCTTGTAGCTCGAACCCGGCTGGCGCCAGCCTTGCGTCACGTGGTTGAACTGGTTGCGCCGGAAGTCGAAGCCGCCGACCAGGGCTCGCACCTCGCCGTTGCGCGGGTCGAGCGCCACCAGCGCGCCTTCGGCCTCGGGCCATTGCGTGAGCACCCAGTCCTTGCCTTGCTGCAGCAGGCGCACCACCGCGCCGCGGCTGATCTTGAGCTTGGTGCTCGCCTTGGGCGAAAGACCCGGCTGGGCTTGGCGCAAGCCCTTGGGCTCGACGCGCACCACTTCGCCGGTGGCCAGCACGGCCGTCACCTGCTTGGGGCTGGCGGCGGTCACCACGGCCACGCGCAACTCTTCGTCGTCAAGGTAGTCAGCCAAGGTCTGCGAGACGGCCGGATCATCGTTGGCCCAGTCGGCATCGAGCTCTTCGTGGTCTTCAGGCCCGCGCCACACCTGGCGGCTCTCGTGCTCGATCAGCGTGCGGCGCAGGGCCTTGTAGGCGGCTTGCTGCTCGTCGGCGCGCAGCGTGGTCACCACGCTCATGCCGCTGCTGTAGGCCTGCTCGCCGTATTTGGCAAAGACTTGCTGGCGCGCCATCTCGGCCACGTACTCGGCGTGCACGTCCATCTCGTTGAGGCGGCGCACGCTGAGCTTTTGCGTCTTGGCGGCTTCGTATTGCGCGTCGTTGAGCACGCTTTGCGAGCGCATGCGGCCCAGCACCACGAGTTGACGCGCCTTGGCGCGCTCGAAGTTCTTGATCGGGTTGGCAAAGGCCGGGTTCTGCGGCAGGCCGGCGAGCATGGCGCACTCGGCGGGCGTCAGCTCGATCAGCGTCTTGCCGAAGTAGGTCTGCGCTGCGGCCGCAAAGCCGTAGCTGCGCGCACCGAGGTAGATCTGGTTCATGTACAGCTCAAGGATCTGGTCCTTGCTCAACTCGCGTTCGAGCTTGAGCGACAGCAGCGCCTCGGTGAGCTTGCGCTTGAGCGTGCGCTCGCGCGTCAAGAAGAAGGTGCGTGCCACCTGCTGCGTGATGGTCGAGGCGCCTTGCTGGCGACCGCCCGTGAGGTTGGCGACCACCGCGCGCAGCACGCCGATGGGGTCGATGCCGCTGTGCTCGTAGAAGCGCGAATCTTCAACGGCCAGCAGGCTGTCTTTCATCAGCTTGGGAATTTGACCGATTGGCACATAGGTGCGCTTTTCGGCACCGAAACCACCGATCTCGACGCCGTCGGCGGTGAACACGCGCAGCGGCTGCTTGGGTTGGTAGTGCGCGAGCGACGAGGTGTCGGGCAGCTGTGGTAGCAGCACGGCCACGCCAACGGCGAGAGCCAGCAAGCCGGCCGCGCTCATGCCGAGCAAGGCTCGCAGCAAGCGTCGCAGCCAGGTGCGGGCAGCGGTGGCAGAAATGGAGGCTTGCTCAGAATCGGACATACGGCAAGTGCGCCGCCGACGCGGCTCGAATGGCGAAGCCGAGATTATGGTCAGGCTGCTGCGACCGCCCGGCGCCGCCCCCCCGCCCGCGGATGCGGCAGAAGAAAAGCGACCCCGCCCTGGTCTTGGGCAGGGTCGCCACAGGCCTCGATCACCCGAGGCCGAGGACGCGTCCGCGCGACTCAGGGATACGTGCGGCTGGTGAAGAAGCGCAGCCCCTGCGGCCCCGACGAATAGATCCAGATGTTGGCACTCGTGACGCTGGCGGGATCCGTCGAAGACCAGGTGCCGACCGTGGCCGAGGTCTGCGCCGCGGTCAGGTCTTTCGAGAAATGCACCGCGTCGTTGTTGGCGCTAAAGCCCAGGTCTTTCACCTTGTACAGCGAATCGGTCGGCAACGTCCAGGTGGCCGAAATCGAGACGCCGGTCGAGATGCCCGAAGCGCTGGTCGGCGTGTAGGTGTTGAAGTCGGCGAACCAATTCGCGGCATGGGCTGCCGCATCGGCATTGCTCACCGGCGGGAGCGGCACCTCTTTGGTGTCGGTGCCGGCAAGCGGCGTGATCTCGACACCCGAGGTGTCGTAGTAATGCAGCGTGTAGCGCGAGTTGACCGTCATCAGCGAGACGTCGATGCACGCATTGCTTGTATCTGCGCAGTCTTGCACCAGCGATGACGATTGTTCTGAGCCGTCGGTGTTGGTCACCACGAAGTTCTCGGTCGCGCCCGACGTCGGGCGTTTCAACTTGACGCCCACCTTGCCGCCGCCGTAGTTGTTGCTCAGACCCGGCCCCGTGACGAGGATGGTGGCGACATCGTTGCGGGCCGAGCCCACCCAAACCTCGAGGTAGCGGTTGTAGTGGAAAGCGCCGCTCCAGTAGCCTCGGCCGTTGGTCGAGTGGATGCTGACATCGGCCAGCGATTGGTCGCCCCAGACCTTCCAGGCGCCGCTGACCTTTTTGAACCACAGGACGGATTCTTCGGCGCCGCTCGTGGCGGTTGACACCGAGACACGCAGCTTGATTTGGTTGCCATCGCTCGAACGATCGACGATCACCGGGCTGGCGAAGGCCAAGCCGATATTGTCCGGGTCGAGGATGCCGTCGTCGCTGAGCAGCCCGTCCTTGTCGAGCCCCTCGTCGAGCAGGTCGTCGGCAAACAACGCGCGCAAGCCGGTGTTGCTGGCGCTGGGCACGCTGCTGGCAAAGTAGCCGCTGATCGTGGTCAACAGCGTTTCGATCGCGGTCAGGTCATCCACCGCAGCCAGCGTGGTGGTGCTCACGGCCGTGGCCTGCGTGGTGTCGCTCGTCGATGCGAGGTTGTCTGTCAACAAGGCGGTGCCGGTGTTGAGCTTGTCAACGATGGTGGCCGTGTCGGTGGTGGCGTCGACGGCCACGGTCACGGCGTCCATCAGCTTGTCGAAGCCGGTATGGTCGGCGGCGAACGAGGCGTGGAGCAAATCGTATGACGTGGACAGCCCCGCCGCGCTGAAGATCGGCGCCAGGCGCTGCGTGAGCGCCGTGCTGGCGGCTTCAAGGCCCGATGAGGTGAGCGCCGGCGCGGTGGTGTGGTTGGCCAGATAGTTCTCGACCGCCATACCCACGATGTTGGCCACCAGCAGATCGGTGAACGGCGTGATGTTGATGGTGTTGCCGGTGTCGCTCGACGTTGCCGCCGAAGCCAGCGCCACCGTGCGCCCAGCCACCGTGCCCACCGCGCGGAACAAGAACGGCCCGGTCATGCCCGACACGTCCACGGTATAGCTACCGTTGGCCTGAATCGTCACGGTTCGCGTGGCGCCCGTGCTGTCGATCACCGTCACGGTGCCCACCATCGGCGCGCCCGAGGCCACCGTGCCCGACATCGACGTGCTCGAAGCCGTGGCGTGGTTCGACGCATCACTGCTCGACGAACCGCCGCCACCGCCGCCGCAAGCGGTCAACGCTGCGACCACGGTCGCCGACAAAAGCCAATTCTGGGGTGAAGCCATGTTCCGGTACTCCTTGAAACCACCGCTGCTCGACGTGAGATGGATGGCTGGTTGCGCTCGCTGGAGGCCATCTCTGCATTGGCTCCCTCAGCATTCGAGGACGCGAGGCTAATCACAGCCGCAAAACGACGCGTCACCCGGCCGGGTGACGACCCCCGATCGAGGGGCGTGCAACATCCACACAGTTCACGAAATCGCAGCGCTGGGCCGCGCCAGCCCGTGCTTCGGCGCCGCGCTCGACCGCTACAGTCAGGCCCCATGGATACCCCGCTGCCCCATCAACCGCTGCTGCTGTCTCAACTCATCGGGCTGATCTACGAGACGGCTGCCGATCTGTCGTTGTGGCCGCGCCTGCTGGAGCAAATGGCGTCGTATCTGAACCAGGCCACATCGGCCCCCTCGCCGGGGTCGCGCCCCGATCTTCATCAAATCGTCACGGGCTGGTTCGACGGCGAGACGCCAGCCAGCCTGCACGGCCTGCCGGCCGAGCAGTCGTTGCTGGCCTGTCTGGCGCCGCACTTTCAGCGCGCTCACGACATCCACCTGCAACTCAGCGAGGCCGAAACCGAGCGCAATGCTCTCGAGTGCGTGATGGATCGGCTGCCCCTGGGCATGGCCATCGTGGACGCCAACGGCAGCATCATCAGCATGAACCGCAGCCTGCTGTCGATCACTCGCGGGCGTAACGCCCTGAAGATCGACGCTGGGCGACTGGCATCGACGCCAACCGCAGCGCTGGAACACGCGCTGCAGCAGGTGCTGTCGAGCCGCTCGGGGCAGACATGCGACGTCCCGCTGCGGCTGCCCGGCGCCGAACCAGGCACCACGCTGTCGCTGTGGGTGAGCAAGCTTGCCGCGTCCGCCCCCTCGACGCGGCACCACGCCCCGCGCGCCCTGGTGCTGGCGGCCAGCCAGACTTCGCGCGCGCTGTCCGAAGCCGGGCTGTCCGCCCTGTTCGGGCTCACGCCAGCCGAGGCACGGCTGACGCAACAACTGGCCCTGGGGCAGTCGGTCGAAGAAGTCTGCAAGGCCCAGGGTGTTTCGACCAACACTGCCAAGACGCATCTGAAACGGGTGTTCTCTAAGGTGGGGGTCAAGCGCCAGGCCGAGCTGATGCAAGCGGTGTATTCGAGCCCGCTGTGGCTGGATCACACCCCGCACCCGCCGGGCACCGCGGCGCAGACCTCGTTGCTCGCGCCGCCAGCGAGCCAGCACGACGCGTTGTCGATCACGCTCGATCACGGGCGGCGCCTGTTCTATTCGGACAGCGGCCCGTCCGACGGCTTGCCCGTGATCCTGATGCACGGCATCGCAGGTTCGCGCCATTTGCGCCACCCCGACGACGCGCTGCTGCTGGCGCAAGGCATCCGCCTGATCATCCCCGAGCGCCCGGGCAGCGGAGACTCCGACCCGCTGCACGAGCGACGCATCACCGATTGGCCGCGCGACGTGATCGCGCTGGCCGACCACCTCGGCATCGAACGCTTCGCCGTGCTGGGCTATTCGGCGGGCACGCCCTACGCGATGGCCACCGCGCTGGCCCGCCCCGATCGCGTGCTGGCCCAGTCCCTCGTGGCCGCCATGCCGCCGATCGATCGCATGGAAGACGTGCGCGACTACTCGCCGACCTTTCGCATGAGCATGCTGGTGGCCAAATTTGCTCCGTCGCTGCTGCCGCCGCTGATCCGCGTGATGGTCAAGAGCATCAGCAAGAACGTCTACCGTTTCATCGAGCAATCGCTGTCCGCCGCCACCGATCTTGATCGCCGCGTATTTGAAGACCCCCGACTGCGCGCCAGCTACGCCAACGGCCTGCTGGCGGGCGTCAAGCGCGGCGTGCAAGATATGGTGCTCGAAGTGCTGCTGACCTCGCACGACTGGGGGCTGGCCCCCGCAGCGATCACCACCCCGACGCACTTCTGGCACGGCGAGGCCGACAAGCTGGTGTCGCTCAACGGCGCCCGCAAGCTGGCAAGCCAGGTGCCTCACGCCACGTTTGAAGTGCTGCCAGGCGGGGGCCACTACATCATCTACTCGCACTGGCACGACATCCTCACCCGACTGCGCCGCGCCATGCAGGCAACCGCCCCTGCCTGAGCAACACCCTCTACACTGCGCCCAGCTCTGTTCATCTCGCCACGGGCGGGCACCCACGATGTCTACGGTTGATCGCCAACGCTCCGTTCAGGGGCTCTCGGGTTTGCGCCCGTTTCTGCGGCCCTACGCCAAGCACATGGCGCTGGCGGCGCTGGCGCTGCTGGCGGCGGCGCTCACCACGCTGTTTGTGCCCGCCGCGCTGCGCCAGCTCATCGATCAGGGCGTGCTGCACGCCGAGGCGGGCAGCCGCGCCATGGCCATGCGCGGACACTTCTTGCAGCTCTTTGGCGCCGGTGTGGCGCTGGCGGTGTTTTCGGCGGCGCGGTATTTCATGGTGACGTGGCTGGGCGAGCGCGTCACGGCCGATCTGCGCGCCGCCGTCTACGCCCATGTGCTCGAACAAAGCCCCGAATTTTTCGAGACCACGCAAACCGGCGAGGTGCTCTCGCGCCTGACCGCCGACACCACGCTCGTGCAAACGGTGGTGGGCTCCAGCCTGTCGCTGGGTCTGCGCAACTTGGTCATGGGCCTGGGCGCGCTGGTGATGCTGGTCTGGACCAACCCCTGGGTGATGACGCAGGTGCTGGGCCTGCTGGTGCTGGTGGTGCTGCCGGCGGTGTGGTTCGGGCGCCGGGTGCGGCGGCTGTCGCGCGCCAGCCAGGATCGGCTCGCCGATTCGAGCGCCATGGCCGCCGAGGTGCTCAACGCCATCCCGGTGGTGCAAAGCTACACGCAAGAACAGCTCGAGGCCCAGCGCTTCGACGACGCCACCGAGCGCACGTTCCAGACCGCCGTGCGCCGCGTTCGCGCCCGCGCGCTGCTGGTGGCCTTCATCATCAGCGCCACGTTTGCCGGCCTGCTGTGGGGGCTGTTCCAGGGCACGCAGGCCGTGATGCGCGGCGAGATCAGCGCCGGCCATCTGGGGCAGACGGTGTTCTACGTGATCATCCTGATCGGCTCGGTGGCCGTGCTGGCCGAGGTGTGGGGCGATCTGCAGCGCGCCGCCGCCGCCACCGAGCGGTTGATGGAGCTGCTGGCCGCGCGCTCGCCGATCGAGTCGCCCCCCCGCCCCCAAGCCCTGCCCGCCGTGCAGGCTGGCTCCGGCGTGCGGCTGCATCAGGTCGAGTTCCGCTACCCCTCGCGGCCGCAGCAGACGGCCCTGCATCAATTCAATCTGAGCGTGCACCCCGGCGAAACCGTGGCGCTGGTGGGCCCCAGCGGCGCGGGCAAGAGCACGGTGTTCCAGTTGCTGCTGCGCTTTTATGACGCGCAAGGCGGCAGCGTCGAGATCGACGGCGTCGACGTCAAGCACGCCAGCCTCGCCGAGCTGCGCCGGCGCATCGGCATCGTGCCGCAAGACAGCGTGGTGTTCTCGACCAGCGCGCTCGAAAACATCCGCTACGGACGCCCCGAGGCGAGCGACGACGAGGTGTTCGCCGCCGCCCGCGCCGCGCATGCCGATGGCTTCTTGCGTGCGCTACCCGAGGGCTATCACACGTTCCTGGGCGAACGCGGCGTGCGGTTGTCGGGCGGACAGCGCCAACGCATCTCGATCGCCCGCGCGATCTTGAAGAACGCTCCGCTGCTGCTGCTCGACGAGGCCACCAGCGCGCTCGACACCGAGAGCGAACGCGCCGTGCAGGCTGCACTCGAAGAAGCCATGCGCGGGCGTACCACGCTGGTGATCGCGCACCGGCTGAGCACCGTCATCAATGCCGATCGCATCGCGGTGCTCGACCACGGCAGGCTGATCGACATCGGCACGCATGCCGAGTTGCTGGCGCGCTGCGAGCTCTACGCCAACCTGGCGGCCGCTCAGTTCGATGCCCCGCTGGATACAGCGACGGATACATCGTCGAACAAATGATCGGTTGACATCGCCCTGCGCGCGCGAGCCCGCAAGCGAGCGGATTGCCTGAGCGCGCGAGGCAGACCGCGCACGGTGCCGCCGACGCATCCGGCTTGTACGCATCCGGCCCCCCGTGAATGATGGGCGCGGAAATTCCGCATGGGCCAATTGTCAATTAGTAGACAAACTGCCTCCGTCTGCTGTCAAGACGGTTTGGGGGGCTGACCACCGTTCACCGCGTACCCGTGATGCTGTCGCACAGGCATACATCGTGGCGAGTTCGCCGGCTCATTTTTCTCCTCCGCGCGACTCCCACCACTGACCCAAGTTCCTTTTTTGCCGATAGCGCGCGAGGCCCGTCATGAGCAACCCGTTCGACACCCCTGATACCGCCACCCTCGTCCTGCAAAACGACGAACAGCAGTATTCGCTGTGGCCCAGCTTTTTGCCGCTGCCCAAGGGGTGGACAGCCGTGCACGGCCCGGCCCCGCGCGCCGAGTGCCTGACTTACGTCGACACCCACTGGACCGATCTGCGCCCCGCCAGCCTGCGCAACGCGGCCTGAGCTGAGCGCCGCAGCATGGTGCTGGCTGCCAGCACCGCAGCCTCCTCCATCGGACACCCACGGTTCGGACACCGACCATGCAACAAGAATCCACCCCTGCGTCCGCCGCACCCGCTGCGGCTGAACAAGCCACCTTCTTTCCGCTCACCATCGCCCAGCGCGGCATGTGGTTCGCCCAGCGCCTGGGCGCGCCAAACGCGGTGTTCAACCTGTCCGAGGTGCTGATCATCGACGGCGAGATCGACGTCGAGCGCTTCTACGCCGCGATGAACCAGACCGCGATGGAAGCCACCGCCACGCGGCTGCGCTTCATCGAGGTCGAAGGCAGCCCGCTGCAGGCCATCAACCCCGAAGTCGGCGGCATCCTGCCGATGATCGACTTCAGCGACCGGCCCGACCCGTACGCCGCCTTCATGGAGTGGGCCCAGGTCGAATACACCGCGCCGCATGACCCGCTGCAAGACCCGCTCTGGACCACCGGCCTCATCAAGGCCTCGCCCACGCGCTACTACTGGTACCACCGCGCCCACCACATCCTGATCGACGGCTTTGCCGGCGGCCTGCTGGCGCGCCGCATCGCCGAGACGTATACCGCGCTGGCCAATGGCCCCGTCGAGCTGCGCCCCTTCGGCTCGCTGCCCGATCTGGTGGCCGAAGACCTGGCCTATCGCACGTCTGAAGACTTCGCCGGCGAGCGCAAATACTGGACCGAGCTCTACGCCGACCGCCCCTCGCCCGTGAGCCTGGCTGAGTGGAAGCCGCTGCAAGTGGGCGGCATCCTGCGCCAGTCGTGCCAGCCGCCGGCCGAGCTGATGCTGGCCGCGCGCGAAACCGCCAAGACGCTGGGCGGCAGCTTCCCGCAGCTGATGATCGCCGCCATCGGCATCTACTTCTACCGCATGACCGGCGCCAACGATCTGGTGCTCGGCCTGCCCGTCACGGCGCGCACCAACAAGAAGCTGCGCAGCATCCCGGCCATGCTGGCCAATGCGGTGCCAATGCGCCTGAGCATGCGCCCCGACCTCAGCGTGGCCGACGTGCTCAAGCAGGTCGGCCGCCGCGTGCGCGAAGCCCTGCGCTACCAGCGCTACCGCTATGAAGACCTGCGCCGCGACCTCAACCTGCTGGGCGAAGGCCGCCACCTGTTCACCACCGTCGTCAACATCGAGCCCTTCGATTACGACCTGCGCCTGGGCGATGCACACGCCACGCCGCTGAACCTCACGAACGGTTCGATCGAAGACCTGGCGATGTTCGTCTACGACCGTGGCGTCAACAAAGGCGTCTGGATGGACTTCGACGCCAACCCCGAGCTCTACACGCAAGAAGAACTCGCCGGCCACCAGGCGCGCCTGCTGCGCCTGATCGAAGCCATCGTCAAGCAACCCGACCTCACCATCGGCGCGATCGACCTGCTCGATCAGCCCGAGCGCGCCACGCTGCTCGACGCGCCCAACCAGACCACGCACGCCATCACCGAGCCGCTGCTGCCGCAGCTGTTCGAGGCGCAAGTGGCCCGCACGCCGTACGACATCGCCGCGGTCTACGAGACCAACTCGGTGCTCTACACCAGCCTCAACGCGCAGGCCAACCGCATTGCGCACGAGCTGATCGCGCGCGGCATCGGGCCCGACCAGATCGTCGGCGTGGCCCTGCCCCGCACCACCGACCTGCTCGCCGGCCTGCTCGGCGTGATGAAGGCCGGCGCGGCCTACCTGCCGCTCGACCCCGATCTGCCCGCCGACCGGCTGGCATCGATGGTGGACGACGCGCGCCCGGCCGTCGTGCTCACCACGCAGGAAGTGGCCGACCGCCTGCCTGACGCGGCCACCCGCGCCGCCCTGTTGATCGCGGCCCCGAGCATCGCCGCCCGCAGCCCGCTCAACCCGAGGGAGGCCGACCGCGCGTCCAACGGCGGCCCCTTGCGCGCCGAGCATGCCGCGTATGTGATCTACACCTCGGGCTCCACCGGCAAACCCAAGGGCGTGGTGGTCACGCACGGCGCACTGCGCAACTTCCTCGTGGCCATGCAGGGCACGATCGGGCTGGAGCGCAGCGACCGCCTGCTCGCCGTCACCACCATCAGCTTCGACATCGCCGGGCTCGAGCTTTATCTGCCCATCATCAGCGGCGCGCGCGTCGTGATCGCGCCGCGCAGCATCGTGCGCCATCCGCCGGCGCTGGCCCGCCTGATCGTCACCTCCGGCGCCACCGCCATGCAGGCCACCCCCTCGCTGTGGGAGACCTTGGTGGGCGGCGACGCCGATGTGCTGCGCGGCCTGCGCGTGCTGGTGGGCGGCGAAGCCCTGCCCGCCACCCTGGCCCGCTCGCTGCGCGAAGTGGCGTGGGACGTGATCAACCTCTACGGCCCCACCGAAACCACGGTGTGGTCCACCAGCCTGACGCTGCAGGGTCAGCAAGGCAGCGAGTCGCCCGTGGCGACCGACCTGGCCGCACCCGAGTCCGCTCACGAAAAAGGCCCGTCGATCGGGCACCCGATTCTCAACACCCAGGTCTACATCCTCGACCCCGGCCTGCAGCCGGTGCCGGTGGGCGTGACGGGCGAGCTCTACATTGCCGGCGACGGCGTGGCGCGCGGCTACCTCAACCGCCCCAGCCTCACGGCCGAACGTTTCATTGCCGCCCCCTTCGGCCCGGCCGGCAGCCGCATGTACCGCACCGGCGACCTGGCTCGCTGGAAGACGGGCGACGACGGCACGCTGGTGCTCGACTACCTGGGCCGAGCCGATATGCAGGTCAAGATCCGCGGCTTCCGTATCGAGCTGGGCGAGATCGAAGCCGCGCTGGCCGCGCATTCGAGCGTGGCACAAGCCGCCGTGATCGTGCGTGAAGACCGCCCGGGCGACAAGCGTCTGGTGGGCTACGTGGTGGCGCAAGACGGCGCCACGCCTGACGCTGGCGAGCTGCGCCAGTTCATCGCGCTCACGCTGCCCGACTACATGCTGCCGGCGGCCATCGTCACCATCGACCGCCTGCCGCTCATGGCCAGCGGCAAGCTCGACCGCCGCGCGCTGCCCGCGCCCGACTACGGCCAGGGTGGCGCCAACAAGCGCGGCCCGCGCAACCCGACCGAAGAGATCCTGTGCTCGCTGTTCGCCGAAACGCTGGGCCTGCCCGCGGTCGACATCGACAGCAACTTCTTCGAGCTCGGCAGCGACTCGCTGATGGTGGCCCGCGTGGTCTCGAAGGTGCGTACCACCTTCCAGGTCGAGCTGCCCCTGGCCGCGATGTTCGAGGTGACCAACATCGCCGGACTCGCCGAGCTGATCGCCAAGGCGCAGGGCGCCGAGTCCACCCTGCGTCGTCGCACCCGGCCCGAGCAGGTGCCGCTGTCGTTCGCGCAACGCCGCCTGTGGTTCCTGAGCCAGCTCGACGCGGCCAATGGCGCCTACAACATCCCGCTCACCTTGCGTCTGAAAGGCGTGCCCGACGTGGACGCCATGCAGGCCGCGGCGCAAGACCTGGTCGAGCGCCACGAGGTGCTGCGCACGGTCTTCCCCGAGCACAACGGCGTGCCCTATCAGCTGGTGCTCGACCCCAGCGAGGCGCAGCCGCGCATCGAGCTGATCGAGACCACCGAAGACGCGCTGTTCGCACAGACCTCGGCCGCCGCCGTCGAGCCCTTCGACCTGGCCCGGCAGACGCCGCTGCGCATCAAGCTCTACCGCGTGGCGCCCGACGACCACGTGCTGCAGATCATCGTCAACCACATCGCGGCCGACGGCCAGTCGCTGCACCCGCTGATGCGCGACATGGCCGTGGCCTACGCCGCGCGCCGCGCCGGGCGTGCGCTGGAGCTGCCGTCGCTGCCCGTGCAGTACATCGACTTCACGCTCTGGCAGCAGGAGCTGCTGGGCCACGAAGGCGACGCCGGCAGCCCGATCCATCGGCAAGTCGAGTTCTGGCGCAAGACCCTCGCGGGCGCGCCAGCCGAAATCGACCTGCCTTTCGACCACGCCGTGCCCGCCGTGGCCAGCTACGCGGGCGACAGCATCCCGCTGCGCCTGCCGCAGCCGCTGCACCAACGCCTGGTCACCCTGGCACGCGAAAGCCAGGCCAGCCTGTTCATGGTGCTGCAGGCCGCCCTGGCCACGCTGCTCAGCCGCATGGGCGCGGGCGAAGACATCCCCATCGGCACGCCGGTGGCGGGGCGCTCCGACCACGTGCTCGACGAGCTGATCGGCTGCTTCGTCAACACGCTGGTGCTGCGCACCGATGTGTCGGGCGAGATCACCTTCAAGCAACTGGTCGAACGCGTGCGCGGCGCCAACATCAGCGCCTACGCCAATCAGGACGTGCCGTTCGAGCGCCTCGTCGAGGTGCTCAACCCGCCGCGTTCGCGCTCGCGCCACCCGATGTTCCAGGTGATGCTGGCCTTGCAGAACTTTGGCGACGGCAGCGCGCTCAAGATGGACGACATGGCCGTGTCCAGCTACCCGATCCATGCCAGCGTGGCGCGGTTCGACCTGTCGCTGATCGTGGGTGAGCACCGCACACCCGAGGGCCTGCCGGGCGGCATCGAGGGCTATCTCGAATACCGCACCGACCTGTTCGAGCGCGCCACGGCCGAGGCCCTGGTAGCCCGCCTGGTGGTGCTGCTCGAAACGATCTCCGAAGCGCCCACCTTGCCGCTGGCGCAGATCGAAGTCCTGTTGCCCGAAGAGCGCGACGAGCTGGTTTCGCAGTGGGGCATGGGCTGAGCGCCAGCCCCGCCCTGCACCACCGCCCCAGTTGCAACCGCAGTCCATCCGCAGTCCATCCGACCTCCCCCGAAGGACCCTTGCCATGCACGCACTCAGTTTTGCCGCGCTGTTCGAAGCCCAGGTCGAGCGCACGCCCGACGCCATCGCCCTGATCACCGGCTCGCTCACCTGGAGCTACGCCGCGCTCAACGCCCGTGCCAACCGCCTGGCGCATGCGCTGCGGGCACGTGGCGTGGGCCCGGGCAGCATCGTGGCCGTGGCGCTGCCGCGCAGCGGCAAGATGGTGGTCAATGAGCTGGCCGTGCTCAAGGCCGGCGGGGCCTTCCTGCCCATCGACCCGCACTACCCGGCCGAGCGCATCCGCTACATGGTCGAAGACGCCCGCCCGGCCTTCGTGCTCACCGACAGCAGCACCGCGCGGCACCTGCCCGCAGACCTCGACGCCCTCGCACCGCTGCTGGTGCTCGACACCGACGAGTCGCAAGACATGCTCAAGCGCCAGTCGGACCGCAACCCGGCGCCTGCCTCCACCTCGCTGGCCGAGGCGGCCTACCTGATCTACACCTCGGGCTCGACGGGCCGCCCCAAGGGCGTGGTCGTCACGCACCAGGGCGTGGCCAACATGGCCGAGGCCTTCGTCAAGCAGCTCGAGGTGACGCCCGACGCGCGCGTGTCGCAACTGGCCTCGCCCAGCTTCGACGCCTCGGTCATGGAGATGCTGATGGCCTTCGGCGCGGGCGCCACGCTGGTGGTGCCGCTGCGCGAGGTGATGGTGGGTGAGATCCTGGCCGAAGTGCTGGTCGACCTCGAGATCACGCACGCGCTGATCCCGCCGGCCACGCTGGCCACCATCCCCGAGACCGGGCAAGGCTTCCCGCTGCTCAAGGTGCTGGCGGTGGGTGGCGAAGCCTGCTCGCCCGAGCTGGTGGCGCGTTGGGCACCGGGGCGCCGCATGATCAACGCCTACGGCCCGACCGAATCCACCATCTGCACCACGATGAGCGCCCCGCTCGAAGCCGACGGGGGCCGCGTGCAAGGACGCATTTCAATGGGCCGCCCCATCCCGAACGCGATGGTGATGGTGCTCGACGCCAAGCTGCGCCCCTGCCCGGTGGGCGTGCCCGGCGAGCTCTACATCGCCGGCATCGGCCTGGCGCGTGGCTACCTCAACCGCCCCGGCCTGACCGCCGACCGCTTCGTGGCCAACCCCTACGGCGCGCCCGGCAGCCGCATGTACCGCACCGGCGACGTGTTGCGCTGGCGGCAAGACAAGACGCTCGAATTCGTCGGCCGCGCCGACAACCAGGTGAAGCTGCGCGGCTTCCGCATCGAGCTGGGCGAGATCGAATCGGTGCTCGCCGCCCAACCGGGCGTGGCGAGCGCGGTGGTCACGCTGCGCGAAGACCGCCCCGGTGACAAGCACCTGATCGCCTACCTCGTGGCACGCGACGGCCAAACCGTCGACACCACCGCCGTGCGAACTGCGGCCGCCCGGCAACTGCCCGAGCACATGGTGCCTGCCGGCCTGATGCTGATCGACGCCCTGCCCCTCACCCCCAACGGCAAGCTCGACCGCAACGCCCTGCCCGCCCCCGACGAGCACGCCCTGGCCCCGACCCGGCCGGCACGCGCGCCCGCCACCCCCACCGAGACCAAGCTGTGCCAACTCTGCGCGCAGGTGCTGGGTCGCGACGGGGTGGACGACGCCGACGCCAACTTCTTCGAGATCGGCGGCCATTCGCTGCTGGCCATCCAGCTGGGCCGCCGCATCCGCGACGAGATCCGGGGCGACTTCCCGATCGCCGGCGTCTACACCACGCCGGTGCTGTCCGAGCTGGCCAAGCTGCTCGACGGCAGCGCCCCGCTGAGCGAAGAGCTCGACCTCGACCGCGACAGCCAACTGCCCGCGCACATCAAGAGTGCTGCCAGCGCGGAGGGCGGCGAGCAGCTCGATCTCGACCTGAGCCTGCCGACGCACGCGCAGCGCGTCTTCCTGACCGGCGCCACCGGCTACGTGGGCAGCTACCTGCTGGCCAACCTGCTGAGCGAGAGCACCGCCACCGTGGTGTGCCACGTGCGCGCCGCTGACCAAGCCACCGCCCGCCAGCGCCTGGTCGCCGCGCTCAAGGAGCAGCGCCTCGAAGCCGCCTGGGACGACGGTCGCGTCGAAGTCGTGCTGGGCGATCTCGGCCTGCCGCAGCTCGGCCTTGATGAAGCCGGCGTGCACACCGTGCGCGACACCTGCGACAGCATCATCCATTGCGGCGCGAAGGTCGACTTCCTGCACCCCTACGCCAGCCTCAAGGCGGCCAACGTCGACGCCGTCATCACGCTGCTCGAATGGACGACGCAGGGCTGCGCCAAGCGCATGCACCACGTGTCCACGCTGGGCATCGTCGACACCACCAAGATCCGCGGCACCATCAGCGAAGCCACGCCGCTCGATGCCTGGCGCGGTCTGGTGGGCGGCTACAACCAGAGCAAGTGGGTGGCCGACGCCCTCGTCACCCAGGCGCAGGCCGCTGGCGTGCCGGTGTCGATCTACCGCCTGGGCAGCGTCACCGGCGACCACGCCCACGCGCTGTGCAACCCGGCTGACTTCATCTGGCGCATGGCCCGCCTGTGCGCCGAGCTGGAAGCCATCCCCGACATGGATCTGGCCCTCAACATGACCCCGGTGTGCGACGTGGCGCGCGCCGTGGTGCGCCTGTCCAACCAGGCGATGCCGGCCGAGCACGGCGCCATCTACCACCTGCTCAGCGGCCAGGAGCTCACGCTGCACGACCTGGGCCCGGTGCTGCAAGAGCTCGGCCTGAACCCGCGCTACGTGAGCATCGACGAGTGGGCCGCCATCGCCCGCAACAAGCTGCACGCCGACTCGGACGACAACCTGCTGGCGCTGCTCGCCATCTTGTCGAAGTACGACCGCGCCGCGCAGCGCCCCCACATCGTGGGCGATGCCACCCGCACCGCGCTCGAAGGCGTGGGCGCCCCGATCGCCCGCGTCAGCCGCGCCTTGCTGGTCCGCTACCTGAAGAACCTGGGCGTCCACGGCCCCAGCGTGGTCACCTCGTGACGCGCACACCCTGAAGTCCACCCCATGAAGTCACTACGCATCCTGATGGCCGCCACGCCGATGGCGGGTCACGTCAACCCCCTGCTGGGCGCCGCGCGCGGCCTCATCGCCCGGGGGCACGAGGTCGTCTTCAACACCGGCTCGGTGTTCAAGGACAGCATCGAGAAGATCGGTGCCCACTTCGTGCCGCTGCACGAAGAGATCGACTACGACTACCGCACGATCGACGAGCGCTTCCCCGAGCGCGCGCAATTGCCGCCCGGCCCGGCGCAGATGCTGTGGGGCGTGCGCCACCTGTTCGCCGATTCCATCCCGCGTCAGTTCGAAGGCCTGCAGGCCTTGCTGGCCGAGTACGACGCAGCCGGCCGGCCGATCGACGCCATCGTCATCGACACACTGTTCTGCGGCGCCTTCCCCTTCCTGCTGATGCCCACCGAAGCCGGCAAGCGCCGCGTGCCGGTGGTGTCGCTGGGCGTGAGCGTGCTGGCGCAAAGCAGCGTCGACACCGCCTTCTTCGGGCTGGGCCTGCCGCCGTCGAGCACGCCGCGTGGCCGGGCCCGCAACACCGCCATCAACCACTACATGCAGCACAGCGTGTTCGGGCCGCTGCAGCAGTACGCCAACGACACGATGGCCTCCATCGGCTGCCCGCCGCTGCCGCATTTCATTTCTGATGCCGGCAGCCTGCTGCCCGACCGCTACCTGCAGCTCACCACCGAGCGTTTCGACTACCCGCACAGCGACCTGCCGAAGAACTTTGCCTTCGTGGGCCCGGTGATCCCGCCGGCCGGCGCGTTCACCGAGCCGAGCTGGTGGCACGAGCTCGACGGCTCCAAGCCGGTGGTCGTGGTCACGCAGGGCACGCTGGCCAACGGCGACCCGCGCCAGCTCGTGGTGCCCGCCATGCAGGCCATGGAGGGTGAAGACGTGATCGTGATCGTCGGCACCGGCGGCCCACCGGTCGACATCATCCCCGGCCCGCTGCCCGCCAATGCGCGCGCCGGCACCTTCCTGCCCTTCCACCAACTGCTGCCCAAGGCGGACGTGCTCGTCACCAACGGCGGCCTGGGTGGCGTGACGCACGCGCTCAGCCTGGGCGTGCCGCTCGTGGTGGCGGGCGACAGCGAAGAAAAACCCGAGATCGGCGCCCGCGTGGCCTGGAACGAAGCCGGCGTCAACCTCGCCACCGGCCGCCCCAGCGCCGAGCTGCTGCGCGGCGCGATCAACGAGGTGCTGCGCAACCCGGTCTACAAGGCCGGCGCCCGCGCGCTGCAAGACGACTTCGCCCGCTACGACGCCGTGGCCGCCATCGAGCATGCGCTGTTCGACGTGGCAGCCAGCCCCGCGCCCAGCGGTGCCCATTGAGCCCCGCTCGCATCACGGTGCACACCCTGGAGACCGGGTGGGTAGACGACGCCCGGCTGGCTGCGTTGCGCAGCACGCTGGACGAGGCAGAGCGCGCGCAGGCCGATCGCTTCGCGTTTGACGCCGACCGCCGCGACTACCTCGTCGCCCACGGCCTGCGCCGGCAGTTGCTCGGCCGCGCGCTCGGCGTCGCCCCCGAGGCCTTGCGCTTCGCCATCGACGAGCCGCGCGGCAAGCCGCGCCTGGCGTGGCCCGAGCACACCGGCATCGACTTCAACCTGAGCCACACGCACGGCCTGGTCGCCTGCGCCTGGACGGCGCCGCAGCCGTCCGCCGCCTCGGTGGCGTCCGTCGGGGTGGACTGCGAAAGCGCCGAGCGCCCCATCGACGACGAACTCGCCGAAGTCTTCTGCAACCCCGCCGAGCTCGCCGCCCTGCGCGATCAGGCCGCCACCCGGCGGGTTCACGTCTGGGTGCTCAAAGAAGCCCTGCTCAAGGCCAGCGGCCGCGGCCTGGAGCTGCCGCTGCACGAGGTGCACATCGGCCTCGATCCGGCCCGCGTGCTGGGGGTTCCGGCCCGCATGGGCGATGCGGCAGACTGGCAGGTCGAGCATTGGCACCCGACATCGCGTCACATCACCGCATTAGCCTGGCGGTCAACCGATGGCGCATCCCCCACTGTGGAGCACGGACATGGCCTTGAGTAACATGCAGCATCGCCCGCACGCGTCGGCGCCCAACGAGCCGGACTTCGCGCCAACCGAATTGCTCGCCCCCGCCGAGCTGCTGGCGCCCAAGAAGCGCGGTGCCTCCAAGCTGAAAAAGTTGTCCCCACCTATGAGCGACCCCTCCGCGGCCAACGGCCTTTCATCTCTGAAGATCGACCGCGACGCGGCTCCCGCCAAGCGGCGCGGCAACTGGCTGCCCTGGACGATCGGCGCACTCGCGGTGGCAGGCGCGGCCGCCTGGTTCTTCGTGGTGCCCCACCCCGTCGAGATCAAGACCACCTCGGTGGTGGTGAGCACGCCCTCGCAGCAATACGTGCAGCTCACGGCCTCGGGCTACGTGGTGGCGCAAACGCGCGCCGCCGTGGCGTCGAAGGCCGCCGGCCGGCTGATCGAGCTCAACGTGCGCGAAGGCTCGCGCCTGCACAAGGGCGACCTGATCGCGCGCCTCGATTCGAGCGACGTGCGCGCCGGCATCCTGTCGGCCGAGGCCAGCGTGCACCAGGCCGAGGCCAATGTGCGCCAGGCCGAGGTCGAGCAGGCCAACGCCGAGGGCGAGCTCAAGCGCACCCGCAGCCTGGAGGCCAAGGGCTTTGTCTCGACGCAGGCCGTGGACAACGTGCAGACCCGCGTGAACGCCGCGCGGGCCACGGTGGCCGCCGCCAAGGCTGGCCTGGCGCAAGCCAAGGCGCAGCTCAAGATCCAGCAGGTCAACCAGGATTTCACCGAAATCCGCGCCCCGTTCGACGGCGTGGTGCTGGTCAAGAACGCCAACGTGGGCGACATGATCACGCCGATGTCGAGCGCGGCCGGCGCGCAAGGCGCGGTGGTCACCATGGCCGACATGAATACGCTCGAAGTCGAGGCCGACGTGTCCGAGGGCAACCTGTCGAAGGCCAGCCCGGGCCAGCCGGTCGAGATCGTGCTCGACGCGCTGCCCGACACGCGCTTTCGCGGTCATGTGGTCGGCATCGTGCCCACGGTGGACCGCGCCAAGGCCACGGTCATGACCAAGATCCGCTTCGACCAGCTCGACCCCCGCGTGCTGCCCGAGATGAGCGCCAAGGCGGCCTTCCTGTCGCAAGCGATCACCGAAGCCGACCAGCAACCGCTGCTGGCCGTCAACCCGGCGGCCGTGGCGCAACGTGATGGCGCCTCGGTGGTGTTCAAGCTGCGCGGCGCCGCCGACAAGGATGGCGTCGATCAGGTCGAGGCCGTCAAGGTCACCGTCAGCCGCAAGCTGGGTGACGTGGTTGAAATCAACGCCGCGCCGGGTAACGCCGCTAGTTTGAAAGCCGGCGACAAGCTGGTGCTGGAGCCGAGCGCCAAGGTCAAGGCCGGCGCCAAGGTGCGCCTGTCCACCTCTTGAGATCGCATGAGCGCCAGCCATTCCCCCCAGCCGGCCGATCTGCCCCTTGATCTGCCCCGCGATCAGGCTGTTGCCGCGCCCGAGCGCGAAACGGTCAAGCCGCTGATCCGCATCCGCGGCCTGAGCAAGACCTACCACCGGGGCGACCAGCTCATCCCGGTGCTCACCAACATCAACCTCGACGTGCGGCCGGCCGAGTTCATCTCGCTGATGGGCCCCAGCGGCTCGGGCAAGAGCACGCTGCTCAACCTGATCGCCGGCATCGACCAGCCCACCACGGGCCGCATCCGCATCGGCGGGGTCGATATCGCCTCGCTCAGCGAGGGCGAGCTGGCCGACTGGCGCGCCGCCAACGTCGGCTTCATCTTTCAGTTCTACAACCTGATGCCGGTGCTCACGGCCTTCGAGAACGTCGAGCTGCCGCTGCTGCTGACCAACCTGAGCCGCCGCGAACGCCATGAGCGCGTGGGCACGGCGCTGAGCATGGTCAAGCTCGGCGACCGCATGGACCACTACCCCAACGAGCTCTCGGGCGGCCAGCAGCAGCGCGTGGCCATCGCCCGCGCGCTGGTCACCGACCCCGCGCTGATCGTGGCCGACGAACCCACCGGCGACCTCGACCGCGCCACCGGCGAAGAAGTGCTCACGCTGATGGACCAGCTGCACAGCCAGCTCGGCAAGACCATCGTGATGGTGACGCACGACGCCAAGGCCGCCGCGCGTGCCGGGCGCCTGGTGCACCTTGAAAAAGGCGTGCTGGTGGACGGCGACGCGGCCGATCTCGACGACCACTGAGCCGCCCGCCCAGCAGCCCTTTTGCCTGACCCGCTTTGCCATGTTTTTGTTCCGGCTGCTGCTCAAGAATGCCTTTCGCCATCGGCTGCGCACGCTGCTGACGATGGTCGGGCTGGTGGTGGCCATCTGCGCGTTCGGGCTGCTGCGCACCATCGTCGACGCCTGGTACAACGGGGCGGACGCCACCTCGAGCACGCGGCTCGTCACGCGCAACGCGATCTCGCTGACCTTCCCGCTGCCGCTCAACTACGCCGAACGCATCCGCGCGGTCGAGGGCGTGTCGCGCATCTCGTGGGCCAACTGGTTCGGCGGCATCTACATCACCGAGCGCAACTTCTTCGCGCAGTTCGCGGTGGACCCCGAGAGCTACCTGTCGCTCTACCCCGAGTTCAAGATCAGCGAAGAAGAACGCCAGGCCTTCTTGCATGACCGCCAGGGTTGCGTGATCGGCGCCAAGCTGGCGCGCAAGTTCGGCTGGAAGGTGGGCGACACCATCCCGCTGCGCGGCACGATCTTCCCGGGCACCTGGACCTTCACCGTGCGCGCCATCTACCACGGCGCCGACGCCAAGACCGACGAGCAGCAGATGTTCATCCACTGGAAGCTCGTGGCCGAGAACGTGCGCAAGCGCCTGGGCAACGACGCGGCCGACAAGGTGGGCGTCTACGTGGTCGGCATCAAGGAGCCCAGCGAGGCCGCGGCGATTTCGCAGCGCATCGACGGCATGTTCCGCAACTCGCTGGGCGAAACGCTCACCGAAACCGAGAAGGCCTTTCAGCTCAGCTTCGTGGCGATGAGCGAGACCATCCTGGTGGCCATCCAGGCGGTGAGCTTCATCATCGTGCTCATCATCATGGCCGTGATGGCCAACACGATGACGATGACGGCGCGCGAGCGGCTGGCCGAGTACGCCACGCTGAAGGCGCTGGGCTTTTCGCCGGCCTTCGTGGTGAAGCTGCTGTTCGGCGAAAGCATGCTGATCGCCCTGATCGGCGGCGCGCTGGGCGTGGCCGCCACCTTCCCGCTGGCCCACGCCTTCGTGGGCGTGACGGGCACGCTCTTCCCGGTGTTCAAGATTTCAAGCGTGACGCTGCTGCTGCAGATGCTCGCCAGCCTGGGCGTGGGCGCCATCGCGGCCGCGTGGCCGGCGTGGCGCATGTCGCGCATCGACATCGTTCAGGGGCTGCGCCATGTCGCCTAGCACCCAGTTGAACCGCAGCGCCCTGGCGCCGATGAAGACGGTGCCGCTGAGCTACATCCTGCGCAACCTGTGGGTGCGCCGCGTCACCACCGTGCTCACCGCCGGCGGCATGGCGCTGGTGGTGTTCGTGTTCTCGGTGGTGCTGATGATGAGCGAGGGCATCCGCGCCACGCTGGTCGCCACCGGCCAGCCCGACAACGTGATGGTGCTGCGCAAGGGCGCGGGCGCCGAGATCAACTCGGGCATCGGTCGCGACCAGGCGGCGGTGATGTCCACCCTGCCCGGCATCGCCACCGACGGCGCGGGCCGCAAGTTGTTCTCGCCCGAACCGGTGGTGCTCAACAGCCTGCCCAAGCGCAGCAACGGCAAGCCGGCCAACATCACGGTGCGCGGCACCTCGGCCGACATCGTGCTGACGCTGCGCCCCCAGGTACACCTGACGCAAGGCCGCATGTTTCGCACCGGCACCTCCGAGATCATTGCCGGCAGCGCCGTGGCGCGCGGCTTCGCCCGGGTCGAGATCGGCCAAACGCTGCACTTCGCCGGGCGCGACTGGCTGGTCGTGGGCCTGTTCGACGCGGGGCGCAGCGGTTTTGATTCCGAGATCTGGGGCGACGCCGAGCAGATGCTGCAGGCGTTTCGGCGCAGCGGCTATTCGAGCGTGGTCTTCAAGCTGGCGGATACCGACCGCTTCGAGGCCACGCGTGACGCCATCGAGTCCGACCCGCGTCTGACCATGGAGGCCAAGCCCGAGCAGCGCTTCTACGCCGAGCAGTCGGAACTGCTCAGCAAGTTCATCCGCTACCTGGGCTTGTTCTTGTCGGCCATCTTCTCGATCGGCGCCATCGTGGGCGCCATGATCACGATGTTCGCCGCCGTGGCGCAGCGCACCGGCGAGATCGGCACCCTGCGCGCGCTCGGCTTTCGGCGCGGCGCAGTGCTCATGGCCTTTCTGGGCGAATCGCTCGGGCTGTCGCTGGTGGGCGGCCTGATCGGCGTGGGGGGCGCGTCGTTCATGCAGAACGTCAACATCTCGACCACCAACTTCCAGACGTTTTCCGAGATCGCCTTCCGCTTCCAGCTCACGCCGTCCATCGCCATCGAGACGCTGCTGTTCTCGCTGTTCATGGGCCTGGTGGGCGGCTTCATCCCGGCCTGGAACGCCGCGCGCATGAACATCGTCGATTGCCTGCGGGCCGCCTGACGCCACCACCGCCCGCGCGATGTCCACCCCGCCCGCCACCAAGCCAGCCGCGTCAGCCGACCGAGCTCGCGCGGCGCTCAACGGCGTGAGCGGGCTGCTGCCGCTGTGGCGTTTTCTGCGCCCGCACCGCTGGCGCGTGGCGGCCGCCGGCTTGTCGCTGCTGGGTGCGGCCCTCACCACCCTGCTCATGCCCCTGGCCCTGCGCCAGTTGATCGACCAGGGTCTGGTGGCCAGCGACGCGGGGGCGCAAATCATGGCCTTGCGCGGCCACTTCCTGACCTTGGCCCTGTGCGGCGCGGCCTTGGGCCTGTGCTCGGCGGCCCGCTTCTTCAGCGTGACCTGGCTGGCCGAACGAGTGGCCATCGACTTGCAACAAGCGCTGTACCGACACGCCCTGCAGCAAAGCCCCGCCTACTTCGACCGCACCCCGGCGAGCACGGTGCTGTCGGCCATCACCGCCGACACCACGCTGATCCAGACCGTGCTGGGCTCCAGCCTCGGCCTCGGCGTGCGCAATGCGCTGCTGGCACTGGGCTCGCTGCTGCTGCTGATCTGGACGGCGCCGGGGGTGATGGCGCAGGTGCTCGGCTTATTGATCGTGGTGGTGCTGCCCGCACTGGCGGTTGAGCGCTGGATCAACCAGTTGGCGCGCGTGGCGCAAGACCGCCTGGCCGAATCGACCGGCGTGGCCAGCGAGGCGCTGCGCGGCCTCACCGTGGTGCAGAGCTACGCGCAAGAACGCTTCGAAGCAGGCCGCTACCGCGCCGCCGTGGGCCGCGCCTTGCAGGCCATGACGCGCTACATCGGCGCGCGCTCGCCGCTGATGGCCTTCAGCATCTGCGCCATCTTTGCGTCGATGCTGTGGGGGCTGTACCAGGGCATGCACGAGGTGATGGCGGGCCGCATGAGCGCGGGCACCTTCGGGCAGACGGTGCTGTTCATCATCGTGCTGATCGGCGGCATCTCGGGCCTGACCGATGTGTGGGGCGAGCTGCTGCGCGCATCGGTGGCCACCCAGCGGCTGATGGCGATGCTCGCCGCCCGCTCGCCGATCGAGTCGCCCGTGTCACCCCAGGCCCTGCCTGCCGTGGCAGGCGGCGCACGGGTGCAGCTGAACCACGTCACCTTCCACTACCCGGCCCGGCCGCAACACCCCACGCTGCACGAGCTGACGCTCGACATCCGCCCCGGCGAAACCGTGGCGCTCGTGGGCCCGAGCGGAGCCGGCAAGAGCACGGTGTTCCAGCTGCTGCTGCGCTACTTCGATACCCAAGGCGGACATGTCCTGATCGACGGCGTGGACGTGCGCCAGGCCGACCTGACCGCCCTGCGCCAGCGCATCGCCCTCGTGCCGCAAGACAGCGTGATCTTCTCGGCCAGCGCGCTCGACAACATCCGCTACGGCCGGCCGGATGCCACCGACGCCGAAGTGATGGCCGCCGCCCGGGCCGCGCACGCCGATGAGTTCATCCGCGCGCTGCCGCAGGGCTACGACACGTATCTGGGCGAGCGCGGCGTCAACCTGTCGGGCGGCCAACGCCAGCGCTTGTCCATTGCCCGCGCCATGCTCAAGAACGCCCCGCTGCTGCTGCTCGACGAAGCCACCAGCGCGCTCGACACGGCCAGCGAACGGGTCGTGCAAGCCGCACTCGACGCGGCGATGCAAGGCCGCACCACCCTGGTCATCGCCCACCGGCTGAGCACTGTGGTGCACGCCGACCGCATCGCGGTGCTCGACCACGGCCACCTCGTCGACATCGGCCCGCACGCCGAGCTGGTGCAGCGCTGCCCGCTGTATGCCCAGCTGGCGGCAGCGCAATTCGGCGAGGCGGCCCCGCCTAAAATCCGGGCATGAGTACCGTCACCACCCGCCCCGTCCGCTCGCAGTACGAAGATTTCATGCGCCACGTCTACACGACGGGCGTCGCCAAGACCGATCGCACCGGCACCGGCACCAAGAGCGTGTTCGGGCACCAGATGCGCTTCGACTTGCGCGAAGGCTTTCCGCTGGTGACGACCAAGAAGGTGCACCTCAAGTCGATCATCGTCGAGCTGCTGTGGTTCTTGCGCGGCGACAACAACGTCAAGTGGCTGCAAGAGCGTGGCGTGTCGATCTGGGACGAATGGGCGCGCGAAGACGGCTCGCTCGGCCCGGTCTACGGCGTGCAATGGCGCTCGTGGCCCACGCCCGACGGCGGGCACATCGACCAGATCAGCGAGGTCGTCAACACGCTCAAGAGCAACCCCGACTCGCGCCGCATCATCGTCAGCGCCTGGAACGTGGGCGAGATCAGCAAGATGGCTCTGCCGCCCTGCCACGCGTTCTTCCAGTTCTACGTGGCCGAAGGCCGCCTGAGCTGCCAGCTGTATCAGCGCAGCGCCGACATCTTCCTGGGCGTGCCCTTCAACATCGCCAGCTACGCGCTGCTCACCCACATGCTGGCGCAGCAATGCGACCTCGAAGTGGGCGACTTCATCTGGACGGGCGGCGACTGCCACGTCTACAGCAACCACACCGAGCAGGTCGAACTGCAACTCAGCCGCACGCCCTACCCCTACCCGGTGCTGAACATCAAGCGCAAGCCGGCGTCGATCTTCGACTACGAATTTGAAGACTTTGAAGTGCTCGACTACCAACACCACGCGCCCATCAAGGCGCCGGTGGCGGTTTGAGCAAGCGAGACACGATGAAGCTCGGTTTGATCGCCGCCGTGGCCCGCAACGGCGCCATCGGCAAAGACAACGCGCTGCTGTGGCACTTGCCCGAAGACCTGAAGTTCTTCAAGCGCACCACGCTCGGCCACCCGGTCATCATGGGCCGCAAGACCTTCGAGTCGATCGGCCGCGCGCTGCCGGGCCGCCGCAACATCGTCATCACCCGCAACGCGGCGTGGCGGCACGACGGGGTGGACGTGGCCGCGTCGCTGGACGCCGCCCTGGCGCTGCTGGCCAAGAGCACCGAGGCACTGGCCGACGAGCCCTTCGTGATCGGCGGCGGCGAGATCTACGCGCAGGCGCTGCCGCGCGCCGACGTGATCGTGCTGACCGAGGTGGACGCCGAGTTCGACGGCGATACCTTCTTCCCCGCGTGGGACCGCTCCGCGTTCATCGAGGCCGCGCGCGAGTCACACACCAGCCCGCAGGGCTGGCCCTATCACTTCGTGACCTACCAGCGCCGGGCCTGAGCCCGCGTCAACCCACGCGCGGCGTGGCTCGCTCGATGATGGCGTGGCAGTCGATGCCGCGCGGCAAGGTGCCGTATTGGCGGTCGCCCACGCCATCGAGACGCGAGGCACAGAAGGCATCGGCCACCATCGAGGGCGCGTGCTGCACCAGCAAGGCCGCCTGGATCGCCAAGGCCATCTGATCGACGACGTGGCGGGCGCGGTATTCGAGATCGCGCAGATCGGTGAACTCGCGCTGCAGCGCGGTCACGTAGTTGTCGAGCGTGGCGTTCGCGCCGCGCGCCTTGCCGACTTCAGCAAAGAAGGCCTCGACCACCGCTGGCGTCTTCTGCATGGCGCGCAGCACGTCGAGGCATTGCACGTTGCCGCTGCCTTCCCAGATGGCGTTGACGGGCGACTCGCGGAACAGCCGCGGGAAGGGGCTGTCTTCCATCACGCCGCTGCCGCCGATGCATTCCATTGCCTCGTAAGCATGCTGCGGCGTGCGCTTGCAGATCCAGTACTTGCCGACCGCCGTCACGATGCGCGCCAGCAGGTCTTCGTGCGGGTCGGCGCGGTTGTCGAGCGCGCGGGCCACGCGCATGGTCAACGCCAGCGAGCCTTCGTGTTCGAGCACCAGGTCGGCCAGCACGTTCTGCATCAAGGGCTGCTGGTTGAGCACCTTGCCGAAGGCCGAGCGGATCGAGCAATGGTGCAAGGCCTGCGACACCGCCATGCGCTGCCCGCCGGTCGAGCCGATCATGCAATCGAAGCGGGTCATCGACACCATGTCAATGATGGTGCGTACGCCACGCCCTTCTTCGCCCACCATCCAGCCCAGCGCGCCGCGCAACTCGGTCTCGCTCGACGCGTTCGAGACGTTGCCCATCTTGCGCTTGAGGCGCAGCACCTGCAGCGGGTTCTTGCTGCCATCGGGCCGCCAGCGCGGCACCAGAAAGCAGCTCAAGCCGCCCGGAGCCTGCGCCAGCATCAGAAAGGCATCGCTCATCGGGGCCGACACGAAGTATTTGTGCCCCACCAGCTCGTAGGCCTGGCCCGGCCCGCCCACGCCCACGGGGTAGGCCTGCGTGGTGTTGGCGCGCACGTCGGAGCCGCCCTGCTTTTCGGTCATGGCCATGCCGATGGTCAGGCCGGCCTTTTGCGCGTCGGGCACGTTGCGGGGGTCGTAGACACGCGCGGTGATCTTGGGCTCCCACAGCGCGGCCAGCCCAGGGGTGTGCCGCAGCGCGGGGATGGCCGCAAGCGTCATCGTGATCGGGCAACCGTGCCCGGCCTCGACCTGAGCCTGCAGATAAAAGTGCGCCGCGCGCGCCACGTGGGCGCCAGGACGAGGGTCGGTCCACGGCGACGAGTGCAGGCCGTGCTCGATGGCCGTCTTCATCAGCGCGTGATACGCCGGATGAAATGAGACCTGATCGATGCGGTTGCCAAAACGGTCGTGCGTGTCGAACTCGGGGCCGAAGCGATTGGCCAGCACGCCGAGCTCCAGATAGTCGGCCGAGCCCGCAAGCGCCCCAAAGCGCTGCAGAGACTCGTGCGCCCAGCCCCCGCCCTCACGCTGCACGGCCGCCAGCAGCGCCGCGTCTTGCGCATACAGGTTCACATCGACCAATTCGCGCGACACGTTCACCACCTCGTGCGTGTCGGCGCTGCCACGAGCAGCAATCAAGGTTGCCGATGAAGAGGAAACAGACACCGCGGGCATGGTGGACTCCTTGAATTAGAACATTACACAACAATCACATTTATAGCAGCAAATGTAATTTATGACGAGACCTCACTCGGAGCCCGACGCCTTGACCAATCACGCCGAGGCCGCATCCTTCAACTGTTCTGCGCTGACAACTTAATGACAATCATTCTCATTTCATGTAGGATGACGACATTCGCAACTCCAATCTATCCTGATCATGTTTCACGTTCGCACTCTCGCGGCCTGCGTGCTGGCCCTGCCCCTGATTGCCCAGGCCGTTGAATACCCCATTGGGGCCCCCAAGAACATGGCCGGCATGGAGGTCGCCGGGGTGTATCTGCAACCCGTCGAGATGGAGCCCGAAGGCCACATGACCAAGGCGGCCGAATCGGACATCCACCTCGAAGCCGACATCCACGCGCTCGACACCAACCCGAACGGCTACCCGGAGGGTTCGTGGATTCCGTATCTGCTGGTGAAGTACGAGCTCACCAAGGCCGGTTCGAGCGAGGCGATTCGCGGCGACATGATGCCGATGGTGGCCAGCGACGGACCGCATTACGGCGATAACGTCAAGCTCAAGGGGCCGGGCAAGTACCACGTGAAATTCACCGTGTATCCGCCCAACGCCAAAGAAAACCCGACGCATTACGGCCGCCACACCGATCGCGCCACGGGCGTGCGCCCCTGGTTCAAGCCTTTTGATGTCGAGTGGGACTTCACCTTTGCTGGCGTCGGCAAGAAGGGCGGCTACTGATCATGCGTGCCTTTGCCTTCGCCCCCTGCGCCGTGGCGCTGGCCTGTGCCGCGCTGGTAGCGCCCGCGCAGGCTGCCGGGCCTGATTCGGCTGTGTGGGCCGAACTCAAAAAGCTCACCCAGCGACTCGAAGCCGTCGAGGCCGAGAACCGCGCCCTGCGCCAAAAGCTCGCCGCACCGGCAACCGTCGCGGCACCGGCTTCGTCGCCCGCCAACGCGGGCAACATCGAGCAACGCGTGCAGGCGCTCGAGGATGCCCAGGCGCAAGCCGAGAAATCGCTGTCGAGCGAGCGCATCAGCGAAACCGAACCCGAGCTGATCACGCGACTGAAGGCGGTCGAGTTCCAGACGCTGTCGATGCAAAAGCAGGCGCGCCAGATCGAGGCGGTCGAGGGCGTTTCGGTGAGTGCCAGCCTCACAACCGTGTTGCAGCAAGCGCAATCCGAGGCGCTGGCCGATCCGGCGACGGGCGGCAGCCGCGCCAACTACCGTGGCGATATCGCGGTCACCCTGCCGGGTGGCTCGATGGGCGATGTTGAAGGCAACATCTTCGTGCAGGCGCGATTCGGGCAGGGCGATGGCCTGGGCCTGCGCCCGACGTATACGGGCACGGCCAACAGCACCACGTTCCGCATGGGCATGGCCGATCACCCCGAAGACGCCGCGGCGCACATCGCCCAAGCGTGGTATCGGCTCAGTTCGCCGCTGGGCGACGTCAAGCGCGATTCGCGCGAGAGCGCCTCGCTCACCTTCGGCAAGATCGATCCGTTTGTGTTCTTCGATCAAAACGCGATTGCCGACGACGAAACCACGCGCTTCATGAACAACGTGTTCGTGCACAACCCGCTGCTCGACTCGGGTGGCGACGCGGGCGTGGACGCCTATGGTTTCGCGCCGGGCGCAATTGCGTCGTACAGCAACGTGCGCCAAAAGGGCGGCGAGTGGGATGTCTCTTTGGGTGCGTTCGGCTCGGGCAGCGGCTCGGCGTTCAATGGCCCGTTGAGCAAGCCGTTCATGATCGCGCAGGCCGCGTTGCACACGCGCTTCAACGCGCTGCCCGGCCAGTGGCGGCTGTATGCCTGGCACAACGGGCGCGGCGGCAATCTCGATGGCAGCGAGGCGCGGCATGCGGGCTGGGGGCTGTCGTTCGATCAACGCGCCACCGACACCCTCACGGTGTTTGGCCGCTTTGGCAAGCAGATGTCGGGCACGACGCGATTCGATCGCGCGATCACGTTGGGCGGCGAGATCAACGGCGATCCGTGGGGCCGTGGCGCCGATGCCATCGGCGTGGCAGCCGGCGTGCTGCGCACGAGCAAGGCGTTTTCGGCCAATGGTGCAACGCTGGATGCCGATGGCGATGGCCAGCCCGATTACGGCTACAACCCGGCCTCGTCGGAGCGCGACTTCGAGCTTTACTACCGCTGGCACGTCAACGGCAATTTCTCGCTCTCGCCTGACTTCCAGCTGATTCAGCGCCCGGGCGCCAACGACTCGGCCGAGACGGTGCGGGTGCTGGGTCTGCGTGCACGGGTGGGGTTCTGATCATGATGCGCCGCGCCTTGCTGATCGCCCTGGCAGCGCTGCCGGCCTGGCTGGCAACGCCCAGCCGGGCCGACGAAACGATGCCCACCTTCCAGATCGTGATGAAGAACGGCCGCATCGAGCCCACCGAAATCGTGATCCCAGCCAACACGCGGGTGAAGCTGCTGCTGCGCAACGAGGGGCCGGGCGCCGAAGAGTTCGAGAGCACCGATCTCAAGAAAGAAAAAGTGCTGGCGCCGGGCGCTTCGAGCTTCTTGATCCTCGCCCCGCTCAAGCCGGGCACCTACCGGTATTTCGGCGATTTCCACCCCCAAACGTCGCAAGGGCGCATCGTCGTGCGCTGATATCGCCAGCGCATGCATCGCGCCAGATGGGCAGCCCGCTGCCGTCAAGCTGAGATTGCATGAAGACCATCGCCATCATTCCCGTTGTTGATCGCCCACCGCGCCCGCGTGGCGCACTGGCCCGCCTGGGCGACGCCATGGCGCGCCACCGTGGCGTGATCCTGGCCCTGCAGTGGATCGTCGTGCTCGCGTACGCCGTGCTGGTGGCCGTGCCGGCGTTCATGCCCTTGCCCGACGAGCACACCCGCATCCTCAACAGCCTCACGCGCTTTGCGCAGTTTGCGTTCTGGGGCGTCTGGTGGCCGTTCGTGATCGTGTCGATCATGGCTCTGGGCCGGGTTTGGTGCGGCGTGCTGTGCCCCGAGGGTGCACTGTCCGAGTGGGCCAGCCGACACAGCCTGGGGCGGGCGATTCCGCGCTGGATGCGCTGGCCCGGCTGGCCGCTGGTGGGCTTTGCCGGCACCACGCTGTATGGCCAGATGCTCAGCGTGTACGACTACCCGGCGCCCGCCGCGCTGATTCTGGGCGGCTCGACGCTGGCCGCCATCGGCATCGGCTTGGTATACGGGCGCAACAAGCGCGTGTGGTGCCGCTACCTGTGCCCGGTGAGCGGCGTATTTGCGCTGCTGTCGCGGGTGTCGCCGCTGCATTTCAAGGTGGATCGCGAGGCCTGGCGCGCGTATCCGCAGCGCGTGCCGGCCCCCGATTGCGCGCCGCTGCTCAACGTGGGCGCCATGACGGGCGCGGCGCAGTGCCATCAATGTGGACGCTGCAGCGGTCACCGCGATGCGGTCGAGTGGCGCTGGCGCTGGCCAGGCAGCGAGATTCTGGCCAGTCGCGCCAAGGACATCGCCCGCTACGAAATCGCCCTGCTGCTCTACGGCACCATCGGCATGGCCTATGGCGCTTTCCAGTGGAGCATGGCGCCCTCGTTCGTGGTCGCCAAGCAAAAGCTGGCCGAGTGGCTGATCGAGCGAGACATTCTCTGGCCGTTCGACGACAGCGCGCCGTGGTGGGTGCTCACGCACTACCCGCAAGCGTCTGACGTTTTCACCTGGCTCGATGGCGCCTGCATCGTGGGCTGGATCGCGCTGCATGCGCTGGTGCTGGGGGCGACGGCCCAATGCTGCCTGTGGCTTGCCGCTCGTCTGGCGCGACTCGACATGCGCCGGCTGGCGCTGGGGCTGGTGCCCGTGGCCGGCGGCAATCTGTTTCTGGGGCTGTCGATGCTGACGCTGTCGCAACTGCGCGCCGAAGGTATCACCTTCAACGGCGTCGCGACCGCCCGCGCGCTGGTGCTCGCGCTCATGACCACGTCCGCGCTGGCGCTCGGGGCCGCCCTGCTGCGACAAGCCCGCCCAGGCGCCACGCGCGCGCTTGCCGCATTCGCGCTGTACGCCGCCCCGGTGCTCGGCTTCGCCGCGCTGTGGGCGAGGGCCTTCGGGTGGTAGGCTTTTCGCCCATGAAACTCGCCACCTGGAACGTCAACTCGCTCGCCGTGCGTCTGCCGCAACTGCTGGATTGGCTCGCCGCCCAGCAGCCCGATGCGCTGGTGCTGCAAGAAACCAAGCTCACCGACGACAAATTTCCGGCCGACGCGCTGGAGGCCGCGGGCTACGCCGCGCGGTGGTTCGGGCAAAAGACCTACAACGGCGTGGCGCTGCTGGTGCGCCATCCGCTGCAAGCCACCGAGGTGATGAAGAACATCCCGGGCTTTGCCGATGAGCAAGCCCGCGTGATCGCCGGCACGGTGGGCAGCGGCGACGCGGCCGTGCGCGTGATCGGCGCCTACTTCCCGAACGGACAGGCGCCGGACTCGGAGAAATTCGTCTACAAGATGGCTTGGCTCGACGCCCTGCAAGCCTGGGTGCGCGACGAACTCGCGCGCCACCCGCGTCTGGCGCTGATGGGCGACTTCAACATCGCGCCCGACGACCGCGATGTCTACGACCCCATCGCCTGGGCCGGGCAGATTCACTGCACGCCGCAAGAGCGCGCGCACTTCCAGGCACTGCTCGACCTCGGCCTGAGCGACGCGTTCCGCCTGTTCGATCAACCGCCCAGAAGCTGGAGTTGGTGGGACTACCGCAACCTCGCATTCCGCAAGAATCAGGGGCTGCGCATCGACCACATTCTGCTCAGCGACGCACTGCGGGGCGCGGTCACCGCCTGCCACATCGACAAGGCACCGCGCAAGAACGAGCGCCCCAGCGACCACGCGCCCGTCGTCGTTGAGTGGTGACGGCGCCCGCCGTCAGCCAGCCCGACGCTGCATCTGCCGCGAAGCCACGGTGATCAGGGCGATCGCGCCGCCGTAAAACAGCAGCTGCATGCCCGAGGGCTGAGCGTCGTAGCCCACCAGCGCATGCAGCACCGCCCCCCAGGCAGACTGCATCGACAGCCAGGGCGAGGTGTCCCACAGCGGCACAGACCAGGCCTCCAGCCACCCGACCTGACTCAGGGCGCGCGCGAGCTGGCTGGCGATCGACCCGGCCAGCAGAATCATCAGCCACTGGGTCAAGCCAAACAAACGATGCGCGGGCACGCGCGACAACCCGAAATAAAGCAAAGCACCCGCCGCGGCACCCGCAGCCAGCCCCAGCACGCAGCCAATCAGCATGCCGTGCCCAGACGGGCCCGACGCGGTGACGTAGCCGCTGACGAACAGCACCGTTTCAGCCCCTTCGCGCAGCACGGCCAGCCCGGCCACCAGCGCCAGATCCCAGGGCGCGCGCTGTCCGACCTCCACCGAGCGCCCCAATTCCCGAGCTTCCCGCGCCATGCCGCGCGCATGCACGGGCACCCACACGCAATGCCAGACCAGCATCGACAACGCCAGGCCCAGCACGCCCACGTTGACCCAGTCCTGCCCCATGCCGTCAGCCCAGGCTCCGACGCGATCAGCCAAGGCCGCCAACGCCAACGCCCCGACGAAACCCGACGCAACACCGCCACCCAGCCAGCGCGACCGCCCGGCCACCCCGCGAGTCGCGGCGGCCACGATGCCCACGAAGAGCGCGGCTTCCAGCGTCTCACGGAACACGATCAACACGGCGCCCACGGTGTCGGGCCCCCACCACCCCAGCGTGCTCATGCCGATCACTTCGCCACGAGCACGCAGCTGGCTCGCCCGATCAATCCACCGAGGCGTGCCGCTGCCGTTCCACGCATTTGCTTGAGAGCCGTCATGGTTTCGTCCATTCATCTGAGAATCGTTCGCATTATCAGACAAATACCCCACTCGCGCGACTGGCGTCGGTAATCTCGCACAGCGGGCGCGTGGTTTCCCTGCCCCGTCCGCGATCCGATCGGGATAGCTTGGAAGCGTGTCCGGAAGCTTCAGGAGCCCGCCATGAGTCTGCGCACCACTTGTTTCAAGCTTGCCGCGTTGGCGGTGCTGAGTCAGGCGACTCCGACCGTCGCCAGCGAATACGACCCCACCCAGCTGGCCTTGGCCCACGCGATCTACGACGCGTCACCGCAGTGGGTGCACGACCATCGCCCGCAAGCGCTGCTCAAGGCGGTGGTGGTGCTGCACGTCAAGCTCGATGGCGACGATCGCCTGAGCGCCGACGTGATCCGCACCAACGATCAGCAGCCGCAACTGCTGCAACGCGCCATCGAAACGGTGCAACGAACCCGCGTCGGCTCGCTGCCCATGCACCTGCGCGACAAGCTCAACCACGGCGGGCTGATGGAAACCTGGCTGTTCGACAACGACGGCACCTTCCAGGTCAAGACGCTGGCCAAGGCCCAGATGGGGCTGTGACGCCGTCGCGGATGCGCCCACTCAGACGCGGCGCAACCGGCTGGCGTATTGCTGGCGAAAGTGCTGCACCTTGGGCGCGATCACGTACGCGCAATAGCCCTGGTGCGAGTGCCGCTCGAAATAGCGCTGATGCTCGGGCTCGGCGGGGTAGTAGCTGCGCAAGGGCGCCAGCTCGGTGACCAGCGACGCGTCGAACACGCCGTCGCGGGTCAGCTCGTCAACCAGCTCGCGCGCCACCCGCTCCTGCTCGGCGTCGTGCCAGTAGATGGCGGAGCGATATTGCGTCCCGACGTCGTGGCCCTGGCGATTCAAGGTGGTCGGGTCATGGATCGAGAAAAACACCCCGAGCATCGTGCGGTAGTCAATCAGGGCTGGATCGAAGGCCAGTCGGATCACCTCGGCATGGCCGGTCTGGCCGGTGCAGACCTGTTCGTAATCGGGATGCTCGATCTGGCCGTTGGCGTAGCCGCACTCGACCGACGCCACGCCCTCGAGCTGGCTGAACACCGCGTCGAGGCACCAGAAACAACCGCCGGCCAGCGTGGCCTGTTGCAGCTCTGCCATGCACCCTCCTGAGTGAAACCCTCATTCTGCAAGCCCCACCTCCGGCCTGAAAAAGAAAGACACTACGGGTCGCGCGGATCCGCCACGGTCGCCCGCGACCAGACTTGCGCACGGCCCTCGCCGCCTCATTCGTCCTCACTCATCTGCCTTGATCTATATATGTTCGGACTCGAAAGCTGGAAGCCTCTTCTCTCTGCCCTGCTCCTGCCGCCGGTGCCGCTGATCCTGCTGATGCTGATTGGCGCGCGCCTGATCCTGCCCCGGCGGGGCCTGGGCTTCTTTCTCGTGCTGTTCAGCGCCACACTGATGTGGCTGACCAGTTGCCAAGGCGTCGGGCGCTGGTTGCAGAACTTCTTGCTGCATCCCCCCATCGCATTGCACCAGGACGACCTGGATCGCCTGCGCGGCCAGGCGACGTCCGAGGGCAAGACGCCGCGCACCGCCATCGTGGTGCTGGGCGGCGGACGCGTGCCACGGGCGCCGGAATATGGGGTATCTGACCTGACCGCCCCCTCGGCCGAGCGCCTGCGCTATGCCATGTGGCTGAGCCGCCAGACCAATCTGCCGGTGGCTTTCAGCGGCGGCGTGGGTTGGGCGCAGATCGAAGACGCCCAACCCGAAGCCGACATTGCCGCCCGCGTGGCACAGCAGAGCTATGGCCGCGCCATCAAGTGGGTCGAAACCGGCTCCCGCGACACCCGCGGCAACGCCGCTCTCACGGTCAACCTGCTCAAGCCGGCCGGCATCACCGAAATCGTGCTGGTCACCCAAGCGGTTCACATGCCACGCGCACTGCGGGCCTTCACGCAAGCGGCCGGCCCGGACATTCGCGTCACCCCGGCGCCGATGGGCGCGTTCACCGCCACCGACCGCCCCGAGTTGGACTGGATCCCCAGCATCGAAGGCTTTGCCGCCGTGCGGATGGCCCTGCACGAGTTGATGGGCCTGGCGGTACACGCATACTGAGTCGCCCCAGAAAAACGAAAGCCCCCCGGCCTTGCGACCGAGGGGCCGGGTGGCTTCAAGCCACCATCGAGGCCCAAGAGAGATGAAGTCTTGAGACTCAGGCGCGCAGAGACTGCGTCCTACAAGTTGCCTGCAACAGGCGACTCAAAGTTACCTGAGCGCTTTGAGCGGAGCAAGGCCATTCGTCACTGAATCGCCAAAAACTTCAGCGCCCCGACATCAGCCGGCTGAACAGATCGTCCACCCGCTGCTCCACCTCGCTCGGCATCGTGATCACCCGCCCCCACTCGCGCGACGTCTCGCCTGGCCACTTGTTGGTGGCGTCCAGCCCCATCTTGCCGCCCAGGCCGGACACCGGCGAGGCGAAGTCGAGGTAGTCGATCGGCGTGTCGCTGACCAGGGTGGTATCGCGCACCGGGTCCATGCGGGTGGTGATGGCCCAGATCACGTCCTTCCAGTCGCGGATGTTCACGTCGTCGTCCGTCACCACGATGAACTTCGTGTACATGAATTGCCGCAAGAAGCTCCACAGCCCGAACATCACCCGCTTGGCATGACCGGCGTAGGCCTTCTTGATGCTGATCACGGCCATGCGGTAGCTGCAGCCTTCGGGCGGCAAATAGAAATCGACGATTTCCGGAAACTGCTTTTGCAGGATCGGCACGAAGACCTCGTTGAGCGCCACGCCCAGCACGGCCGGCTCGTCGGGCGGCTTGCCGGTGTAGGTGGAGTGGTAGATCGGATCACGGCGGTGCGTCATCCGCGTCACCTCGAAGACCGGGAACCAGTCCTGCTCGTTGTAATAGCCGGTGTGGTCGCCGTAGGGGCCTTCAAGTGCATATAAATAGCCGCCGCGCTCCTTGAGCGGCACGCCGGCCTCGCTGACGCCCGTAAAACCGGGCGCGGCGGTCGGGATCTGCCCTTCGAGCACGAACTCGGCGCTGGCCGGCACCTGCAGCCGCCATTCGCCCTCGCCCACGGTGGTATCGGCCACCTCGGTGCGCCCGCCGCGCAGCAAACCAGCAAATTGGTACTCGCTGAGCGTGTCGGGCACCGGCGTCACGGCCCCGAGGATGGTGGCCGGGTCGGCGCCCAGCGCCACCGCGATCGGGAACGGCTGCCCCGGGTTGGCCAGCGCGAACTCGCGAAAGTCCAGCGCCCCGCCACGATGGGTCAGCCAGCGCATGATGACCTGCCGTCGCCCGATGACCTGCTGCCGGTAGATGCCGAGGTTCTGCCGACGCCGAGGGTTAACCCCCGATTGCGGGCCGCGTGTCACAACCAAACCCCACGTGATCAGGGGGGCGGCATCCTCGGGCCAACACCATTGCACGGGCAGCCGGGTCAGGTCTACCTCCGCCCCCGGCACCACCACCTCCTGGCAGGCTGGTGAGCGCACCCGAGAGGGCTTCATGTCCCACAACGCTCGGGCCATCTGCAGCAGCTTGCCGGCGTCCTTCAAGCCCTTGGGCGGCTCGGGCTCCTTCAGGCTGGCCAGCACGTGACCAATGTCACGCAATTCGCTGATTTGGCTGGCGCCCATCCCTAGTGCCACGCGCTCTGGCGTGCCGAACAGGTTGCCCAGCACCGGGGTACCGCAAACCTGCCCGTCGACCACGGGTTGCTCGAACAGCAAGGCCGGTCCGCCAGCCCGTAACACCCGGTCACAGAGGGCGGTCATTTCGAGCCGGGTGGAGACCGGCTGAGCCACTTTTTGGAGCTCGCCGCGGCTTTCCAGGCCCTGGATGAAGTCCCGAAGGTCACGATATTTCATATTTATATTCACATAAAGACGCTACTCTTTATGCTTGACTGGTTATTTTTACGCTACCTAGAATCCGCCCGAATTCAGCAATACCCCGGGTGAACCCTGGCTTTTCTGCGAGACAAGAAAGCCGCTTGAAGCGTCCGACGAGACGCCACCCCACCCGGGATCGCCCCGCCCCGCAAGAGGGCTCCAGCATGGTTCTGGCCAACGACGGGCGATTATGAAACGCAGACGGCACGGCATCCGGCAACGGGGTCTCGGCGTCGGCGCGAAAGGACGAGAAATGTCAAAGTTCGAGATAACGCGGGCGGGACGTCGCAGTATCCAGTCCCTCGGCGTGTTCTTGATGGACACGTGGCAGGGCTTGGTGGTCGTCAGCCATCACGCCCTTTTGTTGGTGGGCTTGGCTGCGGCCGGCTTGGTGGTGTTCGTGGCCAGCCGTGCCGATGTGCGCGACCAAATCGAGACCCAGACGCTCGGCTGGCTGCAGGCCCGCGAGCAAGCCCGTGTCCAGCAAGACACCGCCAGCAACTTCGCGGCCACGTTGGCCAATGCCCTGGCTGAGCCGCTGGCCAGCGAGCGCGCCACGGCTGCCGACCCGGCCGAGCTCAGCCGCCAGCAAGCTGCCGTGGCCTACTGGCTGTCGCGCCGCTATCACGTGGCCCCCGAACCGGTCAGCCGCCTGGTGCAAGAAGCCTGGAGCGTGGGCAAGCAGGCACATCTGGAGCCCACCCTGATCCTGGCCGTGATGGCGATCGAGTCGGGTTTCAACCCGTTTGCCCAGAGCCCCGTCGGCGCCCAAGGCCTGATGCAGGTCATGACCCGCGTGCATGACGAGAAGTACGAAGCCTTCGGCGGCATGCGCGCCGCCTTCGACCCGGTGACCAACCTGCGGGTCGGTGCCCAGGTGCTCAAGGAATGCATCGCCAAGGCCGGCAGCCTGGAAATGGGCCTCAAGTACTACGTGGGCGCCGCCAATCTGGAAGACGACGGCGGGTATGCCGCCAAGGTGCTGTCCGAACAGGCGCATCTGCGCGACATCGTGGCCGGCCGCGCCGTGCCGGTCAACGCGCCGCAACTGACGGCAGTGCAGCCCCAAGACCGCAGTCCCAGCCGCGATGCGGCCGCTGAAGTCCACCAGCCTGCGGCGGTTCAGCCAGCCGCCTCCTCGGTGGCGCAGCTGCACGCCCTGCCCTCGCAACGGCTGGCGCTGGCCCCCTGAGGCCTGCGGCAACGTCGACAAATCCCGACGGTGGCTTGTGCCCGGCACCCCACGGGCCGAGCTGCCTCCGCTACACTCCAACCCTCCGCGCGACTGGCGATAACGGCCCAGCCTTTGCAGGCTTCGGGCCCAGGTGGTGAACCACCGGGAAGCGCGGTCCGTCAGCCCCTGGTGGCCGACGGGTTCAAGCCGTTCGCCTGGGCAGCCCTCCGACACGAGCCTCGCTCGGCGTCCGGGCTCTTCTATCAAGAGGACTGCCATCCATGTTTGACCGCACCCAATCCACCGTTGCCAACGTCGACCCCGAAATCTGGGCCGCCATCCAGGCCGAGAACACCCGCCAGGAAGAACACATCGAGCTGATCGCGTCTGAAAACTACGCGTCGCCCGCCGTGATGGCCGCCCAAGGCAGCCAGCTCACCAACAAGTACGCCGAGGGCTACCCCGGCAAGCGCTACTACGGCGGCTGCGAGAATGTGGACGTGGTCGAGCAACTGGCCATCGACCGCCTGAAGGCCTTGTTCGGCGCCAACTTCGCCAACGTGCAGCCCAACTCGGGTTCGCAAGCCAACCAGGCCGTGTTCTTCGGCCTGCTGCAACCGGGTGACACCATCATGGGCCTGAGCCTGGCCGAAGGCGGCCACCTGACCCACGGCATGCCGCTCAATATGTCGGGCAAGTGGTTCAAGGTGGTG
>NZ_JAYSBZ010000015.1:0-50142 GCF_041915145.1 Aquabacterium sp. | reverse complement strand
TGAAAATTGGGTACGTCTTCAACCAGGGCACGAGCTTGCTTGAGCGCTTCGCGCGTGTTGCCTGCGCCGACGAGGCGATAGATGTCCAGCAGGCGTGCTTCAGGATCGCGCGCCGATGCCAGCGAGGGAGGCGGCGTGACAGGCGCAGCCCTGGAGGCCGCGGCATGTGGCACCTGCGAGCGATGGTGCACGCGTGCCGCGCTCGAATCGGCAGTGCCGGAAAAAACGACGGCGCCCACCAGGAGCGCCGTCAGCCTGGCGAAGAGACGAGGTCTTCGCCGGCCGGGGTGGGACTGGGTCGTCACGAGCCAGCGCTTTCCTTCACGATGAGCCACGAGCCGCCGCTGCGCACCAGATCCAGCGACTTGCGTCCATTGATCTCAAGCGCGTCGGCCTTGTAGGCTTGATGGAAGTGGGCGGTGGCCCGGTCCCCCGAGACATTCACTTGCAGCTCTGAAAGCTTGAGGGTGATGTTGCGCTTGCCACCAATGCGGGCGCGGCGCTCCGCTTCCCAGGCCTTGTGCGACTTGCCTGCCGGCGCGTAATCGCGCGCATAGGACGCGAAGTAGCTGTCCATGTCCTTGCGGCTCCAGGCCACCGACCAGGCGCGGATCGCGGCTTCCACTTCGCGGCGGCTGACGTCGCCATCAGCGGATTTCTGCTCTGTCTTGGACTCGACCTTCGGCGTGACTTGGGTGATGACCGGCGGGGCCTTGCTGGTGACCAACGCGACCGGTGCCGGCGCGGGAGCGGGCTTGGCCACCACGGGTGGCGGGGCAACCGGCGCGGCCGACACCGACGAACTGCTCACTGCGGCGCCAGGGGCGCGATCTTTCGGGAACAGGTCGCGGATCATCGCCAGCTTGGGCGCGACGGCGGAGCGGGTATCGATTTGCAGCGCCTTCGAGTAGGCCTGGCTGGCCAGCTTGGCGTAGACGTCGCCGAGGTTTTCGTAGGCGGTCGCGTAGCTCGGGTTGGTGCGGATCGCCATTTCGAGGGCGGTACGCGCCTTGTCGTACTGACCTTGCTGGGCGTAGAGCACCGCGAGGTTGTTGAACGGCTCCGGCAGGTCCGGGTAGTCTTCGGTGAGCTTGGTGAACGCGGTGATGGCTTCGCTGGTCTTGCCCATCTGCGACAGGCTGATCCCGCGCAGGAATCGCATCATGGGGTCACGCGGCTTGCTGGCCAAGTATTGATCGGCCTTTTGCAGGGCTTCGGCCGGCTTGCCTGCGGCCATCAGCTTTTGCACATCGGACGCGTCGTCGGCGTGGACCGCCGAGCCAGTCATCATCGCCAGGGCCAGCAGGGCGGTACGGCTCATGTTGCTCAAGGATGCGGCCAGAGGGAAGCGGGGTGCGAAACGTTGCATGTGTGTCGTTGTGTTTGCTGATCGTGAGGAGCAATCGATCCCGGTCACGGACACTGGTGGCCAGTGCCGTTGCCGGCGTGGCTGGAGGCCGGCAGATATACTCGAAAGATTGTATCTGAGCCGCCTGGGCTCGCTTCGCTGCGGGCCGGTCGATCTGACCGGATTGATCACGGTGGTTTCCCGGTGTTCCAGCCCGTGCTACGGGTGCGCGCGGGTTTGCTTTCTCTCTGTTCACGCCGATGACGCTGCGCATCTACAACAACCTCACCCGTCAACTCGAAACATTCACACCCATGGTGCCGGGTCAGGTCGGCATGTATGTGTGCGGCATGACGATCTACGACTACTGCCATGTGGGGCACGCTCGCATGATGATGGCGTTCGACGTGGTGCAGCGCTGGCTCAAGGCCTCGGGGTATCGCGTCAACTACGTGCGCAACATCACCGACATCGACGACAAGATCATCAGGCGCGCGGTCGAGCGCAACATCACCTTGCGTGCGCTGACCGACGAAATGACCGAGGCCATGCATCAGGACATCGCGGCCTTGGGCATCGAGTCGCCCACCCACGAGCCGCGCGCCACGCAGTACGTCGGGCAGATGCTCGACATGATCGGCAAGCTGGAGAAAAAAGGCCTGGCTTACCACGCGTCCAACGGCGACGTGAATTACGCGGTGCGCAAGTTCGAGGGGTATGGCAAGTTGTCGGGCAAGTCGCTGGACCAACTGCGCGCCGGTGAGCGTGTGGCCGTCAACGACGGCAAGCAGGATCCGCTCGACTTCGTGCTCTGGAAGTCCGCCAAGCCTGAAGAACCTGCCGAAGCCAAGTACGACTCGGCCTACGGCGCCGGGCGCCCCGGTTGGCACATTGAGTGCTCGGCCATGAGTTGCGCGCTGCTGGGCGAGGAGTTCGACATCCATGGCGGCGGGCTCGACTTGCAGTTTCCGCACCACGAGAACGAAATCGCGCAGAGCGAAGGGGCCAGTGGCAAGGGCTTTGCCCGGGTCTGGATGCACAACGGCTTCTTGAACGTCGACAACGAGAAGATGTCGAAGTCGCTGGGCAACTTCTTCACCATCCGCGATGTGCTGAAGTCGTACGACGGCGAGACGGTGCGCTTCTTCATGTTGCGCGTGCAGTACCGCAGCCCGTTCAACTACAGCGACGCGGGGCTCGACGACGCTCGCAATTCGCTGCGGCGGCTCTACACCGCGTTGGACAGCGTCGCGGCGGCTGACGTGAGCATCGACTGGTCCAACCCCTATGCCGCACGGTTCAAGGCCGCGATGGACGACGACTTCAATACGCCGATCGCCATGGCCGTGCTGTTCGAGCTGGCCAGCGAGGTTAACCGCGCGCGTTCGGCCGAGGTGGCCGGGTTGCTGAGGGCGCTGGGTGGCGTGCTGGGGTTGCTGCAACAAGTGCCGCGAGACTATCTGCGTGCCGGCGCAGGCGCATCGGCTGGCGGTTTGAGCGAAGCCGAGATCGAGGCGCAGATCGCCGCTCGCGTGGCGGCCAAGCAGGCCAAGAACTTTGCCGAGGCCGACCGCATCCGCAACGACCTGCTGGCGCAAGGGATCGTCTTGAAGGACTCCGCGCAGGGCACGACCTGGGTGCGAGCTTGATCCACACTCTCCAATGCTCATGAAGGATCGCCTGTGACACGCGCTCGTACGGCGGATGCCGATCGCGTCAAGGCTGCGGCGCCGGTGGCTGACTGGGTCACGCCCGGCTATTGGGACGAGGCCTGCAAGCACTTGGGCAAGCGCGACCGCGTGCTGCGCAAGCTGATCCCGCAGTTTGGCGAGGCTCGCCTGCAAAGTCGCGGCGATGCCTTCACCACGTTGGCGCGCTCCATCGTCGGCCAGCAGATTTCAGTCAAGGCCGCGCAGTCGGTGTGGGACCGCTTCACCGGTTTGCTTGACGCCACGCCGCATCGCGTGGCGCCCGTCCGCGTCCTTGATCTGGCGGTGGACGACATGCGCGGTGCCGGCTTGTCGGCGCGCAAGGTTGAATACCTGCGTGACCTGGCCACGCATTTTTCGCAAGGCTCGGTTCACGAGCGGCAGTGGTCCGCGATGGACGACGAGGCCATCATCGAAGAGCTGGTGGCCATTCGGGGCATCGGTCGCTGGACGGCCGAGATGTTCTTGATTTTTCACTTGATGCGGCCCAATGTGCTGCCGCTCGACGACCTCGGGCTGCTCAAGGGCATCAGTCTCAATTACTTCAGCGGCGAGCCGGTATCGCGCGCCGAAGCGCGTGAAATTGGTGACGCCTGGGCACCTTATCGCTCGGTGGGCACTTGGTATTTGTGGCGCAGCCTTGACCCGCTGCCGGTCGAGTATTAAAAACGGCGCAGCATGAACGGCGGAACCCAGCCTCAGTGGTTGGTACCTCGTCGAAGGACACAAACGAATGAGCAAACGACACTTTCTCGAGTTCGAGCAACCCATTGCCGAGCTGGAAACCAAGATCGACGAACTGCGTTACGTGCAAAGCGAATCGGCCGTCGATATCTCCGAAGAAATCGATCGCCTGAGCAAGAAGAGCCAGCAGCTCACCAAAGAGATCTATGCGAGTCTCTCGCCCTGGCAGGTGACGCAGATCGCGCGCCATGCCCAGCGGCCCTACACGCTGGACTACGTCAACGAAATCTTCACGGACTTTCAAGAGTTGCACGGCGACCGGGCCTTCGCCGACGACCTCTCGATCGTTGGCGGTCTGGCGCGATTCAACGGCCAGGCCTGCATGGTGATCGGCCATCAAAAGGGCCGCGACACCAAGGAGCGCGCGCTGCGCAACTTCGGCATGTCGCGCCCCGAGGGCTATCGCAAGGCCCTGCGCTTGATGAAGCTGGCCGAGAAGTTCGGCATGCCGGTGTTCACCTTCGTGGACACGCCGGGTGCCTACCCTGGCATCGGCGCCGAGGAGCGCGGTCAATCAGAAGCCATCGGGCACAACATCTTCGAGATGGCGCGCCTGGAGGTGCCCATCATCACCACCATCATCGGTGAAGGTGGCTCGGGCGGTGCGCTGGCCATCAGTGTGGCCGATCAGGTGCTGATGCTGCAGTATTCGGTGTATTCGGTGATCTCGCCCGAAGGTTGCGCGTCCATCCTCTGGAAGACCGCCGAGCGCGCCGAAGATGCCGCTGAAGCCCTGGGTATCACCGCGCACCGTCTCAAGGCTTTGGGCCTCGTCGATAAGATCGTCAGCGAGCCGGTCGGGGGCGCCCATCGCGACCCGAAACAGATGGCGGCCTATCTGAAGCGCGCCCTGAGCGATGCCTGGCGCTCGGTGAGTGATCTCAAGACCAAAGACCTGCTGCAGCAGCGCTACGAGCGTCTGCAAAGCTACGGTCGCTTCAACGACACCAAGGAACGTTGATCCCGGTGCCCGTCGTTGCGGTGGCCTACAGCGGCGGGCGGGATTCAACCGCCTTGCTGCACGCCACCCTGCGGGCTGCCCAAGAGCAAGGCGCGTGCGTGGCGGCCTTGCATGTCCACCATGGCTTGAGTGCGCAAGCCGATGCCTGGTTGGATCACGCCGAGCGGCAGTGTCGTGCCTGGGCTCGACGCGGTTGGCCCGTGACGCTGCTCAGTCGGCATCTGGATCTGCGAGTGCCTCGTGGTGAGAGCGTCGAGGCCGTGGCGCGCGCCGGACGTTACGCCGCGCTGGCCGAGATGGCGCGCGAGGCGGGGGCCGATCTGATCCTGCTCGGACAGCATCGGCGAGACCAAGCCGAGACCTTTTTGCTGCAAGCCTTGCGGGGCGCCGGCGTGCCCGGTTTGGCGGGCATGGCGGCTCACTTCGAGCGCGATGGCCTGACTTGGGCTCGCCCGTGGTTGAATCAGCCGCGCGAGGCGGTGGAGGCGTATGTGCGGCGCCATCGCTTGCGGTTTGTCGACGATGACAGCAATGCCGACCCGCGCTACGCCCGCAATCGATTGCGCCTGGACGTCTGGCCGGCTTTGACCGGGGCCTTTCCCGGGGCTGAAACCGCTCTGGCGGACGCGGCAACCTGGGCAGCCGATGCCGATGCGGTACTGCGCGAGGTGGCTGCCCACGATTGGGCGGCGGTTAGCGGGCCGGCGGATGCTCGGGCTGTGTTGTCGGTGGCCGCGTTGCAGTCGCTCAGCATGCCACGGGCCCGCAATGTGCTGCGTGCCTGGTTTCTGGCTACGGCTGGCGTGCCGATGCCGGCGACCTTGCTGGAGCGGGTGGTGACGGAGTGGCGGGCGCGCGGGGCCGTGAGCTGGTCCGCGCCGGCCGGGGTGTTGCGCTGCTATCGCGGGCAGTTGAGTCTGGTGCGGGCGACGTCTGGTGGATCCGACGAGGGCGCGGCGAGGGAGTCCTGCCTCACTGTGAGGCGAGCGGGGCGTTATGCACTGCCGGGTTGGGGTGGCGCCTTGGTGGTCGAGCGCGTGCGCGAGCATGGCGTCGCGCTGACGGCGCCCCTGGATCTGCGCTTGGTGCCCAGAACCGGTGGCGAGCAGTTTCAACTCGCTCCGGGGCGCACGGTGCGCAGCTTGAAAAAACAGTTCCAGGCGCAGGGCGTGCCCGGCTGGGCGCGTGAGGGGCCCCTCGTCTACGTGGGCGATACCTTGGTGTTCGTGCCGGGGCTCGGTGTGGATGCTCGGGCGTGGGCACCCGTGGGGGGGCCGCAGGTGCGATTTACCTGGGTGCCATGCGACAGACTAAAATCCTCGGTTTTCTGAATTCGGCGCAAGCGGCGCCGCGCTGCGTGGCCAACGGGGCTGCGCCGGGGCGCACAAGCTGTTTGCCGCAACTTCCATGGCACTGATCGTTCACAAATACGGCGGAACTTCGATGGGCTCGGCTGAGCGCATCAAGAACGTCGCCAAGCGCGTCGCCAAATGGGTGCGGGCGGGTCACCAATTGGTGGTCGTGCCCTCGGCCATGAGCGGCGAAACCAACCGCCTGCTGGGGCTGGCCAAGGAGATTTCGCCCGACGCTCACTCCGACAGCCACTTGCGCGAGCTCGACATGATTGCCTCCACCGGCGAACAGGTGTCGGTCGGCTTGCTGTCGATCGCGCTGCAGGCTGAAGGCGTCGAAGCCGTGAGCTACGCCGGCTGGCAGGTGCCGATCAAGACCAACAGCGCCTTCACCAAGGCCCGCATCGAAAGCATCGACGACGTTCGCGTCCGTGCAGACCTCGCAGCGGGTAAGGTGGTGGTCATCACCGGCTTCCAGGGCGTCGACCCGAACGGCAACATCACCACGCTCGGCCGTGGCGGCTCCGATACCTCGGCCGTGGCCGTGGCTGCAGCCTTGAAAGCGGACGAGTGTCTGATCTATACCGACGTTGACGGCGTCTACACCACCGACCCGCGCGTGGTGCCCGAGGCTCGGCGTCTCAAGGCCATCAGCTTCGAAGAGATGCTCGAGATGGCATCGCTGGGCTCGAAGGTCTTGCAGATCCGCTCGGTCGAATTCGCCGGCAAGTACCGCGTGCCCACTCGCGTGTTGTCGAGCTTCACGCCGTGGGACATCAACATCGACGAAGAGGCCAAGTCCGGCACGCTCATCAGCTTTGAGGAAGACGAAAAAATGGAACAAGCCGTTGTTTCCGGCATCGCGTTCAATCGCGACGAAGCCAAGATCACCGTGGTCGGCGTGCCCGACAAGCCCGGCATCGCCTATCAGATCCTGGGCGCCGTGGCCGATGCCAACATCGACGTGGACGTGATCATCCAGAACGTGTCGCACGACGGCAAGACCGACTTCTCGTTCACCGTGCATCGCAACGATTACGCCAAGACGGTTGATCTGCTCAAGGCCAAGGTGCTGCCCGCGCTGGGCGCCGCCGATGTGGTGGGTGACCAGAAGATCTGCAAGGTCAGCATCGTGGGTATCGGCATGCGCAGCCACGCCGGCATCGCCAGCAAGATGTTCGGCACGCTGAGCGCAGAGGGCATCAACATCCAGATGATCACGACCAGCGAAATCAAGACCTCGGTGGTGATCGACGAGAAGTACATGGAACTGGCCGTGCGCGAGCTCCACAAGGCGTTCGATCTGGACCAACCCAAGGCCTGATCTGGCTCGAGAGAAGAACAAGCCACAGCGAATTCGTCGCCGTTCCGGGTTAGAATGTTCGCTGTTGCTGGAGACGTGGCCGAGTGGTCGAAGGTACTCCCCTGCTAAGGGAGCATGCGGTGATGAGCTGCATCAAGGGTTCGAATCCCTTCGTCTCCGCCAGAATCAAACGCCCCATGGAGAGTCTTCATGGGGCGTTTTTCTTTGGCGGCCCAACTTTTTATCTGCACCACTTTGCGCCATGAGTACATCTGATACCTCCGCTCCCAAGATTGGTTTCGTTTCGCTGGGTTGCCCCAAGGCGTTGACGGACTCCGAGCTGATCCTGACCCAGTTGCGCGCCGAAGGCTACGACACATCGAAGACGATGCAGGGCTCCGATCTGGTGATCGTCAACACCTGTGGCTTCATCGACGATGCTGTTAGAGAGAGCCTCGATGCCATCGGCGAAGCCCTCTCCGAGAACGGCAAGGTGATCGTGACGGGGTGTCTGGGTGCGCGCAAGGGCGACGGCGGCGGCAACATGGTGCGCCAGATGCACCCGAAGGTGCTGGCCGTGACCGGGCCGCATGCCACGCAAGAGGTGATGGACGCCGTGCACGTGCACGTACCCAAGCCGCACGACCCGTTTGTCGATCTGGTGCCCGCTGCGGGCATCAAGCTCACGCCGAAGCACTACGCCTACCTGAAGATCAGCGAAGGCTGCAACCACCGCTGCACCTTCTGCATCATCCCGAGCATGCGCGGCGACCTGGTGTCGCGCCCGGTGGGTGATGTGCTGAGCGAGGCGCGCGCGCTGTTCGAGTCAGGTGTCAAAGAGCTGCTGGTGATCAGCCAAGACACCAGCGCCTACGGCGTGGATGTGAAGTACCGCACCGGCTTCTGGGACGGCCGCCCGGTCAAGACGCGCATGTTCGACCTGGTGGCGGCGCTGGGCGAGATGGCCGATCAATACGGCGCCTGGGTGCGGCTGCATTACGTCTACCCGTATCCCCACGTCGACGAAATCCTGCCGCTGATGGCCGAGGGCAAGATCCTGCCCTACTTGGATGTGCCCTTCCAGCACGCGCACCCGGACGTGCTCAAGCGCATGAAGCGCCCGGCCGACGGCGAGCGCAACCTGGAGCGTCTGGCGAAGTGGCGCGAGGCCTGCCCGCAGCTCGTGGTGCGCAGCACCTTCATCGCGGGCTTCCCGGGCGAGACGGACGCCGAGTTCGACTACCTGCTCGACTTCTTGCGCGAAGCGCAGATCGACCGCGCCGGCTGTTTTGCGTACTCGCCGGTCGAGGGCGCCACGGCCAACGACCTGCCGGGCGCTGTGCCCGATGCGTTGCGCGAAGAACGCCGCGCGCGCTTCATGGAGGTAGCCGAGGCGGTGTCCATCGCCAAGCTGCAGGGCCGGGTGGGCGCCGAGATGCAGGTGCTGGTGGACTCGGCACCGGCCATGGGCAAGAAGGGTGGGGTGGGGCGCACTTATGCCGACGCGCCTGAGATCGATGGCATCGTGCGTCTGCTGCCGCCCGAGAAGATTTCGAAGACGCTCAAGGTGGGCGAATTCACCCGGGCGCGCATCGTGCAAGCCCAAGGGCATGACTTGGTCGGCGTGCCGATCTAAAGTGCGGGGCAGCAATCCTTGATGCGAGCCCCCATCCATGTCCGACAAAGCAGGCTTCGATCAGCCGGCTGATGGTCACCCCATCAGCACCTCGCTGATCCATCACCCCTACCGCCCGCCGGCCGGCTTCGACGCGCCGATGCCCGGCGTGCACAAAGCCTCGACGGTGATCTTCCCCAGCGTGTCGGCCATGCGCCGGCACACCTGGAAAGACAAGTCCGGCTACACCTACGGCCTGCATGGCACGCCGACCACCTTCACGCTCGAAGAGCGCCTGGCCACGCTGGAAGGCGCACGCTACGTGCAACTGGCGCCCAGTGGCTTGGCCGGCATCGCCATGGTCAACGTGGCGTTCTTGAAGCAGGGCGACGAGGTGCTGCTGCCCGACAACGTCTACGGCCCCAACAAGGAACTGGCGCGACACGAGCTTGCCGCGTGGGGCATCACCAGCCGCACCTACGACCCGCTGGATCCTGCGTCGTTGGCCGCGCAGATCAACGAGCGGACGCGTCTGGTGTGGCTCGAGGCGGCCGGCTCGGTGACGCTGGAGTTTCCGGACCTGCTCGGTTTGATCCGCGCAGCGCGGCAGCAGCCGAACGCCGTGATCGCGCTCGACAACACCTGGGGTGCGGGTCTGGCGTTCAAGCCGTTTGCGCTGCCTGAAGGTTTGTCGGTGGACGTGTCGCTGCACGCGTTGACCAAGTACCCCTCAGGCGGCGGCGATGTGCTGATGGGCTCGGTGAGCACGGTTGATCCGGCCTTGCACTTGAAGGTGCAGAACGCCCACATGCGACTGGGCTTCGGCGTGGGCGGCAACGATGTCGAGCTCGTGCTGCGCGGCTTGCCCAGCCTGCCCTTGCGCTACGCCGCGCATGACGCGTCCACTCGCCAACTGGCGGCCTGGCTGGCCACGCGGCCTGAGTTCGCGCAGGTGCTGCACCCGGCGCTGCCCACGTCGCCCGGGCACGCGTATTGGGCGCAGGTGAGCCAGGCGGCGGCGGGCTTGGTCTCGGTGGTGGTGGGCGAACGCTACAGTCAGGCGCAGGTCGATGCGTTCGTCGATGCGCTGAAGCTGTTCAAGATCGGTTACTCGTGGGGCGGCCCCATCAGTCTCGTCATGCCCTACGAGCTGCTCCACATGCGCAGCCTGCAGGTGTCCTATAAAGGCACGGTGGTGCGCTTTGCCGTGGGGCTGGAGGCGGTGGACGACCTGATCGCCGACTGCACGCAGGCGTTGCGGGCGCTAGGCTGAGTTGCTCAGGGCGCGGTCAGCGGCGTTTTACTTGCTGCTGACCTTGTGCCGCATCAGGCGGGCTTTTTCTTTTTCCCAGTCGCGTTCTTTGAGGGTGTTGCGCTTGTCGTGTTCGGCCTTGCCCTTGGCCAGCGCGATTTCGCATTTCACGCGGCCGCCCTTGAAGTGCAGGTCGAGCGGCACCAGGGTGTAGCCCTTTTGCTCGACCTTGCCGATCAGGCGGCGGATTTCTTCTTTGTGCATCAAGAGCTTCTTGGTGCGATCGGCCTCGGGGCGGATGTGGGTAGACGCGCTGCGCAAGGCATTGATGCGGCAGCCGATCAGGAAGAGCTCGCCGTCCTTGATGACGACGTAGCCGTCGGTGAGTTGCACCTGACCATCGCGGATGGCCTTGATCTCCCAGCCCTCCAGCACCATGCCCGCCTCGTAGCGTTCTTCGATGTGGTAGTTGAACCGGGCTTTTTTGTTTTCGGCGATGCTCATCGGGGCGGCCCTGGGGGCGCATCAATACAATCCCGCCATTGTATGAAGCATGTGAACAAGTCCGTCCTGCTGTGGTACAGCCCCACGCAGATGTATGACCTCGTGACGGCTGTGCCCGACTATCCGCGCTTTCTGCCCTGGTGCAGCCAGGCCGAGGTGCTGGAAACCCACGCCGATGGCATCACGGCACGCGTGCATCTGTCGTTCGCGGGCTTGCGCCACGCCTTTACCACCCGCAACGTGCATGTGCCGGGCCAGAGCGTCACCATGAGTCTGGTGGACGGGCCGTTCTCGGTGCTCGAAGGCGCGTGGCAGTTTGCGCCCCTCGCGCAGCCCGGGGGCGATCCCGGCGAGGCGCCCACGGCATGCAAGGTCGGATTCGATCTGCGCTACGCGTTTTCGAGCCGCGCGCTGGAGCTGGTCATCAGCCCGGTGTTCGACCGCATCGCCAACACCTTTGTCGATTCATTCGTAAAGCGCGCCGAGCAGGTTTATGGCGCTCGCTGAGTCATCGGGCGAAGCCGTCGCGTCGCCCGCGATTCGGGTCGAGGTGGTGTGCAGCCCGGGGCCGAGACAGGTGGAGCTCAAAGCCTTGACCTTGCCTGCAGGTTCGACGGTCCGTCAAGCCGTTGAAGCCAGCGGGCTGGTAGCGCGGGCTGGTGTGCCGTCAACGGGGCATGTTGGCATTTGGGGGCGGGTGACCACGTGGTCGCATGTGTTGCGCGACCAGGATCGCATCGAGCTGTATCGACCGCTCAAGGCCGACCCGAAAGAGTCGCGACGGTTGCGCTACAAAAAACAACGCCCGACCAAGACGCGCGGGCGTTGAAGACACAGCGAGGCGCTGGCCTGCGCCAGCGGCATCACTTGCAGTTGTTGGCGATGCCCTGCCGGGTGCGCTCGATTTCTTGGGCGCGCTGCTGGTCGTCAAGGAACTCCCGCTCGCCGTTTTCGTTGGTGCGAGTAATGCGCTGACCATCTTCGAGGCTGCGCATGTAGCCGCGGGCGCGCTGGCAGTTTTCTTGTCGCTCCTTGGCCTGCTTTTCGTCGTCGGCCTTGCGCTTGGCGTCCTGCTGCTCTTTTTCTTTGCGCTTGCGGGCCTCGAGCTCGGGGTCGCTGGCCTTGACGCTCGACGCGGCCGCAGCGGGTGCTGCGGCGCTGGCTTCGGACGCGGCCGGGGCTGTCACCAGCTTGGCGGCGCGGGCGGCGGCCGAGTTGCGCGGCTGAGCCAGGACGTCCTTGGCGGGGGTGCCGGGCGGCGGCGGGGTGTCGCTGTAGTGCGTGTTGCCGGACGCGTCGCGCCATTTGTATTGAGCGAGGGCGGGAGACAGCAAGCCGACGGCCAGCAACGGCAGCAGGGCCAGGGAGGCAAGGCGGGTGATCTTCATTCGGCGGAGTTTAGTGGGTGGTCAATCGGGGGCGATAGCCGGGTTTGTGACGAATCACACGATTTATCGACCTCGGCCCGTCCCAGCGCGACAGGCCGCGCACGTCGGGGATGGCCCGGAATGTGGCAAGCCTTTGCGCGCTCTTTATAATCTGCTTTTGCGTCTGGAGCCTCTCTCATGCGCCTTCTTGGTAAAGCGCTCACCTTCGACGACGTGTTGTTGGTGCCCGCGTACTCTCAGGTGTTGCCTCGCGACACCAACCTCTCAACCCGTCTTTCCCGCAACATCGAGCTGAAGCTGCCGTTGGTGTCCGCCGCCATGGACACCGTGACGGAGTCGCGCCTGGCGATCGCCATCGCCCAGGAGGGCGGCATCGGCATCGTGCACAAGAACCTCAGCCCCAAACAGCAGGCGGCCGAGGTGGCCAAGGTCAAGCGCTACGAATCTGGCGTGTTGCGCGACCCGATCACCATCGCTCCCGGCGTGCCGGTTCGCGACGTGATCGCGCTGAGCCAGCAGCATGGCATTTCGGGCTTCCCGGTGGTCGAGAACGGCAAGGTGGTGGGCATCGTCACGGCGCGCGACCTGCGCTTCGAGACCCGTCTCGACGCCCCGGTGCGCGACATCATGACCCCGCGCGAGCGCCTGGTCACGGTGCGCGAAGGCTTCGCGCCCGACGAGGCCAAGGCGCTGATGCACAAGCACAAGCTGGAGCGCGTGCTGGTCGTCAACGACGCATTCGAATTGCGCGGCCTGGCAACGGTGAAGGACATCACCAAGCAGAGCAGCTTCCCGAAAGCGGCCCGTGATGCACAAGGCAAGCTGCGCGTCGGCGCGGCCGTCGGTGTTGGCGAGGGCACCGAGGAACGCGTCGAATTGCTGGTCAAGGCCGGCGTCGACGCCATCGTGGTGGACACCGCGCACGGCCACAGCTCCGGCGTGATCGAGCGCGTGCGCTGGGTCAAGAAAAACTTCCCGCAGGTTGACGTGATCGGCGGCAACATCGCCACCGGCGCGGCGGCGCTGGCTCTGGTCGAGGCCGGGGCAGACGCGGTCAAGGTCGGCATCGGACCGGGCTCCATCTGCACGACCCGTATCGTGGCGGGCGTGGGCGTGCCGCAGATCATGGCCATCGACAGCGTGGCGACGGCGCTCAAGGGCACCGGCGTTCCGCTGATCGCGGACGGCGGCATTCGCTACTCGGGTGACATCTCCAAGGCCATCGCTGCGGGTGCCAGCACGGTCATGATGGGCGGCATGTTCGCGGGTACCGAAGAAGCGCCGGGCGAAGTCATCCTCTACCAGGGGCGGAGCTACAAGAGCTACCGCGGCATGGGCTCTATCGGCGCCATGAAGGCCGGTTCGGCCGACCGCTACTTCCAGGAAAACGACGAAGCCACCCACCCGGGCGCCGACAAGCTCGTGCCCGAGGGCATCGAGGGGCGCGTGCCTTACAAGGGCTCGGTCGTGACCATCCTGTTCCAGATGGCCGGTGGCCTGCGGGCTTCGATGGGCTACTGCGGTTGCGCCACGATCGCCGACATGCACGAGCGCGCCGAGTTCGTCGAGATCACCACGGCGGGCATTCGCGAAAGCCATGTGCACGACGTGCAGATCACCAAGGAAGCGCCCAACTACCGGCTGGAGTGAGATCCATCCGCTAGCCCGTCGGGCCTGACCGCGCGTTTTGGCTGATCGCTGGAACGCGCGGTTCGCAATTTCAGGAGTCGTTTGTGAGTGCCCCTGCCAACCTCGCCGTCGCCGCACCCGCACCGCGTCAGCCGGCCATGATGTTCATCATGCTGACCGTGCTGATCGACATGATCTCGATCGGCCTGATCGTGCCGGTGCTGCCGATGCTGGTGGGGCGTTTCACCCAGTCGCCGGCCGAGCAGTCGCAGGCCTACGGGGCGGTGATGGTGGCCTTTGCCGCCGCGCAATTTGTTGGCGCGCCGATCCTGGGAGCGTTGTCCGACCGCTACGGGCGGCGTCGCGTGTTGCTGATCGGCCTGCTGGCGGTGGCGCTCAACTTCTTTGTCACGGCCATGGCCACCAGCCTGGCCATGCTGATCGCGGTGCGCCTGGTTGGCGGCCTGATGTACTCGAACATCGCCGTGGCCAACGCCTACGTGGCTGACATCACGCCGCCGCAAGACCGCGCCAAGAACTACGGCATGTTGGGCGCGATGTTCGGTCTGGGCTTCATCCTGGGGCCGGTGGCGGGAGGCTTGCTGGGCGACCGCAATGTCCATCTGCCGTTTTACGCGGCGGGCGTGCTGGCTCTGTTGAACTGGCTCTACGGCTACTTCGTGTTGCCTGAATCGCTGCCGGTAGAGAAGCGCCACGCGTTTCGCTGGACGTCGGCCAATCCGTTCTCGGCCTTGATGCAGCTCACTCAACTCAAGGGCGTGGGCAGCCTGATTGCGGTGATCGGTTTTTCGGCGCTGGCTCAGTACACGCTGCACAGCGCTTGGGTGCTTTACAACCACTTCAAGTTCGGCTGGGGGCCGCGCGAGAACGGCTGGTCGCTGTTCGCCGTGGGCCTGATGGCTGTGGTGGTGCAGGGCGGTTTGCTGCGCCAGATGCATAAATACATCCGCGTGCAAAAGCTGGCACTCATCGGGTTGGTGTCGTCCACCCTGGCCTACGCCTGCTACGGGCTGGTTCCAGAGGGCTGGATGATGTACGTGGTGATCGCCGCCAACCTGATGGGTTATGCCGTCAACCCGACCATTCAAGGCATGGTGTCGAACGCCGCCGATGCCCGCAGCCAGGGCCGCAGCATGGGGGCCGTGTCGTCGGTCAACAGCGTGGCGGCGGTGCTGGGGCCGATGATCGGCGCGCCGCTCATGGCGCGCGTGTCGCACTTGCCGCATGGCGACTGGCGCATCGGCATGCCGTTTTATTTCTGTGCCCTGCTGCAAGGCTTGGCCACGGTGTTTGCCGTGCGGCATTTTTCGAACGAACACCACCACCACGCCGCGCCGGCTCACACGGCAGGTTGAACCTTTCTAGCTCAAAGCCCGAACATGCACGACAAGATCCTCATCCTCGATTTCGGCTCCCAGGTCACGCAGCTGATTGCCCGTCGCGTTCGCGAGGCGCACGTCTATTGCGAGATCCACCCCAACGACGTGTCGGATGACTTCATCAAGTCGTTCAACCCCAAGGGCATCATCCTGTCGGGCAGCCACGCCAGCACCTACGAAGACCACGAACTGCGCGCGCCGCAAGCCGTGTGGGGCGCGGGCGTGCCCGTGCTCGGCATCTGCTACGGCATGCAGACCATGGCGGTGCAGCTGGGCGGCAAGGTCGACTGGAGCGACACCCGCGAGTTCGGTTACGCCGAGGTGCGCGCGCACGGCGCGACCGCGCTGCTCAAGGGCATCGCCGACTTCCACAGCGCCGAAGGGCACGACATGCTCAAGGTCTGGATGAGCCACGGCGACAAGGTCACCGCGCTGCCGCCGGGCTTCGAGCTGCTGGCGTCCACGCCCAGCTGCCCGATCGCCGGCATGGCCAACGAGGCCAAGCGCTACTACGCGGTGCAGTTCCACCCCGAGGTCACGCACACCGTGCAGGGCCACGCCATGCTGACGCGCTTCGTGCGCGACATCGCCGGTTGCAAGGGCGACTGGGTCATGGGCAACTACATCGAAGAAGCCGTGGCGAAGATCCGCGAGCAGGTGGGCGATGAAGAAGTCATCCTTGGCCTGTCGGGTGGCGTCGATTCGTCCGTGGCCGCCGCGCTGATCCACCGCGCGATTGGCGACCAGCTCACCTGCGTGTTCGTTGATCACGGCCTGCTGCGCCTGAACGAAGGCGACATGGTGATGGACATGTTTGCCGGCAAGCTGCACGCCAAGGTGATTCGCGTCGATGCCAGCGAGCTGTTCCTCGGACAGCTGGCCGGCGTGACCGACCCCGAGCGCAAGCGCAAGATCATCGGCGGTCTGTTTGTTGACGTGTTCAAGGCCGAGGCCGAGAAGCTCAAGGCGAGTGGCCAGGGCCACAAGGGCGAGAACGGGAGTCGCGCCGTCAAAGGCGCGACCTTTTTGGCGCAAGGCACCATCTACCCCGACGTGGTGGAGAGCGGCGGCACCAAGACCAAGAAGGCCACCACCATCAAGAGCCACCACAACGTGGGCGGTCTGCCCGAGCAACTCGGCCTGAAGCTGCTGGAGCCGTTGCGCGAGCTGTTCAAGGACGAAGTCCGCGAGCTGGGCGTGGCCCTGGGCCTGCCGCCCGAGATGGTCTACCGCCACCCCTTCCCGGGTCCGGGCCTGGGCGTTCGCATCCTGGGTGAAGTGAAGAAGGACTACGCCGAGCTGCTGCGCCGCGCCGATGCCATCTTCATCGAAGAACTGCGCTCCACCATCGAGCCCCACTCGGGCAAGAGCTGGTACGACCTCACCTCGCAAGCGTTCACCGTCTTCTTGCCGGTCAAGAGCGTGGGCGTGATGGGCGACGGCCGCACCTACGACTACGTGGTCGCGCTGCGCGCCGTGCAGACCAGCGACTTCATGACGGCCGACTGGGCCGAGCTGCCCTACAGCCTGCTCAAGAAGACGTCGAGCCGCATCATCAACGAGGTGCGCGGCATCAACCGCGTGACCTACGACGTGTCGAGCAAACCCCCCGCCACCATCGAGTGGGAGTGATCAGGAGCAAACCATGCGCGCTGTTTTCGGTCTTGTGGGCTTGTTGGTGGTACTGGCCATCGTGCTGATACTGGCCAAGCATCAGTTGCAGGCCGCGCAGTCGATCCAGGTTCCTGCGGTGGCGGGCTTGCCTGCGGCATCGGCAGCGTCGGCGCCGGCCAATGTGGCCGAGCAGTCGCGTCAGGTGCAAGAGCAGGTGCGCGACACCTTGAACCAAATGTCGCAGCAGCGCACCGAGCAGATCGATCAGCAATCGAAGTAAGCAGCGCCGCAGCATGAGTGTGATCACCCCGGCAGACGAATACGCCATGCGCATCGCGCTGGACCAGGCGCAAAACGCCTGGTTGGTAGGCGAGGTGCCGGTGGGGGCGGTGATCATGCGCGGCGGGCAGGTGCTGGCCACCGGCTACAACCGCCCGATCACCACGCACGACCCCACGGCGCACGCCGAGATCGTGGCCCTGCGCCACGCGGCGCAACTGGTTGAAAACTACCGCCTGCCCGAGTGCGAGCTCTACGTGACGCTGGAGCCCTGCGCGATGTGCGCCATGGCGCTGATGCATGCCCGCTTCAAGCGCGTGGTGTTTGCTGCCTACGACCCCAAGACCGGCGTGGCGGGCTCGGTGATCGACCTGTTTGGCAACAAGCAGCTCAACCACCACACCGAGATCGTCGGCGGGTGCTTGGCTGATGCGAGCGCGGCCATGCTGCGAGGCTTCTTCGCCGAGCGCCGCGAGCAATTGCGTGCCCAGCGCCGCACACGTCAGGCCGTGCCCGAGGTGATCCACCCCATCGACCCCCACAGCGTGCCCGACATCGCGGACGTGATCCCCGTCGGTTTGGTGGTCGATGACCTTGCGAAGCCGGGCTGAACGCGTCCAATCGCATCTGAAATCGAGTGGCTTGGCCTAATATCGCGGCCATGCCAAGCAAGCGCTCTACCGCTCCGGCCTCTGCGCCGACGACACCCCCGTCAACCCCATCGTTGACCATCTACAGCCCCGCCGGCGTGGTCGCCCAGGCCGCCGCCTTGCAGCGCGCCGCCAAGCGCTTGCGCGAGCACGGTCTTGACGCTGCACTCGACGAGTCCGCCAAGGCCCGTGCCCAGCGTTTCGCGGGCGACGACGCCAGCCGCCTCGACGCCATCCACCGCCTTGCCGACGCGGCACCGACGGTGGCGCTGGCTTCGCGCGGCGGCTACGGCCACTCGCGGTTGCTCGATCAGATCGACTGGAAGCGCATTCGCCGCAGCGTCGAGCGCGGCACGCGCTGGGTGGGGCACAGCGACCTCACGATGTTCCAGCTGGCGGCCTTGGCGCACGGCGCGGCGGGCGACCCCAAGGCGGGCCACGCCGAGGGCGCGCTGTGGGCCGGCCCGATGGCCTGCGACGACTTCGGCCGCACCGACGAGGACGGTGGCGTCGAAGAGGTGACGCGCGATTGCTTTCTCGAAGCCATGCGCGGCGAACTTGAAGGCGTGGGCTTTCGCACCGAAGCCGGCTTCGACGGCCTGGAGGCGCGCGGCCTGCTGTGGGGTGGCAACCTCACGGTGCTGTGCTCGCTGCTGGGCACGCCGCACTTTCCGCGCGTCAAGGGCGGGGTGCTCTTTCTGGAGGACGTGAACGAGCACCCGTATCGCGTCGAGCGCAACCTGCTGCAGCTGCATCAGGCCGGCGTGCTGGGCGCCCAAAAGGCGGTGCTGCTGGGCGACTTCACCGGCTGGCGCAAGTCGCCACTCGACCGGGGCTACAACTTGAAGACGGCCGTGGCGCACCTGCGCTCGGTGAGCAAGACGCCCATCCTGACCGGCTTGCCGCACGGCCATGGCCCGATCAAGGTGTGCCTGCCGCAAGGCCGCCGCGTTGACCTGGCCGTGTTCGGGAAAGACGTGCTCATCGGGTGGTAACTTGCAGCACGGGGCCGGGCGCGGCGTGACGATGCGGTGGTGGCGACGTGGCGCCGCGGGGAGGTTAGCCCTTGCAGCCCTGACGAGCCTCGCGCTGGCCGCCTGCAACAACAGCCCCTGGCCGGCTGGCGCGGCGGCCGAGAACACCTTGTACTCGGCCGTGGTGGAAAGCTCGCCGCGCCATCTCGACCCGGTGGCGTCGTACTGGGGGCAGGACACGCCCTACACCTATCAGATCTACGAGCCGCCCTACGGCTACCACTACCTCAAGCGGCCTTATGAGCTGATCGGCAAGACGGCGGAGGCCGTGGCCAAGCCGCGCTACCTTGACCGGGCGGGCCAACCGCTGCCCGATGACGCGCCCGCCGAGCAGATCGCCGAGAGCGTCTACGACGTTCGCCTCAAGCCCGGCATCCTGTACCAGCCGCACCCGTGCTTTGCGCGCGATGCCCAGGGCCGCTACCGCTACCACGCCATGCAGCCGGGCGAGCTCGGCGCGCGTACCTCGCCGCTGGAGTTTGATCAGCAAGCCACCCGCGAACTGGTGGCTGAAGACTATGTGTACGCCATCAAGCGTCAGGCCACCACGCGCATCACCGCGCCGGTGGCATCGATCTTTGCCGAGCACATCGTGGGCTTGCAGGCCTACCGCGATCTCGTGAAGCGTGAAGACGCCAAGCTGCAGGCCGGGCTCGACCCCACGCGGCTCGACAAGCCGTTTCTCGACTTTCGCCGCTGGCCGCTGGCCGGGGTGTCGGCGCCTGAAAAATACCTGCTGCGCATCCGCATCAAGGGCAAGTACCCGCAGTGGAACTACTGGATGGCGATGAGCTTTCTGGCCCCCATGCCGTGGGAGGCCGATGCCTTCTACGCACAGCCGGGCATGGCCCTGGCCGGCTTGACGCTCGACCGCTGGCCGGTGGGCACCGGGCCCTACATGATGGTCGAGTTCGTCAAAGACCGGCGCCACGTCATGAAGCGCAACCCCAACTACCGGGGCGAGCCTTACCCCTGCGAGGGCGAGCCGGCAGACCGGGCAGCCGGGCGGCTCGACGACTGCGGCAAGCGCACGCCGTTCATCGACACGCTGGTGTCCACCGTGGAGCGCGAGGCCGTGCCGCAGCGCGCCAAGTTCCGCCAGGGCTATTACGACGTCGAGGTGTTCGAACGCACCGATACGGGCATGGACTATCTGGTGGCCATGCAGGACTCCGAGGCCACGCGCCGCGAGTACGAAGCCAAGGGCTTTCGGCTCGACCGGCAAAGCGGGGTCGACGCCTACACCATCGGCTTCAACATGCTCGACCCGGTGGTCGGCCAGGGGCACACGCCTGACGAGCAGGCGCGCCACCGCAAGCTGCGCCAGGCCATCTCGATTGCGATCGACTGGGAGGAATATTCGAAGATCTTCCCGACCAAGGCGGGCGTGGCGGCCATGAGCCCGTTGCCCCAGGCCTTGTTCGGCTCGCGCGAGGGCACGCTGGCCGGCGTGAACCCGGTGACGCATCGGGTGGTGAACGGCCGCGTCGAGCGCCGCCCGATCGACGACGCCAAGCGCCTGATGGCCGAGGCCGGCTACCCGAACGGGCGCGATGCCCGCACCGGCCGCCCGCTGGTGCTGAACTACGACTTCTACCAACTGCCCACGCCCGAGCGCAAGGCCGAGATCGACTGGATGGTGCGGCAGTTCGCCAAGATCGACATCCAGCTCGAAGTGCGCGCCACCGACAACAACCAGTTTCAAGACAAGGTGCGCAAGGGCGCCTACCAGGTCTACATGTCGGGCTGGATCGCCGACTACCCGGACGCCGAGAACTTCCTGGCCTTGCTCTACGGCCCCAACGGCAAGACCGGCCACGATGGCGAGGGCTATGCCAACTATGCCAACCCCGAGTTCGACCGCCTGTTCGAGCAACTGCGCCTGATGGACGACGGCCCCGCCAAGCAGGCCGCGATCGACCGCATGGTGCGGCTGGCCCAGCAAGACGCGCCGTGGAGCTTTGGCTACTTCCCGTTCGCGTCGGCGGCGGTGCAGCATTGGGTGCACAACTCGAAGCCCTCGCTGATGGTGCGCGACCACGGCCGCTATCTGCGGCTGGACGTGGCCGAGCGCCAGGCGCGGCAGGCCGAGTGGAACCGCCCGGTCTGGTGGCCGGTGGTGGTGGCCGGGCTGATGCTGGCGGGCGGCGTGGCGTGGGCCGTGCGCCGCTATCGTCTGCAAGAGCGGCTGGACGCACGCGGCCAGGCGGTGCAGGGATGAGGGGGCGAGCGATGTCGATCTTCTTGCTGCGTCGCGTGCTCTATGGCGCGCTCGTGCTGGTGGGCGTGAACCTCGCCACCTTCTTCCTGTTCTTCACTGTCAACACGCCCGACGACATGGCGCGGCTCAACATCGGCGGCAAGTACGTCAAGCAAGACACCATCGACAAATGGAAGGCTGAGCGCGGCTACGACAAACCGCTGTACTGGAACGCGTCCCGCATGGGCAGGGCGCAGCTCACCGACACCATCTTCTGGGATCGCTCGGTGTCGCTCTTCACGCTGCGCTTCGGCCGCTCGGACAGCGAAAGCGCTGGCGACATCGGCGCCGAGGTGGCGCAGCGCATGGGCGTGAGCCTCAAGCTGGCCTTGCCGCTGTTTGCGTTGCAGGTGCTGGCGAGCGTGGCGTTCGCGCTGCTGCTGGTGCTGTTCCGGCGCACGCGGCTCGACTTCTGGGGCGTGGTGCTGTGCGTGGTGATGCTGTCGATATCGAGCCTGTTCTACATCATCGTCGGGCAGCTGCTGTTCTCGCGCGTGCTGCGGCTCGTGCCCATCTCGGGCTACGTGCCGGGGTGGGAGGCGGTGAAGTTTCTGGCCTTGCCGATCAGCCTGTCGCTGCTGGCGCGGTTGGGCGGCGAGGCCCGCTTGTACCGCGCCATGCTGCTTGAAGAGCTGGGCAAGGACTACGTCCGCACCGCGCGGGCCAAGGGCCTGGCCGAGGGCCGCGTGCTGCGTCGCCACGTGCTGCGCAACGCGCTGATCCCGATCATCACCAGCGCGGGGTCCTACCTGCCTTACGTCTTTCTCGGCAGCCTGGTCTTCGAGAGCTTCTTCGGCCTGCCGGGCCTGGGCGCCTACGTGATCGACGCCATCACCAAGCAGGACTTCGCGGTGGTTCGCACCATGGTCTTCTTGGGCTCCTTGCTCTACATCGCCAGCTACGTGCTGATCGACCTGGCCTACACCTGGGCCGACCCGCGCGTGCGGCTGGCTTGAGCGGGTGACGACGATGTGGCACAACGCACCGCGATTGGTCTGGCTCTGGACGGACGCTGCCATCTGGCTGATGGCCGCCGCGCTGCTGGGCTACGCCGTGGCCGTGGCGCGCAGCCCGGTGCTGCGCAGCAGCTGGCGCAAGGTGTGGGGCGACGCCGCTGCCTTGAGCGCCACGGTGGTGCTGGCGGTCTGCCTGCTGATCACCCTGGCAGACAGCATCCACTACCGTTTGCGTCTGTCGAGCACCCCCGGGGCTGCCGCGGCTTTCGATACCCGCACCCAGTCGCTGCTCGACGCCGCGCTGAGCGGCCTGATCGCCTCGCGCGAGGTCACCTACTCGCGCCCCCTGGCGGTGGAGAGCTTCACCAAGGAGTCGGTCACCGCCAACGGCGTCACCAGCCGGGTGGCCCCACGCCTGAAGCACGGCGGGGCGCATCTCGCCGACCCCGCTCGGCAGTGGGGCGCCGACGTGCTGACCCGCGTGCTGCAGGGGCTGCTCGGCGGCGGGCTGGCGTCGGCCGTGGTGGGCGTCGTGATGGCGGCGGCCGGGGCTCGTCGCCAAGGTATCTCGTGGGTGGACGCGGCGCGTCGTGGTTGGCGAGGCGAGGGCGCCGTGCCCTGGCGAGCGGCCTGGCTCACGTTCAGCGCGCTGGCCCTGCTGGCTGGCGTGGCGGCGGCCTTGTCGGGCGGCTATCACGTGCTGGGCACCGACACCACCGGCAACGACGTGCTGTACCAATCGCTCAAGAGCATCCGCACCGCCTTCGTGATCGGCTCGCTGGCCACCGTGGCCACGCTGCCGCTGGCGGTGGGCTTGGGGGTGATGGCCGGCTACTTCGGGGGCTGGGTCGACGAGTTGATTCAGTACGTCTACACCGTGCTGTCGTCGGTGCCCAATGTGCTGCTGATCGCGGCCTGCGTGCTGATGGTGCAGGTCTTTCTGGACCAGCACCCCGACCTGTTCGAGACGGCTGCCGAGCGGTCTGACCTGAAGCTCTTCTTGCTGTGCGTGGTGCTGGGCGCCACCGGCTGGGCGGGGCTGTGCCGCCTGTTGCGCGGCGAGGTGCTCAAGCTGCGCGAGCTCGACTACGTGCAAGCCGCCGCCGCCTTCGGTGTGGGGCCGGCGCGCATCATGCTGCGGCACCTGCTGCCCAACGTGGCGCACCTCGTGCTCATCGTCACCGTGCTCGATTTTTCGTCGCTCATCCTCTACGAGGCGGTGCTGTCCTACGTGGGGGTGGGCGTCGATCCATCAATGAACAGCTTCGGCGGCATGATCAACCTGGCGCGCAAAGAAATGAGCCGCGACCCCGTGGTGTGGTGGAGCTTCGCCTCGGCCTTCGGCTTCATGGTCACCATCGTGCTGGCCGCCAACCTGTTTGCCGACGGCGTGCGTGATGCCTTCGACCCGCGCGCCCGGCGCTTCCGGCCTCGTGGGCGCAGCAAGGGGGCCTCATGCTGAGCGCCCAAGACTTGCAAGTCACCCTCGATGCCGACGCCGGCCTCGTGCAGGCGCTCGACGGCCTCACGCTGGCCATCGAGCGCGGCGAGACTTTTGCCCTGGTGGGCGAATCGGGTTGCGGCAAGAGCATGACGGCGCTGGCCTTGATGCGCCTGCTGCCCGACAACGGCCGCATCACCGGCGGCGCCGTGCGCTTGAGCGCGGCAGACGATGCCGAGGCGCCGGGGCAGACGATCGACACCCTGGCCTTGCCCGAGTCGGCCATGCGCCGCGTGCGGGGCGGGCGCATCGGCATGATCTTTCAGGAGCCCTCGACCAGCCTGAACCCGGTGATGCGGGTGGGCGAGCAGATCGTCGAGGCCATCGAGGCCCACACCGATTGCAGAGGCCGGGCGGCACGCGAGCGGGCTATCGAATGGCTGCGGCGCGTGGGCATCCCCGAGCCCGAGCGGCGCATCGACAGCTACCCCTTCGAGCTCAGCGGCGGGCAAAAGCAGCGCGTGATGATCGCCATGGCGCTGGCGGCCGAGCCCGATTTCTTGGTGGCCGACGAGCCCACCACGGCGTTGGACGTGACGATCCAGCAGCAAATCCTGGATCTGCTCCAGGGCCTGCAGCGCGAGCGCCGGCTGGGGCTGCTGCTGATCACGCACGACCTGGCCGTGGTGGCGGGCATGGCGCACCGGGTGGCCCTGATGTACGCCGGGCAGATCGTCGAGGTCGCGCCGGCTGATGCCTTCTTTGCCCAGCCGCGTCACCCCTACGCCCAAGTGTTGCTGCAAGCGCTGCCCGACAGCCGCAAGCGTGGCGCGGCGCTCACGGCGATCCCGGGCAGCGTGCCGCCGTTGTCGCAACGGTTTGCCGGCTGTCGCTTTGCGCCGCGTTGTGCTGCGGCGCAGTCGCGTTGTGCGCAAGAGGCGCCTGAGCTCGTCAGTGCGGAGCGGGCCGCCGACCATGCGGTGCGGTGCTTCTTCCCCATCACGGCGCTGCTGGATCGGGCTGCGCCGCCGGCCGTCGAGTCGATGGCGCCGGCGGCGGGCGAGGCCGAAGTCTTGCTTGACGTGCGCGATCTGCGCGTGCGCTACGCGGCGCGCGGTGGGCGCTGGTGGCGGGCTGCCGAGGGCTACACCGCTGTCGATGGCGTGTCGCTGCAGGTGCGTGCCGGGCAGACGCTCGCGCTGGTGGGCGAGTCGGGTTGCGGCAAGTCCACCCTGGGGCGGGCGGTGATGCAACTGCTGCGCGGCAAGGCCGAGGTCAGCGGGCAGGTGGTGTGGTCGGCCCCCGGCTCGGGCGGGCAGGACTTGTTGACCGCGCCGCCCGCCGCCTTGCACGAGGCACGCCGCGCCATCCAGATGGTGTTCCAGGACCCGTTTGCCTCGCTCAACCCGCGCTTGCCCGTGCAAGAAATTCTCGAAGAGGGCATGCGCAGCCTGCGTCCGGCGTGGTCGGTGGCCGAGCGGTTGGCCCGCTTGCGCCAGCTGATCGACCGCGTAGGCTTGCGGCCCGATGCGCTGCAGCGCTATCCACATGAGTTCTCAGGCGGGCAGCGCCAGCGCATTGCCATTGCGCGCGCCTTGGCGGTCGAGCCTCGCGTGCTGGTGTGCGACGAGCCGACCTCGGCGCTCGACGTGTCGGTGCAGGCGCAAATATTGAATCTGCTGCGCGAGCTGCAGGCCGAGCGCGGCCTGGGCTACTTGTTCATCACGCACAACATCGCGGTGGTCGAATACCTGGCCGACACGGTGGCCGTGATGCGGCAAGGGCAGATCGTCGAGGCTGGTGAGGCGCGGCGCGTGTTGCAGCAGCCGCAGCACGACTACACCCGCACGCTGATGGCCGCCGTGCCGCGTTTTTCCGCATGAGCCGCGCCCGAAATCTGGGCCTGTCGCCAGGCTCGATCGGGCAGAATCCACCGCCATGAAAAGGCTTGGGTCGATGCTGCTGGGCAGCTCGTGGTGCGTGTTGGCGTGGTTCGGTGGGGCCGGTGCGGCGTATGGCGCACATGCCTACGCCCAGTTTGGCGACATCCAATACCCGGCGGGGTTCGACCACTTCGGCTACGTCAACCCGGCGGCCCCCAAGCGCGGCACCATCACCCTGGTGGCCCCCACCATCGCCAGCAGCTTCGACAAATACAACCCGTTCACGCTCAAGGGCACCGAGCCGCCGGGCCTCGAAGGCCTGCTGTTCGACACCTTGCTCACCGGCAACTTCGACGAGCCCGCCACCGCCTACGGCCTGCTGGCTGACGACGTGCAGGTGGCCCCCGACCACCGCTCGGTGGTCTTCCACCTCAACCCTCAGGCGCGCTTTCACAACGGCGACCCCGTGCTGGCCGCCGACGTGAAGCATTCGTTCGACAAGCTCGCCAGCAAGGAGGCCGCACCGCAATACCGCGCCTACCTGGCCGATGTGGCGCGCGCCGAGGTGCTGGACGACCACCGCATCCGCTTCGAATTCAAGTCCGACAGCCGCGAGCTGCCGCTGATCGTGGGCGGCCTGCCGGTGTTCAGCCGCAAGTGGGGGCAGGTCAACGGCCAGCCCCGCCCGCTCGACCAGATCGTGATGGACGTGCCCATCGGCTCCGGCCCGTATCGCGTGGGCCGCGTCAACCTGGGCAAGGACATCACCTACGACCTCGACCCGCGCTACTGGGCACGCAACCTCAACGTGCGCAAGGGGCAATACAACTTCGAGCACATCACCTACCAGCTCTTCAAGGACAACACCGCCGCGTTCGAGGCCTTCAAGGCTGGCGAGTTCGACCTGATCCAGGCCTTCAGCGCCAAGGAGTGGGCGCGCTCGTATCAGGGCGGCAAGTTCAACAGTGGCGAGCTGATCAAGCGCGAGTGGCAGCACGGCAATGCCGTCGGCTTCCAGGGCTTCATCTTCAACACCCGGCTGCCCAAGTTCACCGACCCCCGCGTGCGCCGCGCCATCGGCCTGGCGATGGACTTCGAGTGGATGAACCGGCAGCTGTTCTACGGCGCCTACACCCGCTTGAGCGGCTACTTCACCAACAGCGATTTCGAAGCCAAGGGCCTGCCGGGGCCCGACGAGCTGGCCTTGCTGGAGCCGCTGCGTCGGCAACTCCAACCCCAGGTGTTCACCGAAGCCGTGCCCGCATCGCCCAGCACGGCGCCGCCCGGCTCGCTGCGGGCCAACCTGCGGCAGGCGCGCGACCTGCTCGCCCAGGCCGGCTGGACTTATCGCGACGGCGCCTTGCGCAATGCCCAGGGCGAGCCATTCACGATCGAGTTTCTCGACAACTCGGGCGGCATGGGGCGCGTGATCACGCCTTACATCGCCACGCTGGGCAAGCTGGGCATCCAGGCCAGCTACCGGGTGATCGACTTCGCGCTCTACGAAAAACGCATCAAGGCGTTCGAGTTCGAAATGATCAGCAGCCGCGTGATGGGCTCCACCGTGCCGGGCTCGGAGCTGCGTCTGCATTTCGACTCGCACGCCGCCGCCACGCCGGGCTCGTCCAACCTCGGCGGGGTGGCCAACCCGGTCGTCGATGCGCTGATCGACAAGGTGCTGGCCGCCACCAACCGGCCACAACTCGTGGCCGCCTGCCGGGCGCTCGACCGCGTGCTGCGCTACGGCTATTACATGGTGCCGCACTGGTATTCGCCGGTGCATCGCGTGGCTTACCGAGCGGGTCGCTTCGAGCAACCGCCCGTCACGCCGCGCTACTACCAGCCCGAAAGTTGGGTGCTCGACACCTGGTGGAGTCGCTGATCATGCTGGCCTACATCCTGCGCCGTTTGCTGTTGATGATCCCCACCTTGTTGGGCGTGCTCACGCTCACCTTCGTGGTGATTCAGTTCGTGCCCGGTGGTCCGGTCGAGCAGATGGTCTCGCAGCTCGAAGGCCACAACGCCGGGGGCGAAGCCGCTGCTGCGCGCACCGGTGGCTACCGCGGCCGTCAGGGCGTGGACCCGGCGCTGGTCGAAGACATCAAGAAGCTCTACGGCTTCGACAAGCCCGCGCCGGTGCGCTACTGGCTGATGCTCAAGTCCTTCGCCCGGTTCGACCTGGGCCAGAGCTTCTTCCACCACGAAGACGTCTGGCAGTTGGTCAAAAGCAAGATGCCGGTGTCGATCACGCTGGGCCTGTGGACCTTCTTCCTCAGCTACCTCATCTCGGTGCCGCTGGGCATCGCCAAGGCCGTGCGGGCCGGCTCGCGCTTCGATGCCGTCACCAGCCTGATCGTGCTCGTCGGTTACGCGATCCCGAGCTTCGTGCTGGGCGTGTTCCTGCTGGTGCTGTTCGGGGGCGGCAGCTTCTTGTCGTGGTTCCCGCTGCGCGGGCTCACCTCGCCCAATTGGGACCAGCTCAGCTGGGGCGCCAAGGTGGTGGACTACCTCTGGCACATCGCCTTGCCCGTCACCGCCAGCGTGGCCGGCAGCTTTGCCGTGATCACGATGCTGACCAAGAACGCCTTCCTGGACGAGATCCGCAAGCAATACGTGCTCACCGCGCGGGCCAAGGGGCTGGACGAGCGCAGCGTGCTCTGGAAGCACATGTTCCGCAACGCGCTCATCCCCATCGTCACCGGCTTTCCGGCAGCGTTCATCGGCGCCTTCTTCACCGGCTCGCTGCTGATCGAGACCCTGTTCTCGCTCGACGGCCTGGGCCTGCTGAGCTACGAGTCGGTCATCCGGCGCGACTACCCGGTGGTGCTCGGCACCTTGTATCTCTTCACCCTGATCGGCCTGGTGACCAAGCTGATCAGCGACCTGTGCTACGTGTGGGTCGACCCGCGCGTGAAATTCGATTGAGCGCCATGGCCGTTGCCTCGCACGATTCCACTGTCGCCACTGCCGCCGCTGTCGCCTCTGCGGCTCCCGCGCCGGCCTTGCCCGTGTCGCCCTCGCGGCGCATCTGGTTGCGCTTCAAGCAGCACCGTCTGGGCTACTGGAGCTTCATTGCTTTTTGCGCGCTGGTGCTCATCAGCCTCGGGGCCGAGCTCGTGTCCAACGACCGGCCCTTGCTGGTGCGCTACAGCGGCCACTGGTACGTGCCGCTGGTGCAAAACCTGCCCGAGACCACCTTCGGCGGCGACTTCACCACGCCCACCGATTACCTCGACCCGTTCATCGCCGAGCAATTCAAGCGGCCCGGCAATTGGGCGCTCTACGCCCCCAACCGCTACCACCACAAGACGATCAACTACTTCGGCAAATCGCCCAACCCGGCTGCGCCGTCGGCCGACAACTGGCTGGGCACCGACGACCGGGGGCGCGACGTGCTGGCGCGGCTCATCTACGGCTTTCGCATCTCGGCGCTGTTCGGCATCGCGCTCACGCTGATCGGCGTGGTGGTCGGCGTGGCCACCGGCGCGGTGCAGGGCTACTTCGGCGGCAAGACCGATCTGCTTTTTCAGCGCTTCATCGAGATCTGGGGCTCGATGCCCGAGCTCTATCTGCTCATCATCTTCGCCGCCATCTTCAGCCCCAGCGTCGGCCTGCTGTTGCTGCTGCTCAGCCTGTTCGGCTGGATGGGCTTGTCGGACTACGTGCGCGCCGAATTCCTGCGCAACCGCCAGCTCGATTACGTGCGCTCGGCGCGCGCGCTGGGCCTGTCGAGCGGGCAGATCATCTGGCGCCACGTGCTGCCCAACAGCCTGACCCCGGTGGTCACCTTCCTGCCGTTCCGCATGAGCGCGGCCATCGTCGCACTCACCTCGCTCGACTTCCTGGGCCTCGGCGTGCCGCCCGACACCCCCAGCCTCGGCGAGATGCTGTCGCAGGGCAAGAACAACATCGATGCGTGGTGGATCTCGCTGTCCACCTTCGGCGTGCTGGTCGTCACGCTGCTGCTGCTCACCTTCATGGGTGACGCGCTGCGCGATGCCCTCGACCCGCGCAAGGAGGTCGAAGCATGAACGACGCGTCGCGTGAGGTGCTGCTCGACGTGCGCGACCTGCGCATCCGCTTCGGCACCAAAGAGGTGGTGCACGGCATCAGCTTCGTGCTGCGCGCCGGCGAGAAGGTGGCGCTGGTCGGCGAGTCGGGCTCCGGCAAGACGATCTCGGCGCTGAGCCTGCTCAAGCTGGTGCCGCAGGCGCAGGTGAGCGGCTCGGCACATTTCGAATTTGGTCAGACGGCTCAGCGACGGGGGCGTCACGACCTGCTGAAGCTGTCTGAGCGCGAGCTGCAAGGCGTGCGCGGTCAGGACGTGGCCACGATCTTCCAGGAGCCGATGACGGCGCTCAACCCGCTGTTCGCCATCGGCGACCAGATCGCTGAGGTGGTCGAGCTGCATCAGCGGGTATCCCGCGCCGAGGCCTGGCAGCGCGCGGTCGAGCTGCTGGCCAGCACCGGCATCACCGAGGCCGAGCGGCGTGCGCGGGCCTATCCGCACCAGCTGTCCGGCGGGCAACGCCAGCGCGCCATGATCGCGATGGCGCTGGCCTGTCGCCCCAAGCTGCTGCTGGCCGACGAGCCCACCACCGCGTTGGACGTCACCGTGCGCCAGCAGATCCTCGGCTTGCTGGGCGACCTGCAACGTCAGACCCAGATGGCCGTGTTGATGATCACGCACGACCTCAACCTCGTGCGGCGTTTTGCCGACCGCGTGATCGTGATGGAGCGTGGCGTGCTGGTCGAAGAGGGGCCGGTCGACGAGGTCTTCGCGCGCCCGCAGCACCCCTACACCCGCAAGCTGCTCGACAGCCGCCCCGTGCTCGACGTCGTCGAGGTGCCCACCCAGGCCAGCGGGCAGCCGGTGCTGGCGGCGCAAGGCTTGCGCGTGGTCTACCCTACGCCGCTGCCCGGCCTGCGCGGCTGGTTCCAGCGCGGCGAGTTCGTCGCCCTCAAGGGGGCGGACTTCAGCCTGGCGCCCGGGCAAACCTTGGGCGTCATCGGCGAGTCCGGCTCAGGCAAATCGACCCTGGCGCTGGCCGCGCTGGGTTTGCAGGCCAGCCAGGGGCGGCTCACGGTGTCGGGCAAAAGCTGGCAAGGGCGCTCGAAGGCCGACCGCCCGTTGCGGCGCATCGTGCAGGTGGTGTTTCAAGACCCGTTCTCGTCTCTGTCGCCCCGCATGACGGTGGGCGAGCTGGTGGGCGAGGGCCTGGCGCTGCATCGCGCCGAGCTGAGCGCGGCGCAGCGGCAGCAGCAGGTGCTCGACACGCTGGCCGAGGTCGGGCTGAGCGAGGCGCAATTCCCGCGGCTGCTCGAGCGCTATCCGCACGAGTTCTCGGGCGGTCAGCGCCAGCGCATCGCCTTGGCGCGTGCCCTGGTGGTGCAACCGCAAGTGCTGGTGCTCGACGAGCCCACCAGCGCACTCGACGTCACGATCCAGAAGCAGATCCTGACGCTGCTGCAACGCCTGCAGCGCGAGCGCGGTCTGAGCTATCTGCTCATCACGCACGACGTGGAGGTGGTGGCCGCCCTGGCGCACCATGTGATCGTGGTCAAGGGCGGGGAGATCGTCGAGTCGGGCGAGGCGCTGGCGCTGCTGAAGGCGCCGCGCCACGACTACACCCGGACGCTGTTGGCTGCGGCGGTTCCGGTCGAGGCCTGATACGGCGCCGCCGCGTCAGGGCGCAACCAGAGGCCGGCGCCTTGCTCAGTCGCTGTCGGCGTTAGGATCTTCAATGGCGACGTGGCTGAAGCCGCCGTCAACGTAGACGATTTCAGCGCTGATGCCGCTGGCCAAGTCGGACAGCAAGAAGGCGGCGGCGTTGCCCACGTCCTCGATCGTCACCGTTCGACGGATCGGCGTGGACGCGGCGAACGCGGTGAGCAGCTTGCCGAAGTCCTTGATGCCGGACGCCGCCAGCGTCTTGATCGGGCCGGCCGACAGACCGTTGACGCGAATGCCCTTGGGGCCCAGGCTGCGCGCCAGGTAGCGCACGCTGGCTTCAAGCGAAGCCTTGGCCAGGCCCATCGTGTTGTAGTTCGGGATGGCGCGCACCGCGCCCATGTAGCTCAGCGTCAGCAGCGCGGCACCGGGCGCCAGATGCGGAAAGGCAGCTTTGGCCAGCGCAGGGAAGCTGTAGGCCGAAATATCGTGCGCGATGCGGAAGTTCTCGCGCGTCAGGCCTTCCAGAAAGTCGCCGGCGATTGCCTCGCGTGGAGCAAAGCCGATCGAATGCACAAAGCCATCGAAGGTTGGCCAGGTCTTGCTGAGGTCGGCAAACATCTGGTTGATCTGCTCGTCGCTGCCGACGTCGCAATCGAAGATCAGTTCGGAGTCGAACTCCCTGGCAAATTCGGTGATGCGATCCTTGAAACGCTCTCCCACGTAGCTGAACGCCAACTCGGCGCCTTCGCGCCTGCAAGCCTTGGCAATGCCATAGGCTATCGAACGGTTGGACAACAGCCCGGTGATGAGCAGCCGCTTGCCGGCTAGAAAACCCATATCGTCTCCGACTCTCTTAGAAACAAGCCGGCCATTTTGGCATGGCGCTTTGCGATTTCATGACAGAGAAGGTCGGCTGCGTCGTCATTCCCGGGTATGTTGCTTGCTCCAACGGCTTTGACACGCTAAAATCGCGTTTTCGCTATATAATCATTGCTGTCTGGCGCAAAAAATGGGCGGAGCAATCCAGCCCTTTTTTTTTGCTCGACGGCTTTTGTATTGGCCGCCGTTGCTCGCGGCCTTTTGGCGTAGTCAACTCAAACACGTAGGCATAAGGAGCCCGGTCGCATTCATGCAGCGATCTTCTCGACCCCCTCGCGCAAAGGATTCCAGCGCAAAACAGCGGACTGCCTCGCGCAGTGCGCGTGGTGCACGGCGCGCGGATCGTCCCGCGCCGGTTGCGGCAGAGGCAGATTCGGATCGTCTGGTTGCAGTGAATCCGTCCGGCAGTTGGCTCAGGAGTGTCGAGCAGACGGTTGCAGGTTTCGGATACGACCTGATCGACTGCGAGCGCAGTGGTCATGGGCTATTGCGGATTTATATCGACCGCATTCCAGGTCAGGTCTACGACACCGGGCCGGGTGAGAGCATCACGGTTGACGACTGCGAAAGGGTGACGAGGCAACTCCAATACGTGCTGGAAGTCGATGCCTGCGATTACAGCCGGCTCGAAGTGTCGTCACCAGGCTTGGATCGCCCGCTCAAGAAACCGGCCGATTTCGTCCGGTTTGCGGGTGGTGAGGTCGAAATCACCTTGAAGCTGGTGTTTCAAGGCCGCAAGAAGTACCGAGGTGTGCTGCAGGCCGAGGGCGAAGGTTGGCAGCTCATTTTTAACGATGGCAAGCAGGACCAAGTGCTTGGCTTCACGTTGGACGAAATACGCGAGGCACGCTTGGTGCCCGTGGTGAATTTCAAAAAGAGCCGTGGTCGCAGCGCTGAAGAGGGTGCTGCGTCCGGCGATGGACAGGAAACCGGAGGTCGTGAGGAATGAACCGCGAACTGTTGATGCTGGTGGATGCGATTTCGCGCGAAAAGAGCGTTGACCGCGAAGTGGTCTTTGGCGCTGTCGAGTCGGCTCTGGCTCAGGCGACCAAGCGTCTGCATGGCGGCGCAGAAGTCGATATTCGGGTGTCGATCGACCGCGAAAGCGGTGAATACGAAACCTTCCGCCGCTGGCACGTGGTGCCCAACGAGGCCGGCCTGCAGATCCCGGATGCCGAGATTCTGCTGTTCGAAGCGCAGGAGCAGATTGCCGATATCGAAGTCGACGACTACATCGAGGAGCCGGTCGAGTCGGTGCCCATCGGGCGCATCGGTGCGCAGGCCGCCAAGCAGGTCATCCTGCAGAAGATCCGCGATGCCGAACGCGAGCAACTGCTCAACGATTTTCTGGCTCGCGGTGAAAAGATTTTCGTCGGCACCGTCAAGCGTCTGGACAAGGGTGATGTGATCGTCGAGAGCGGGCGTGTCGAAGGCCGCCTGAAGCGCAACGAGATGATCCCGAAAGAGAATCTGCGATCGGGCGACCGCGTGCGTGCCTACATCGCCGAGGTGGATCCCACGGCACGCGGCCCGCAGATCATGCTGTCGCGCAGCGCGCCGGGGTTCATGATCGAGTTGTTCCGCCAGGAAGTTCCTGAAGTCGAGCAAGGGTTGCTGGAGATCAAGAGCTGTGCTCGTGACTCGGGTTCCCGTGCCAAGATCGCGGTGCTCTCGCACGACAAGCGTGTCGATCCGATCGGTACCTGCGTCGGCGTGCGCGGCTCGCGCGTCAATGCCGTGACCAATGAACTGGCTGGCGAGCGCGTCGACATCGTGCTTTGGTCGGAAGACCCGGCGCAGTTCGTGATCGGTGCGCTGGCGCCGGCGAACGTGCAATCGATCGTGGTAGACGAGGAGCGTCACGCCATGGACGTGGTGGTTGATGAGGAAAACCTCGCCATCGCCATCGGCCGTGGAGGCCAGAACGTGCGTCTGGCATCCGAGCTCACGGGCTGGCGCATCAACATCATGACGGCCGAGGAGTCCGAGCAGAAGCAAGCTCAGGAGTCCGACGTCACCCGCAAGCTCTTCGTCGAGAAACTCGACGTCGACGAAGAAGTGGCAGACATCCTGATCGCCGAAGGTTTCACTAGCCTCGAAGAAGTGGCCTACGTGCCGCTGCAAGAGATGCTTGAAATCGAATCATTCGACGAGGACACCGTCAATGAGCTGCGCACCCGTGCCAAGGACGCGCTGTTGACGATGGAAATCGCCAAGGAAGAAGAGGTCGAGTCGGTATCGCAAAATCTGCGCGGCCTTGAAGGCCTGACCGCCGAGCTGATCGCCAGCTTGGCGGATTCGGGCATCCACACCCGCGACGATCTCGCCGATCTGGCGGTGGATGAACTCACCGAGATCACTGGCGTGGACGAGGCCCAGGCGCGCGCACTCATCATGAAGGCGCGCGAGCACTGGTTTACCGCCTGATATCGATCACGCATACCGTTAATCACCGCACCCGCAAGTACATCGCAAGGACAAGACAATGGCCGTGACCACCGTCGCACAATTCGCCGCGGAACTCAACCGCCCGGCTGCGACACTGCTGGAGCAGCTTCATTCGGCTGGCGTGGCCAAGGCCTCGTCGGAGGATGTGCTCACGGAAGCCGACAAGGAGCGTCTGCTGGATCATCTGCGCAGTGCTCACGGCACGGCTGCCGGTGAGCGCAAGAAGATCACGCTGACTCGCAAGTCGACCACCGAAATCAAGCAGGCCGATGCCTCAGGCAAGGCGCGCACCATTCAGGTGGAGGTGCGCAAGAAGCGAGTATTCGTCAAGCGCGATGAATCGGCGGGTGGCGACGAGTCGGCTGCGAAGGCTGCTGCGGATGCTGCCGAATTGGTGCGCCGCGAGGAAGAAGCCAATCGACAAGCCGAACTGCTGCGCCAGCAAGAGGCCGAACTGGCTGAAAAGCGACGTTTGCGTGAGGAAGAAGAGCGCCTCAAGCAGGAAGAGGCAGCACGTGTCGCCGCTGAAGCTGCTGAGCAGGCTGCGCGAGAAAAGGCTGCCCGTGAAGCGGCCGCTGAGGCAGCACAGCCTGAACCAGCTGCTCCCGTGGCTGCAGCGGCTCCTGCGGTAGCACCGGTGGCCGAGGTACCTGAGGTCAAGCCTGCTGTTCGCGTGGTGAAGGCGGCTGATATCGAGGCCGAAGAAAAGCATCGTCTAGCCGAGCTGGAAAAGCGCCGCAAGGCCGCCGAGGCTGAAGCTGCGGCGATTCGCGCCATGATGTCCGCGCCGAAGAAGGTGTTGACGGCCAAGAAGCCCGAGGACGACAAACCCAAGACCGAAGCAGGCAAGGACGGTATCAAGGGCACCATCCACAAGCCTAAGGCCGGTGCTCCCGGTGCTGGCGCGGCAGCAGCCGGCACGGCCAAGCCGGGTGACAAAAAGGCGGTCAAGTCCGAGAAGTTGTCCTCGAGCTGGGCTGACGACGCGGCCAAGAAGCGTTCTGCGGCAGGACTCAAGTCTCGCAACGACGCTCCGGCTGGAGCGTCGCGTAACGGCTGGCGCGCACCCAGCAAGGGTGGTCGCAAGGGCGACCGGGGTGAAGCTGCCTCGACTTTCGTGGCGCCCACCGAGCCGCAAGTTTACGAAGTGCACGTGCCCGAGACGATCAGTGTGGCCGATCTGGCGCACAAGATGTCCGTCAAGGCATCGGAAGTCATCAAGCAATTGATGAAGCTGGGCCAGATGGTCACCATCAACCAGCAGCTCGACCAGGAGACCGCGATGATCGTGGTCGAGGAAATGGGTCACAAGGCGCTGGCCGCCAAGCTGGATGACCCCGAAGCGTTCCTTGAAGAGACCGAGGAGCATCAGTCCGAAGCCATGTCTCGTGCGCCGGTCGTGACCGTGATGGGTCACGTCGACCACGGCAAGACCTCTCTGCTCGACTACATCCGCACCACGCGCGTGGCGGCGGGCGAAGCCGGCGGCATCACGCAGCACATCGGCGCCTATCACGTCGACACGCCGCGCGGCATGATCACCTTCCTCGATACCCCGGGTCACGAGGCCTTCACGGCCATGCGTGCTCGCGGCGCCAAGGCCACCGACATCGTGATCCTGGTGGTCGCGGCCGACGACGGCGTGATGCCGCAGACGAAGGAAGCGATCCACCACGCAAAGGCCGCTGGTGTGCCGCTGGTCGTGGCGATCAATAAGATCGACAAGCCGGGCTCCAACCTCGACCGCGTCAAGCAGGAGCTGGTCGCCGAAGAGGTCGTGCCCGAAGAGTACGGCGGCGATTCGCCGTTCGTGCCGGTGTCGGCCAAGACTGGCGAAGGCATCGACAGCCTGCTCGAACAAGTGCTGCTGCAAGCCGAAGTGCTGGAGCTGACCGCGCCGAAAGATGCATTCGCCAAGGGGCTTGTCATCGAGGCGCAGCTCGACAAGGGCCGTGGCCCGGTCGCGACCGTGCTGGTGCAGTCGGGCACGCTCAAGCGCGGCGACGTGGTGCTGGCCGGTTCCAGCTATGGCCGCGTGCGCGCCATGCTCGACGAGAACGGCAAGTCGACTCAAGAGGCTGGCCCGTCGATCCCGGTCGAAATTCAAGGCTTGTCCGACGTGCCGCTGGCCGGCGATGAATTCATCGTGCTGGGCGACGAACGCCGTGCCCGCGAAATCGCGACCTTCCGTCAAGGCAAGTACCGCGACGTGAAGCTGGCCAAGCAACAGGCCGCGAAGCTCGAGAACATGTTCGAGAACATGGGCCAGGGCGACGTGCAGATGCTGCCGTTGATCATCAAGGCCGACGTGCAGGGTTCGCAAGAAGCGCTGGGCCAGTCGCTGCTCAAGCTGTCCACCGACGAGGTCAAGGTACAGATCGTGCACTCGGCCGTGGGCGGCATCAGCGAGAGCGACGTCAACCTCGCTATCGCGTCGAAGGCCGTCATCATCGGCTTCAACACCCGTGCCGATGCCAATGCCCGCAAGCTGGCCGAGCACAACGGTGTCGATGTCCGCTACTACAACATCATTTACGACGCGGTCGACGAGATCAAGGCGGCGATGTCGGGCATGTTGGCTCCCGAGCAGCGCGAGGAAGTTATCGGCATGGCCGAGATTCGCCAGGTCTTCAAGGCCTCGAAGATCGGGTCGATCGGCGGTTGCATGGTGCTGTCTGGCGTGATCCGCCGCAATGCGCGCCTGCGTCTGCTGCGCGACAACGTGGTCGTCTTCACGGGCGAGCTGGAGTCGCTGAAGCGTTTCAAGGATGACGTCAAGGAAGTCAAGGAAGGCTTCGAGTGCGGCCTGAACATCAAGAACTACAACGACATCGCCGAGGGCGATCACTTGGAGTTCTTCGAGATCAAGGAAGTCGCGCGCGCGCTTTAATTCGACTGATATTGCACGCCCCGGCCTGCCGGAGTCTGCCCAGACCCCGCCCTCGCGAGATGGCGGGGTTTGTGCTTGAAAAGGGGCCTGCGGAGTTTCATCATGCGACACAAACGATCCACCCCCAATCGCGGCTACCGCGTGGCTGACCAGATCCAGCGCGATCTGGCCGAGTTGCTGCGCGATCTGAAAGATCCCCGCATCGGCATGGTCACGCTCAACAACGTCGAGGTGACGCCTGACTACGCCCATGCCAAAGTCTTTTTTTCGGTGCTGATCGGCAATCCGCAGGAATGCGAAGCCGCGCTCAACGAGGCTGCGGGTTTCTTGCGCAATGGCTTGTTCAAGCGCTTGCAGATCCACACCGTGCCGACGCTGCACTTTCACTTCGACAAAACCACCGAGCGCGCGGCTGAATTGAGTGCGCTGATCGTGCAGGCCAACGCTACGCGCGCCAAGGACGACTGAACCAGCCGCTTGATGTTCGGACGATATCCGCCATGACGACGCTCGATCCCGCCATCACTGCTCCCGCCGAGGCTGGCGTGGGTGGCGGCGTGCGTGCGCCGCGCGTCAAGCGGGTGCGCCGGGCGGTGCACGGCGTGTTGCTGCTTGACAAGCCGCTGGGCTGGTCGAGCAACGACGCCCTGCAGAAGGTGAAGTGGCTGCTGCGTGCCGAGAAGGCGGGCCACACCGGCACGCTCGATCCGCTGGCCACCGGCCTGTTGCCGCTGTGCTTTGGCGCGGCCACGAAGTTTTCGCAAGTCAGTCTGGATGCCGACAAGACCTATCGCGCAACGCTGCGCCTGGGGCAGACCACGACCACCGGCGATGCCGAGGGCGAGGTGGTGATCGACCGCCAGGATCGTGTCACCGCCGTCACGCCGCAGGCGCTGGACGCCGCGCGTTCGGCGATGCTGGGCGAGATCGATCAGGTGCCGCCGATGTATTCGGCGCTCAAGCACGAAGGCAAGGCACTGTACGAATACGCTCGCGCCGGGGTCGAGATCGAGCGCGAAGCGCGACGCGTGAGCATCCACAAGCTTGACATCTTGAGCTGGCACGCTGACGCGCTGGAGATCGAGGTGTGCTGCAGCAAGGGCACCTACGTGCGTACCTTGGCGCAAGACCTGGGTGAGCACTTGGGTTGCGGGGCGCATTTGACGGCACTGCGGCGCACGGGAAGCGGGCCTCTGAGCGTGGCTCAAGCCGTGACCCTGGACGCCTTGATCGAGATGGATGAGGCGCAGCGCGAGGCCTTGCTGATGCCGCCCGATGCTTTGCTGGGCGACTGGCCATCGGTTGAGTTGGCGGATGCCGAAGCAGGGCGTTTTCTGTCCGGTCTGCGGCGTCGGGTGACGTTGCCGGATGCCCCCGCCGTGCGGGTGTACGGGTCTGCGCCGCGCGTCTTGCTGGGAAGCGCCCACATCAAGGCTGGCGAGTTGATTCCGACGCGTCTGCTGAGTCCGGTTGAAGTGCAAGGCTTGTCGGGCCGGCAGGCATTGCCGCAGCCCCTCTGAATTCGTAGTTTTCAGTTTTCAAAGTTAGCGAGATCCGCAAGGAACAAGAACATGAGTACCCAAATTCGCAACATCGCGATCATTGCCCACGTTGACCACGGCAAGACCACCATGGTGGACCAACTGCTGCGCCAGTCGGGCACCTTTGCCGAGCACGAGAAGGTCGTTGACACGGTGATGGACAACAACGCCATCGAACGCGAGCGTGGCATCACCATCCTGGCCAAGAACTGCGCCGTGAGCTGGAAGGGCACGCACATCAACATCGTCGATACCCCGGGCCACGCGGACTTCGGCGGCGAAGTGGAGCGTGCGCTGTCGATGGTCGATGGCGTGGTACTGCTGATCGACGCGCAAGAAGGCCCGATGCCGCAAACGCGCTTCGTGACCAAGAAGGCGCTGGCGCTGGGCCTCAAGCCCATCGTGGTCGTCAACAAAGTGGACAAGCCGGGCGCCAAGCCGGACGCCGTGATCAACGCCGCGTTCGACCTGTTCAACAAGCTGGGGGCCACCGACGAGCAGCTGGACTTCCCGGTGGTCTACGCCTCGGGCATCAACGGCTGGTCGTCGCTCGAAGAGGGCGAGCCGGGCGCGCAGTGGGGCCCCGACATGTCGGCGCTTTTCGAGACGGTTCTCAAGCACGTGCATCCGCACAATGGCAGCCCCGATGCCCCCCTGCAGCTGCAGATTTCGGCGCTGGACTACAACAGCTTCGTCGGCCGCATCGGCGTGGGCCGCATCAACGCCGGCAAGATCAAGCCCGGCATGGACGTGCTGGTGATGGAAGGCCCCGAGGGCAAGTCGGTCAAGGGCCGCATCAACCAGGTGCTGACCTTCCAGGGGCTCGATCGCGTGCAGGTCACGGAGGCCGGCCCGGGCGAGATCGTGTTGGTCAACGGTATCGAAGAGCTCGGCATCGGCGTGACCGTGACCGCCCCGGCCAACCCGACGCCGTTGCCCATGCTGAAGGTGGACGAGCCCACGTTGACCATGAACTTCTGCGTGAACACCTCGCCGCTGGCGGGCCGCGAAGGCAAGTTCGTGACCAGCCGTCAGATCTGGGATCGTCTGCAGAAAGAGCTGCAGCACAACGTGGCGCTGCGCGTGTCCGAAACCAGCGAAGACGGCATCTTCGAGGTGTGCGGTCGCGGCGAACTGCACCTGACCATCCTGCTCGAAAACATGCGCCGCGAAGGCTACGAGCTCGCCGTGTCCAAGCCCCGCGTGATGTTCAAGGACATCGACGGCGTGAAGTGCGAGCCGATGGAGCTGGTGACCGCCGACGTCGAAGAAATCCACCAGGGTGGCGTGATGCAGGCGCTGGGCCTGCGCAAGGGCGAAATGATCAATATGGAGCCGGACGGCCGCGGCCGCGTGCGCCTCGAGTACCGCATCCCGGCTCGCGGCCTGATCGGCTTCAGCAATGAATTCCTGAACCTCACGCGGGGCTCGGGTCTGATCGCGTCGATCTTCGACGGCTACGAGCCGCACAAGGGCGAGATCGGCGGCCGCAAGAACGGCGTGCTGATCTCGATGGACGACGGTGAAATCTTCACCTATGCCCTGGGCAAGCTGGACGATCGCGGCCGCATGTTCGTCAAGGCCAACGACCCGGTCTACGAGGGCATGATCGTCGGCATCCACAGCCGCGACAACGATCTGGTGGTGAACGCGACCCGCACCAAGCAGCTCACCAACTTCCGCGTGTCGGGCAAGGAAGACGCCATCAAGATCACGCCGCCGATCGACCTGACGCTCGAATACGGCGTGGACTTCATCGACGACGACGAATTGGTCGAGATCACGCCCAAGAGCATCCGCCTGCGCAAGCGCTACCTCAAGGAGCATGAGCGCAAACGCGCTTCGCGCGAAGGCCAGGCCTGATTCATCGAGGCTTGGGTTCGGGGGCCGCTCCTGCGAAGGGGCGGCCCTTTTTCTTTTCTGGATGCTGCCTTGATCGAGAAGGATGCACGCTGTTTCCTGCATCGCTGGACGCTCCCCCGAATACCAGGGGGGTGCTGCCTTTGATTTTCTGAACGGCTTGGCCCACCATACTCAAGCCAGAAAATGATCGCTGCTATATCAGGCTTTATTGAGTAGAGTCCAGCTACGCGCGGTGAATAATTGAATCCAGATGATTCCAGGTGGGGCAATATGGGCAGTGATCGGAATGCAGCTCAGGGCGAGGAACGTTCGTCATTTCATGCACGTTCTGCGCTGGCGAGTCGGAGTCTGATCGATGTGCTGCCGCACATGCCGGCATCGGTCAGTCTGACTTGGCTGACTGAAGCCAGGCCTTTGCCTGCGTCTGTCTCTCAAGCTGGAAGGCTGGATTCGGCGGTCGCGCTGGCCGCGTGGTTGCTTGTGCTGGATCGTCTGCGCGGCGACGAGCGGGTGGGCGTCTGCCTGGATGCGAGCTGGTTGACGGTAGCCGTGCCGAGGCAGGGCACGGTGGCGGATTTTCTGGCGCGCGTGCGAGCAGAAATATCGCGCGTCTCGGCCGACGTGCCTGCCGATGCAGAGGTCGCCTGGTTCGGTTCGCCGGGCGCTGCCGGCAGCCCGGTTTGGCCAGACGGCGTCTGGCTCCAAGTTGGCTTGGGCGCAGACGGGGCCTCGCTGGTGGCCCGCTATCGCTCGCCCCTGCTGGAGGTCGGCATCGTGCGGGTCTTGCTGGCGGCGTGGGAGCGTGCGCTCGTGGCGTGCCAGGGCGATGCGTCTGGTGCGTTGGCTGCGGTCACGGTGCTGGCGGCAGCCGAGATCGGTCGGCCAGCGGCGCAGGATACCGAGTGGGCTTACACCGGGCCCATGGCGGTGGCGGATCGCTTTGCGGCGATGGTGCGGCAGCATGCGGGCAAGCAGGCGCTGCTGTGGGCCGACGGTGGGCGGATGAGCTACGCCGAGCTGTACCAGGCGTCTCGCAAGGTGGCCGATGCGCTGCTGGACGCTGGCGTGCGTGCCGGTGAGGTGGTGGCGGTGGGGTTGCCCCGATCGGCGGACAGCATCGTGGCCATTTTGGGCGTGTTGCGTGCCGGGGCGGCCTATCTCCCGGTGGACATGGCTTATCCGGTTGACCGCCTGCGGTTCATGTTCGGTGACGCGGGTGTGCGCTTTTTGCTGGGGCAGGGCGGTGGCGGCGAACCGCTGGCCAGCGCCCTGGGCGTCAGGCTGATGGCCATTGACCAATTGCCTCACGGGCCCCACGCGTCCAGCCGGCCGGAACCCACCTCGACCGGCGATGCGCTGGCGTACGTGATGTACACGTCCGGCTCCACTGGCACGCCCAAGGGCGTGGAAATCTGCCAGCGCTCCATCGTCCGGCTGGTTTGCGAGGCGCGATACATGCGTCTGGACGACAGCGTGGTCATGCTGCATGCCGCTCCATTGGGCTTTGACGCGTCGACGCTGGAGGTGTGGGGGCCGCTGCTCAATGGCGGCACCTGCGTGTTGCATGCGGAGCACGTGCCGACCGGGCCCGGGCTGGCGCGCACGATCGGGGCGCACGGCGTGCGTGCCGCCTGGTTGACCGCCGCCTTGTTCAATGCCGTGGTGGACGACGACCCTCGGCATCTGTCCGGGTTGAGCGAGCTGCTGATCGGGGGAGAGGCCCTGTCCATCGATCATGTGCGTCGCTTCATCATGGCCGCGCCGCAGACCACTTTGATCAATGGCTATGGCCCGACCGAGACCACGACGTTCGCGTTGACGCACCGGATTCGCTTGCAGGAGCTGGATGCCGCGCGCTCGGTGCCGATCGGGCGCCCCATCACGCAGACCGCGCTGTACATCCTCAACAGTCGCGGGGAGCAGGTTCCGGCGGGCATCGTGGGCGAGCTGTACATCGGCGGGCTGGGCGTGGGGCGTGGTTACCTCGGGCGGCCCGCGCTCACCGCGGAACGTTTTGTGCCCAACCCCTTCGCCCAGGGGGCCTCGAAGGATGGCGATCGTCTGTATCGCACCGGAGATCTGGTGCGGTTGCTGGACGATGGTTCGGTGGAGTTCATCGGTCGCGCCGATGGACAGGTGAAGATCCGTGGTTTTCGCATCGAGCTGGGCGAGATCGAGGCAGCGCTGGCCGAGCATCCGGCGGTGAAGGCTTGCGCGGTGCTCGCCCGCACGGAGCCGGATCGCGGCACCGAGCTGGTGGCCTACGTGGTGCCGCGCGACGACGACTGGGCTCCGGCTGCGCTGCGGCAGCATCTGGCCGAGCGCCTGCCGGAGTTCATGATCCCCGCGCATTGGGTGCGACTGGATGCCTTGCCGGTCACCGCCAACGGCAAATTGGACCGGCGCGCCCTGCCGGCGCCGCGCCGGGCGCGACCCGATCACCTGACGCAGCCCTATATCAGCCCGCGGCAGGGCCTGGAGCGGGACGTCGCCCAGGTGTTCGCCAGAGCGTTGGGCATCGACCGCGTGGGGGCGCTGGACAACTTCTTCGACCTGGGCGGCAACTCGCTGCTCATCATGAAGGCCTTCCATGCCCTCCAGGCAGCCGGCCATCAGGGCGTGTCGGTGGCCACCCTGTTCGCCTCGCCCACCGCGCGGGGCATCGCTCGCGCCTTGTCCTCGGACGGCGCCGCACGGCCATCGGGCGAGCCCGGGCGCGATGTCAGCCAGGCGGGCGCCGAGCCGATTGCCATCGTGGGCATGGCCGGACGCTTTCCGGGGGCGGCGGATATCGAGTCCTTCTGGCAACTGCTGGACGAAGGCCGCGATGCGATCCGGTTCTTCAGTTCGAGCGAGCTCGATGCATCCATCCCGACCGAGCTGAGGTCGGACCCTCAATACGTCGCGGCGCGCGGGGTGGTGGACGGGGTCGATCTGTTCGACGCGGCCTTCTTCGGCATCACCCCCAAGGAAGCCGAGTTGATGGACCCGCAGCATCGGGTGTTCCTCGAGCTGTGCTGGGAATGCCTGGAGCGGGCGGGCCATGTGCCCGAGAAGGCGGCAACCAGCATCGGCGTGTTTGCCGGCATGTACAACGCCAGCTACTTCCAGCGGCATGTGCTGGCCCACCCCGACAAGGTGGCGCGCCTGGGCGAGTTCCAGGTCATGCTGGCCAACGAGAAGGACTACATCGCCACACGCGTCGCGCACAAGCTGAATCTGACCGGCCCGGCCGTCAGCGTGCACACCGGCTGCTCGACGTCGCTGGTGGCCATCGCCCAGGCTTTCGACGCGCTGCGCGGCGGGCAATGCGGCATGGCCTTGGCGGGTGGATCGTCGATCACGTGTCCGCCCAACAGCGGGTATCTGTACCAGGAAGGCTCGATGTTGTCGCCCGATGGGCACACCCGGACGTTCGATGCCGACGCGCAGGGCACGGTGTTTTCCGATGGCGCCGCGGTCGTGTTGCTCAAGCGGCTGTCCGACGCGGTGGCCGACGGCGACACGATTCACGCGGTGATCCGTGGCGTGGCCATCAACAACGACGGCGCCGACAAGGCCAGCTTCACCGCGCCCAGCGTGGAAGGGCAGGCCGCGGTGGTGCGCGCGGCGCTGGCTCACGCCGGGGTCGGTGCCCGCGAAATTTCATACGTGGAGGCGCACGGCACGGCCACGCCGCTGGGGGATCCCGTCGAGGTGGCGGCCATCACGCAGGCTTACCGCGCGCACACGGACGACACGGCGTATTGCACGATCGGCTCGCTCAAGAGCAACGTGGGGCACATGGTGATCGCGGCCGGAGCCGCGGGCGTGATCAAGACCGCGCTGGCGTTGACGCACGAACGCCTGCCGGGCACCGTGCACTTCAAGCAACCCAACCCGAAGATCGATTTCGCCGGCAGCCCGTTCGTCGTCAGGCCGACTTCGACCGCGTGGCCGCGCGGATCGCGCGCCCGCCTGGCCGGCGTCAGCTCTTTCGGCGTCGGCGGAACCAACGCCCATGCCGTGCTGCAAGAGGCGCCCTTGCCAGCAGCTTCGTCGCCCGGCGAGGGGCCGCAGCTGCTGCGGCTGTCGGCGCGCTCGGCTGCGTCATTGCAGCAGGCCGTCGCGCGCCTGGCTGACCATCTGGCGCAACACCCCGAGCTCGACCTCGCCGACGTGGCGCACACGCTGGATGTCGGGCGACGTGATTTCAGCCACCGCACCCACGTGGTGGCGGAATCCTTGCCGCAAGCCATCGAGGCCCTGCGGCAACCAGACGGAGCGCTTGCCAGGGCCAAGGCCATGCCCTCGACCGAGCCCGCGCCGGTGCTGATGTTCCCCGGGCAAGGCGCCCAGTACGCCGGCATGGGGCGCGTGCTGGAGGCGGGGGTGGCCGCGTTCCGCGAGGCCTTCAACGAATGCGCGGACGCGCTCGCCGGGCATCTGTCGTTCGACCTGCGCGCCGTGATGTTCGGCGACGACCCGGCGCCCTTGGCCCAGACCGAAGTCACGCAGCCCGCCACCTTCTGCCTCGAATATGGCTTGGCGCGCGCCTGGCTGGCGCAAGGCTTGCAGCCGGCCGCCTTGATCGGGCACAGCGTGGGTGAGTTCGTGGCGGCCGTGATCGCGGGGGTCATGTCCTTGCAGGACGCGGCAAGGCTGGTGGCGAGGCGCGGCGCGCTGATCCAGGCCTTGCCGGCCGGCACCATGCTCACGGTCAGGCTGCCGGCGGCGGAGCTCGAACCCCAGTTGCCCGCGCACGTGCAACTGGCCGCCGAGAATGGCCCGACGGCCTGCGTGGTGGCCGGCCCGACCGATGCGATCGAAGGCTTCGCGCGGACGCTGGAAGCGCGCGGCGTCGTGGTGCGCCGGCTTCAGACCTCCCACGCTTTCCACTCGGCCATGATGGCGCCCGCCGTGTCGCCATTTGAAGAGGCCGTCGGCACCATCCGGCTGTCGCCGCCGCGCATTCGCATCGCATCGACCCTGACCGGCCGCTGGCTGACCGATGCCGAGGCGACCGACCCTCGCTACTGGGGGCGCCACCTGCGCGAAACCGTGCGCTTCTCGCCAGCCGTGCGGCTGGTGCAGGCCGAGCTGGGCAACCCGGTGTTCATCGAGGCCGGGCCCCGGTCGACCTTGTGCGCGCTGGTTCGCCAGCACCGCGGCGCGCAGGGCGTGCCGCTGGCCGTCGCCAGCCTGGCCGACGCGCCGGGCCTGGAGCTGCGCAGCCTCGCGGATGCCGCGGGGCAACTCTGGGCCCTGGGCGCCGGCGTGCCCTGGCCGGCGTGGCCGCCGCGGGGTCGCCGTCGGGTCATCCTGCCCAGTTACGCTTTTGAGCGCCAACGTTATTGGGTGGAGGCCGCCGCGCGCGCGCCGCAGCCCCTTGCCCCCTTGATTTCGACATCCTCCGCAGAGACCGCCATGACTGTTAACGCACCCACCCCCGCCGCCAATCGGCAACCGGCCCTTGTGCAACGCCTGCGCGGCCTGTTCGAGGACGTGTCCGGGTTCGAGCTGGCCGACGCCGATGCGGACGCCTGCTTCGTCGAGCTGGGCCTGGATTCGCTCACGCTGACCCAGGTCGCCTTGCAGCTGAAAAAGACCTTCGCGCTGAACGTCACGTTCCGTCAGCTGATGGAAACCTACCGCAGCTTCAACGCGCTGGCCGCGTTCCTGGATCAGAGCCTGCCGCCAGAAGCCGCTCCCGAGGCTTCCGCGACGGCATCGGTTGTCGCCTCCGTGGCGCAGCCGCTTGCGGTGCAGCCGGCGCGGCTGGCGGTGCCAGCGATGGCGCCTGCTGCGGCCGGCGCGCCCTTCGTCCAGCACATCATCCAGCAGCAGATGCAGTTGATGGCCCAGCAACTGGCCTTGCTGCAAGGTCAACCGGCGAGCGTCATGCCGGCGCCTGCGGCCGTCGCCCCGGTTGCCGCCCCGGTTGCAGCACCGGTTGCAGCACCGGTTGCCCAGGCGGCGCAACCGGCGGGTGGCGCCAGCGATGACGAGGCCGCCCTGGTGCACCGCACCTACGACGTCAAGAAGGCGTTCGGGGCCATCGCGCGCATTCACACCTCCGGCGCCGAGATGAGCGAGCGGCAGCGTGCCCGCCTGGACGCTTTCATGAAGCGCTACATCGACAAGACCAGGCGCTCCAAGGCCTACACCATCGAGCATCGGCCGCATCTGGCCGACCCGCGCGTGGTCAACGGTTTCCGTCCGCAGCTCAAGGAAATCATCTACCAGATCGTCATCGAGCGGTCCAAGGGCGCCCGCATGTGGGACCTGGATGGCAACGAGTATGTGGACGCGCTCAACGGCTTCGGCATGAGCCTCTTCGGCTGGCAGCCGGACTTCATCGTGGAGGCCGTCAAGAAGCAGCTCGACAGCGGCTACGACATCGGGCCGCAGCACCCGCTGGCCGGCGAGGTCGCCAAGCTGATCTGCGAATTGACCGGGTTCGACCGCGCCGGGCTGTGCAACACCGGCTCCGAGGCGGTCATGGGTTGCGTTCGCATTGCCCGCACGGTGACGGGGCGCAGCAAGATCGTGATGTTCGCGGGCGCCTACCACGGCATCTTCGACGAGGTGATCGTGCGGGGCACCAAGAAGCTCAAGTCGGTGCCCGCCGCGCCCGGCATCATGCCGAACACGGCCGAGAACGTGGTGGTTCTGGATTACGGCACGCCCGAGACCCTGCAATGGCTCAAGGACAACGCCAGCGAGCTGGCCGCCGTGCTGGTCGAGCCCGTGCAGAGCCGGCGCCCCGACTTCCAGCCCAAGGAATTCCTGCGCGAGTTGCGCGCGCTCACCGAGCAGTCCGGCACCTTGCTGATCTTCGACGAGGTGGTCACCGGCTTTCGCAGCCACCCCGGCGGCATCCAGTCGCTGTTCGGCATCCGCGCCGATCTGGGCTCGTACGGCAAGGTGGTGGGCGGCGGCTTCCCCATCGGCGTGATCGCCGGCAAGCGCGAGTACATGGACGCGCTCGATGGCGGCCACTGGGACTATGGCGACGACTCCATCCCGACGGTGGGCGTCACGTATTTCGCGGGCACGTTCGTTCGACACCCCCTGGCGCTGATTGCCGCCAAGGCGGTACTGGAGCACGTCAAGCGTGAGGGGCCGGAGCTGCAGGCGGCCCTGACGCGCCGGACGGCCGCCATGGTCGACGAGCTCAACGCCTACTGCCGCGAGGTGGGGGCTCCCATCGTGCTCAAGAGCTTCTCGTCCGTCTGGAAGGTGTTCTTCGACGAGGATCATCCCCTGCAGGATCTGCTGTTCGCGATGATGCGCAACCGCGGCGTGCACATCCTCGACAATTTCCCCTGCTTCATGACCACGGCGCACACGGCCGAAGACATCGCCGTCATCAAGACGGCCTTCAAGGAGGCCGTGGCCGAGTTGCAGGAAGCCGACTTCCTGCCCCGCAACGTCAAGGCGCAGGCCGTGGCCTTCGACGCGTCGCGCCCCCCCGTTCCTGGCGCGCGACTCGGACGCGACGCCGAGGGCAAGCCCGCCTGGTTCGTGGCCAATCCCGAAGTGCCCGGCAAATACATCAAGGTTGAGACCCCATGAGCAACGAGCAAGGCGCGCCCCGCCTGATCGAGGTTGACTACGATCCCTTTGCCAGCCCCGAGCTGACGCGGGCCGTCCCCACCACCGAAGCGCAGCGCGAGTTGTGGCTGGCGGATCAGCTGGGGCGCGAGGCCTCGCTGGCGTACAACGAGTCGGTGTCCTTGTACATGCAGGGGCCGCTCGATTTGCCGGCGCTGGAAAACGCCCTGCTGGCCCTGGCCGATCGGCACGAGGCCCTGCGCTCGACGTTCAGCGCCGATGGCCTGAGCCTGATGATCGCGGCGCGAGGCAGTCTGCAGGCGCAGGTGAAAGACCTGTCGGCCCTGCCGCCCGACGAGCAGGCCGAGGCGCTGGAGGCCCTGCGGGCCGAGGCGGTCGAGACGCCGTTCAACCTGCTGGAAGGCCCGCTGGCGCGCGCGGTGCTGGCGCGCGTGTTGCCGCAGCGCCATGAGCTGATCCTCACCGGGCACCACATCGTGTGCGACGGCTGGTCGTTCGGCGTGCTGTCCACCGAGCTGATGACGCTCTACGGCAATTTCGTCGGTGGAGGCAGCGCCGATTCGCTGCCCTTCGCCGAGAGTTTCGGCGACTACGCGCTGGCGCAAGCCCAGGCAGAGCACGTCGCCACCGCCGAGGCCGACACCCAGTGGTGGGTGCGCCAGTACGCCGGCGCCATGCCCGCTCTTGACCTGCCCGCCGATCGCCCTCGCCAGGCGATGCGGGGTTTCGCGTCCTTGCGCGAAGATCTGGTGATCGACTCCGCCCTCGCCGATGCCGTGCGCAAGCTGGGCGGCCGGCAAGGCACCAGTCTCTTCGTCACCCTGTTCAGCGTGTTCGGCGCCTTGATGGCCCGCCTGTCGGGGCAGGACGAGGTGGTCATCGGCGTGCCGGCGGCGGGCCAGTCGGCTGCGGGGCAGCACGCCCTGGTTGGGCATTGCGTGCAACTGCTGCCCATCCGCATGGCGGCCGATCTGTCTCGCCCGTTCGCCGATCTGATGGCCGAGGCCCGCACGCGGGTGCTGGACGCCTACGAACATCAGGCCTGCACCTTCGGCCAGCTGCTCAAGAAGCTGCACGTGCCGCGCGACCCGAGCCGCCTGCCGCTGGTGTCGGTGATGTTCAACCTGGATCAGGCCATTCCCAGCAAGGACTTGTCTCTGGGCGGTCTGACGGTCGATCTGCGCGGCAACCCCCGTCATTTCGAGAACTTCGAGCTGTTTCTGAACGCCAGCCAGAGTGGCGACGACATCGTGCTGGAGTGCCAGTACAACACCGACCTGTTTGACGGCGAGACGGCTCGGCGCTGGTTGCAGCTCTACCGCGAAGCCCTGGAGCGTCTGGTGGTCGATGCCCGGCAACCGGCCCGCCTGGTGATGTCGCCCGCGGCGTCGGATCTGGCCTTGCTGTCGCGCTTCAACCGCACCGCGATGGACTACGAGCGCGGGCTGCGCGTGGAGCAACTGGTTGCCCGACAGGCACAGGCCACGCCCGACGCGGTGGCGGTGGTGGCCGGCGACCGTCGTCTGACCTATCGGGCGCTGGATCAGGCGTCCAACGCCGTGGCGCAGGCCCTGCAGTCCAAGGGCGTGCGACCGGGCGATCTGGTGGGGCTCTACTGCGGGCGCAACGAGCACATGCTCGTCGGACTGCTCGGGGCGCTCAAGGCCGGGGCGGGCTACGTGCCGATGGATCCCTCGTTCCCGCTGGATCGGCTGACCTACATGAGCGAGGACGCGCAGCTGCGCTGCATCCTCGGCGACCGCTGCGTCAACGAGGCCTGGCCCTTTGCGCACATCGCCCCCTTGTTCATCGAAGACAGCGGGCGCGCCGACGCCCCGCCGGCCATCAGCGCCGGCGCGAACGATCCGGCTTACGTCATCTACACGTCCGGCACCACCGGCAGGCCCAAGGGCGTGGTGGTTCACCAGCAAGCGGTGGTCAATTTCCTGACCAGCATGGCGCGGGAGC
>NZ_JAYSBZ010000014.1:0-51584 GCF_041915145.1 Aquabacterium sp. | reverse complement strand
CTTGGAACGAGCCCGGCGAAGCTGCCGTGCGCAACTACAAGAAGGGCCAAGAAGTCGAGGCCGTGGTGCTGGGCATCGACGTCGAACGCGAGCGCATCAGCCTGGGCATCAAGCAGCTCGACGCTGATCCGTTCACCAACTACACGGCTGTCAACGATCGCGGCGCGACCGTGACCGGCACCGTGAAGACGGTCGACGCCAAGGGCGCCGAGATCCAGCTGGCTGACGAAGTCATCGGCTACCTGCGCGCTTCCGAAATCAGCCGCGACCGCGTCGAAGACGCCCGCAACGTGCTGAAGGAAGGCGACGAAGTCACCGCCCTGATCATCAACGTGGACCGCAAGACCCGCGGCCTGCAACTGTCGATCAAGGCCAAGGACAACGCCGAGCAGCAAGAAGCCATGCAACGCCTGTCGGCCGAAAACGCCGGCACCGCTGGCACCACCAGCCTGGGCGCCCTGCTCAAGGCCAAGCTCGACAACCAGAACAACGGTTGATCGACGCCCGGGTTGTCGCGCTCGCCTACCGGCTGGCGCGGCAACCTGGCAGCCCGCTTTCATCAAACCCTTGATGGCGGCGGCTGCGATGAGCCAGCCCGTTTGCCGGCGAGCTCATCACAGCCTCTTCCAGAATTTTGATTCGCGCATGACCCGTTCCGACCTCGTGGCATTGTTGGCCGAACGCTTCAGCCAATTGACTCACCGCGACGCCGAGTTCGCGGTCAAGACCATGCTCGACGCCATGTCCGACGCCCTGGTGCGCGGCCACCGCATCGAGATCCGCGGCTTCGGCAGCTTCCAGGTCAACCGCCGCCCGCCCCGCATGGGCCGCAACCCGCGCTCGGGCGAGCAGGTGCTGATCCCCGAGAAACTCGTGCCACACTTCAAGCCTGGCAAGGCGCTGCGCGAAGCCGTTGACGCGCAGGCTGCATCGGCCCACCCACCCACCAACACGATTCCGCCCACCGAAGCCTGATCCAGCCTGTCATGCGTACCCTCACCTGGCTGCTGCGCGCCGCGATCTTCTTCGTGTTGTTCGCCTTTGCGCTGAACAACCAGCACCAGGCGGTGGTGAAGTGGTTCTTCGGGGCGCAGTGGCAAGCTCCCATGGTCTACGTGGTTCTGGCTGCCTTCGGCCTGGGCTGCGCTTTTGGCGTGCTGGCCATGGTTCCGAGTTGGTGGCGCCACCGCCGCATCGCGCGCCAGCGCCCCATCACCAGCGTGCCGGCAGCCGCACCAAGCCCCGATGCGCCAGCTCCAGCCGAGCCGCTGCCCACGCACCCGCCGCGTGAAGGCCTCTGAGCCGCGCCGGCCTCCCGCTGAAAAGACGCCCTCGTGGACTTCGACTTTCAATGGCTGCTGTTCGCCTTGCCCGTGACCTTCGCGCTGGGCTGGCTGGCCTCGCGCTTCGACCTGCGCCAGTTCAAGCGTGAAGAACAACCCTCGCCCAAGGCCTATTTCAAGGGTCTGAACCTGCTGCTCAACGAACAGCAGGACAAGGCCATCGACGCCTTCATCGAGGCCGTACAGCACGACCCGGACACGTCGGATCTGCACTTCGCGCTGGGCAACCTGTTTCGCCGTCGCGGCGAGTACGAACGCGCCGTGCGGGTCCACCAGCATCTGCTGGGCCGGGCCGACCTGCCGCGCGCCGAGCGCGAGCGCGCCCAACACGCCCTGGCGCAAGACTTCTTGAAAGCCGGCTTGTTCGATCGGGCCGAAGAAGCCTTCACCGCCCTCGAAGGCACGGCCTTTGCCACCGATGCCCGGCTGGCTCTGCTGACGCTGTTCGAGCGCACCCGCGACTGGCACAAGGCCATTGATGTGGCACGCCGCCTCGAAGCGGCCGGCGCGGGCTCGTTCTCGCAGCGCGTGGCGCATTACTGGTGCGAGCTGGCGCAAGAGGCCGACGCGCGCGGACACGCCGAAGAAGCCGATGCCGCGCTGGCCAAGGCGCGCGAAGCCGCCCCGCAAGCCGCTCGCGCGCTGGTGATCGCGGGCCAGCGCCAGTCGCGCGCCGGGCAGCACGCGCAAGCGCTCGCCTCGTGGAGCGAGCTGATCGCCGTCCAGCCCAACACCTTCGCGCTGATCGCGGGAGACTTCGCCAAGAGCGCTCTCGCCTGCGGGCAGCAGGCCGAAGCGCTGGCCAAGCTGCAGAACGTGTATGAGCGTGTGCAGTCCATCGATGTACTGCAAGCCATGGCCAAGCTGCAAGGCGATGCCGACACGCGCCGCGGCGCGCTGCTGGCGCACCTCAAGACGCATCCCTCACTATCGGCCTCGCTGGGCTTGATTCAAGAGCGTCTGACCTCCGGCCAACCGATGGCGGACACCGAAGTCGAATGCCTGCAGCGCGCCGTGACGGTCGCCGCCAAGCCCTTGCAACGCTACCGCTGCGCGGCGTGCGGCTTCGAAGCCCAGCATTACTTCTGGCAATGCCCCGGATGCCAAGGCTGGGAAACCTACCCGCCGCATCGCCTGGAAGACCTCTGATGCCCGCGCCGTCGTCCCCCTCGCTCGCCCGGCCACCCGCCACGCCGCCGCTGTCGATCCTGATGTATCACCAGATCGGCCTGTATCCGCGCCCCGACGCGCACCGCGCCTTGTTCTGCAACATCGACCGCTTCAAGGCCCAGCTGCGCTACCTGAAGCGGGCCGGCTTCGACGTCATCAACCTCACCCAGGCCCGCGCGCGGCTGTTTGAAGGCCGCCCGCTCACGCGCCGCTCGGTGGTCATCACCGTGGACGACGGCTACGACGACTTTCGCGAGCACGCCTGGCCGGCGCTGCAGGCCGAGGGGCTGTCGGCCACCGTCTATCTCGTCAGCTCGCTGATCGGCAAAACCGCCAGCTGGCTGACCGATTGGCCGCAGCAACCCAAGTTGATGGACGCCGCCGCCGTGCGCCAGTTGCGCCAAGAGGGTTGCGACTTCGGCTCGCACGCCGCCACGCACCCGCGCCTGTCGCGCCTGAGCGCCGCGCAGCAACGCGCCGAGATCTTCGACAGCAAGGCCGCGCTCGAAGACCTGCTGGGCGAGGCCGTGCCCGACTTCTGCTACCCCTACGGCGACTACTCGCTGCGCGCGCGCGATCTGGTGCAAGAAGCCGGCTACCGCACCGCCACCACCTGCATCCGCGGCGCGGGCAATTTGTCGGACAACCCCTTCGAGCTCACGCGCAAGGCCATTTCTTACGGCGACAACCTGCTCGGCTTCGCCTGGAAGCTGCACGCCAAGCAGGCCCGCAAAGGCCAGGGCGCGCTGCCGGATCAGGCCTGACGCGATGCGTATCGTCCACGTCTTGCACAGCCACGGCTACGGTGGCGCCGAAAACCATGCGCTGATGATGATGATCGGGCAGCGCGCCGCAGGGCACGAGGTGCACTTCGCCGGCCCGCTCGATTCGTGGATCGGCCGCGCCTGCGCCGAGCACGGCATCGCCGCCACCCACATCGGCATGCATGGCTTGTATGACGTGGTCTCGCACTTCAAGCTCGCGCGCCTCGTGCGGCAATGGCGCGCCGATATCGTGCACGGCCACCTGATTCGCGGCGCGATGTACGCCGGCCGCGCCGGGCACCGCCACCGCAAGCCGCTGGCCGTGTGCACCGCGCACGCCACCACGGCCAAGACGCACATGCAGCGCTGCGCCCAGATCATTGCCGTATCGGGCGCGGTACGCGACAACCTCGCGCGCGCCGGCTACGACGCTGCCCGCATCAGCGTGGTCCACAACGGTGTGCCCGACAGCCCGTTCAATCACGCCGACGCAGCGGGCCGCGCGGCCCTGCGCGCCGAGCTGGGCATCCCCGACGGCGTGTTCGCGGTGGTCAACGCGGGCCGTTTCATCCACGACAAGGGGCAGGACCTGCTGATGCTGGGGCTGGGTCGCACGCCGGGCGATGCGGCATCGGGCGTGCACCTGTACCTGATCGGCGACCCGGACACCGAATTCGGCGCGATCCTGCGGCAGCGGGTGCAGATCGTGCGTGACATCGACGTGCCGCTGGGCAACCGCATCCACCTGCTGGGTTACCGCAAAGATGTGCAGCGCATCCTGCCGGCCTTCGATGCCTACGCGCTGGCGTCGCGCCGCGAGGCGCTGCCGCTGTCGCTGGTCGAGGCCTTTGCCGCGCGCTTGCCGGTCGTCGCCACCACGGTAGGCGGCGTGCCCGAGATCGTGTTGCACGAGCAAACCGGCCTGCAGGTGCCGTCCGACGACGCCAATGCCTTGGGCGACGCCATCGCCCGGCTGCATGCCGACCCGGCGCTGGCATCGACGCTCGCGCAAGCTGGTCGCCGCCAGTTCGAACAACATCTGACGGCCGATCACATGGTCGAGCAGACGCTGGCGGTCTACGCCCAGGCGCTGCAACGCGAAGCTGCCCGATGACCGCGCCGAGCAAGGCCACCCACCCCGCGCCACGCCGCATCCTGATCGTGCGGCTCTCGGCGCTGGGCGACATCGTCATGGCCTCGGGCCTGATCACCGCGCTCAAGACGCTCTACCCCCATGCCGAGCTGAGCTGGGTCTGCGAGGCCGGCTGCGTGCCGCTGCTCAAGCACAACCCGCGGCTCAAGCAGGTCATCGTGTGGCCGCGCGGCGAGTGGCAGAGCCTGCTCAAGGCCAAGCGTTACGTGGCGCTGTGGCGGGCCATCCGCGCGTTTCGCGCCCAGCTGCGCGCCGAGCAGTTCGACCTCGTGCTCGACGGTCAAGGCTTGCTCAAGAGCGGTCTGATCGCCTGGCTGACGGGTGCGCCGCGCCGCGTGAGCATCATCGCCCGCGAAGGCAGCCACCGGCTGGTGCACGAGGTGGCCACACCCACGCCGGGCGCCGACCCGGTGATGGGCTCCGAATACCGCTACCTGGCGCACTACCTCGGCGCGCCGGTCGGCAGCTTCGTGCACGATCTGGCCGTGGGCGCCGAGCCTCAGGCCCGGGCGCGCAGCGTGTTGCAAGCGGCGCGGCTGGCCGCTCGTGCCGATGACGCCAATGCCCCTGCCGCGCGACCTTTGGTCGTGCTCGCGCCGTTCACGACGCGCCCGCAAAAGCATTGGGTCGAATCAAATTGGACCGAGCTGGCGCAGGCGCTGATCGAGCACGGCCTGCAACCCGTGGTGCTGGGCGGCCCGGCCGATCGCGAGGCGGCCGAGCGCATCTGCCAAGGTTTGCCGCAGCTCATCAACCTCGCGGGGCAACTCAAGCTGGATGAGAGCGTGGCGTTGATCGCCGACGCGCAACTGCTGATCGGCGTGGACACCGGCCTCACGCACATGGGCTCGGCGCTGCGCGTGCCCACCGTGGCGCTGTTCGGCTCGACGCGGCCTTATCTGCAAGGCCCCGCCGCCCGCACGCGCATCTTGTACGACGCCCTGCCCTGCTCGCCCTGCCGCCGCCGCCCCACTTGCAACGGCGCGTTCACCTGCATGAAGCAGCTCACCGTCGAGCGCGTGCTGCAGGCCGGCCTAGGTCAATTGGCGCTATCGCAGCCACAGGCGGAGCCCTCTGCATGAAAGTGCTGCACGTCGAAGCCGGCAAGCACCTCTACGGCGGCGCGCTGCAGGTGGTCTTCCTGCTGCGCGGCCTGAAAGCACGCGGGGTGGACAGCGTGCTCGCCTGCCCCATCGGCAGCGCCATTGCGCAAGAGGCCGCGCCACATGCCCGCGTCGTCGAGATGACGATGAAGGGCGACGCCGACCTGGGCCTCGTGGGCCGCCTGCGCCGCCTGATCCGCGAGATCAAGCCCGACGTGGTGCACCTGCACAGCCGGCGCGGCAGCGACCTCTGGGGCGCCATCGCGGCCCGCCTCGAAGGCGTGCCCGTGGTGCTGAGCCGGCGCGTTGACAACCCTGAATCGCGGCTGGTGGTGAAGCTCAAATACCGGCTCTACGACGAGGTGGTCACCATCTCGGACGGCATCCGCCAGGTGCTGCGCGCCGAGGGCGTGCCCGAGCACAAGCTGCATTGCGTGCTCAGCGCGGTGGACACCGAGCGCTATCGCCCCGAGCGCCACCACCTCGCATGGTTTCGCGAGCAGTTCGGGCTGAGCGACACCACGCTCACCATCGGCATGGTCGCCCAGTTCATCCCGCGCAAGGGTCACGGCACGCTACTCGACGCGCTGCCGCAGGTGATCGCCGCGCACCCCGACTTGAAGGTGCTGCTGTTCGGGCAAGGCCCGCTGCACGACGAGATCACCGCGCACGTGCAGGCTGATGCCACGCTGGCCCGCCACGTGATCCTGCCGGGTTTTCGCAAGGACCTCGACCGCATCCTGCCCTGCCTCGACGTGCTGGCGCACCCCGCCTTCATGGAAGGCCTGGGCGTGTCGCTCTTGCAAGCAGCGGCCTGCGGCGTGCCGCTGATAGGTGGACGCGCCGGCGGCATCCCCGAGATCGTCCAGCCCGGCCTCAATGGCGAGCTGATCACGCCGGGCGATACGGCCGCGCTGACGCGCGAGCTCAACAAGCTGCTGGACTCAGCCGACCTGCGCCAGCGCTACGGCCAGGCCGGGCGGCAGTGGGTGGAGCAGCACTTCTCGATCGACGCGATGGTCGAGGGCAATCTGGCGGTGTACCGGCGCGCCATCCAGCGCACCACCTAATGCACCACCTAGCGCAGCGTCAGGCGATCAAGCTGACCGCAGCAAGGTCTCGACGCACTCGGCGAGGTTCTTGAACGCCGCATCGGCGTTCGCCGCCTCACCCGCGTCGGCCGACTCGGCGTTGTCCGACTGCACGAGATAGGCGTGACCCAGCCCGGCGGCCCGCGCAGCTTCGATGTCCGACGCCTTGTCGCCCACCATGAACGAATCCTTCAACGACAAGCCATGCTCGCGCACCGCCTGCAGGATCATGCCGGGCTCGGGCTTGCGGCAATCGCAATCCACGGCCAGCTCGGGCACCGAGCCCTTGGGGTGGTGCGGGCAGTGGTAGACCGCCTCGACGCCCGCGCCTGCCGCGGCCAGCGCGTCGCGCATGTGGCGGGTCAGCTCTTGATACTGCGCCTCGGTGTACAGGCCGCGCGCCAGGCCCGACTGGTTGGTGACGACGATCAGCACGTAGCCCGCCTGGCGCAGGCGCCGCATGGCCTCGACGGCGCCGGGCACGAACTCGAATTCGTCCCAGCGATGCACGTAAGCGCGATCGAGGTTGATGACGCCGTCGCGGTCCAGAAAGACGGCCTTGCGCGGCGACGTCAGCGCCGAGCGGTGCTGCGTGGCTGCGGCGGCATCGGCGGCTTGGCCGGCGCGGATGCGCTGCACGAGCGCGGTGGTCGAGTAGCCATCGACAAACGGAATGGCCAGCGCATCGCCGCCCCACGAGCGCACCACGGCCGTCTCTTCGAGCGTTTCCATGTCGTAGTCGCCGCCCTTGACGTAGAGGTCGGGGCGCGCTTCCTTGATCAGTTGCACCGGCGTGCGCTCGTCGAAGTAGGTGACCAGCGAGACGGACGCCAGCCCGGCCAGCACCACGGCGCGATCTTCGGCGCGGTTGAGCGGGCGATCGGGCCCCTTGCCCAGCGTGCGCGCCGAGGCGTCGGAGTTGACGGCCACCACCAGCGAGCCGCCCAGTTGGCGCGCCGCGTGCAGGTAGTTCACGTGGCCGCGATGCAGCACGTCGAACACGCCGTTGGTGAACACCACGGGCTTGGGCAGCTCGGCCACGCGCCGCGCGGCGTCTTCACGCGAGCAGACCTTGTCGAGCAGCTCGGGCGTGTGATGCATCTGGCTTGTGCTCATGCCGCAGCCAGCTCGTCGTAGCTCACCGTGGCCGTGCCGAACTTGGCCACGACGACCGCGCCGGCGCGGTTGGCCTGCACCATCGCGTCGTGCCAGCCCAGACCGCAGGCCAGCATCACGGCCAGCGTGGCGATCACGGTGTCGCCCGCGCCGGTGACGTCGGCCACTTCGCGGGCCAGGGCTGGCGCATGCGTGGCCCCGTGCTCGTCGAACAGGGTCATGCCTTCTTCAGAACGCGTGAGCAGCAAGGCTTGCAGACCCAGCTGGCGTCGCAGGCCCTGGGCCTTTTCTTCCAGCTCCGCCTCGCTCTGCCACGAGCCCACGACCTGGGCCAGTTCGGCGCGGTTGGGGGTGATCACGCTGGCACCGGCGTAGCGCTGGTAGTCGCTGCCCTTGGGGTCGATCAGCACCGTCTTGCCAGCCTGCCGGGCCAATTCGATCATGCGCGGGATGTGCGCCAGGCCGCCCTTGCCGTAGTCTGAAAACAGCACCACGTCGTGCCGCGCCAGCTCGCGCTCGAAGTCGCCGAGCATCTGCGCCAGCACTTCGTGGTTCGGTTCCTTCTCGAAGTCAACGCGCAAGAGTTGCTGGTTGCGCCCGATCACGCGCAGCTTCACGATGGTCTGCATGGCGTCGTCCTGCCCCAGCACGGCCTCGACGCCATGCTCGGCCAGCAGCTGGCGCAAGCGCTTGGCGGGCTCGTCATTGCCGACCATGCTGAGCAAGGTGGCCTGCGCGCCGAGCGTCTTGGCGTTGAGCGCCACGTTGGCCGCGCCGCCCACCCGTTCTTGCTCGCGGGCAACGCGCACCACGGGCACGGGGGCCTCGGGCGAGATGCGATCGACCGCGCCGAACCAGTAGCGGTCGAGCATCACGTCGCCCACCACCAGCACGCGTCGCGCGGCCACTTCTTGTTGCGCCGGCAACGGCGCCTTGCGTGCATCGAGCTTCACGTCAGGCCAGTCCCAGTTGTTGCTCGACCAGGCCGCACAGGGTGTGGCCGATCAGGATGTGCGCTTCTTGAATGCGGGCGGTGATCGTGCTGGGCACGACGATGGCCACGTCGCAAAGCGGCGCCAGCACCCCGCCGTCGCGCCCCAGCAGGCCGACGACACGCACGCCGGCGCGGCGGGCTTCTTCGACCGCGCGGATCACGTTGCGCGAATTGCCAGAAGTCGAGATACCGATGAGCACGTCGCCCGCACGGCCCAGGCCGGCCACTTGCCGAGCAAAGACTTCGTCGAACGAGTAATCGTTGCCGATGCAGGTGAGCGCCGAGGTGTCAGTGGACAAGGCCACGGCGGCGAGCGGGCGGCGGTCTTTGATGAAGCGCCCCGTCAATTCAGCGGCCAGATGCTGGCTGTCGGCGGCGGAGCCCCCGTTGCCGCAGAACATCAGCTTGCCGCCGGCCTTCAGTGCGTCGCCAGCCAGTGAGCCAGCTTGCTGCACCACGCCCGTCAAGCTGCCCAGGTTGCTGAATAACTGCTGGTGCTCAGCCAAGTTGTGCTCGAAAAGTGTGCTCATCGCGGTCATACCTCAGTGGATTCGTATTGTGGCACCCTGACTGCACGGCCTCGCCAAACCCTCCGAGATACACCTGGCAAGCAGGGCAAAATAGCAGGTTGTCTCTCGTCGCCCAGCTCATGCCCAAATCACCCGCCCCTTTGCCCAAAACTGTCGTGCTGCTGCAATACACCGGCATCGGCGACGTGATCTGGCACATCCCCTACTTCGAGGCCGTGGCCAAGGCCAGCCAGGGCGGGCGCATCACGCTGGTGGCTCAGCCATCCACCCAGGCCCGGGTGCTGCTGGCGCATGTGCCCTGGATCGAATCCTTCATCGACCACGACTACCGCCCGCGCCTGAGCGACCAGCGCCGCGGCCAGCACGGTGGCCTGCGCGGCATGCTGAACATGGCCCGGACCCTGCGCGCCGGCCACTTCGACCGCATCGTGGTGTTCTCCGGCCGCGCCAGCCGGGGCCTGCTGGCGGCCCTGAGCGGCATCCCGCGCCGGCTCGGTTATGGCTACCGCTTCTGGCAACGCATCTTTCTCAATGAAGGCCCGTATATCCGGCCGCACACCAGCGGCTCGGTCGAAGCCTACCCGGAGGCATCCGCCTTTTGCGTAGCCCACGGCTTTTGCGAGGCGCCCATCGTGCCGCGCTTCTCCGCGCCGCCCGCGATGGTCGAAGCCATGCGCTCGCGGCTGGCCTCGTTGCCTCGGCCGCTTTATGCGCTGGCCATCGGCACGTCAGAAGAGCGCAAGCAATGGGGCGAGCAGAACTTCGCCGAACTGGCCACGGCACTGTGCGCGCAAGGCGCAGGTGTGCTGATACTCGGTGGCCCCAAAGAAGCCCAGCTGGCGCAGGACATCATGGGTCGCATACCTGCGGACCGGCGCGCGCAAGTGCAGGTACTGACCGACGCGCCCCTGCTGGGCAGCGTGGCGGCCTTGCAAGTGGTGGACGCCTGCGTCGGCAACGACACCGGCATGATCCAGATTTCCGCCGCGGCCGCGAAGCCGACCTTTGCCTTGCTCGGCAATCGCCCGCCTCTCGATCACGATCCGCTGATGGTCGGCATTCATGCGCCGGCGCTCGCCGATGTCAGCGTGGCCCAGGTGCTGGCGGCCATCGCCAAGCACGCCCCGGCAAGCACCTCTCGACCCGCCTGATGGATCAGCATCGTCACCTCATCCCAACCATGCCGGATCCCATGCCCCACGCCTCCGCCGCACCCCAGCCAGACCCTCGCCCGCACACGGTCGTGCTGCTGCAATACGCCGGCATCGGCGACCTGATCTGGCACATCCCCTACTTCAAGGCGGTTGCGGCGCAAAGCCGCGAGGGTCGCATCACTCTGGTAGCACAGCCGTCGACCCTGGCTCGCCAGTTTCTCGGCGAGGAGCCCTGGATCGAACACATCATCGACCACGACCATCGACCGCGCCGCACCGAAAAGCGCAAGGGCAAGCATGCCGGTCTGGCGGGCATGTGGCGCATGGCGCAGGAGCTCAGGGCAGGCCGATTCGATCGCATCGTGCTGTTCTCGGGCCGCCCCAGTCGCGGCCTGATCGCCGCGCTCAGCGGCATTCCGCAGCGCCTGGGCTTCGGCTACAACCGGCTGCAACGGCTCTTCCTGAACCAGCCGCCTTACATCGAGCACTACCGTGGCCCGTCGTTGCAGTTCTACCCCGAAGCCAGCGCCTTCGCCGTCGCGCACGGGTTCTGCGCCGAGGCTCTGGTGCCCCGCATCGAGCCGCCTGCCGCATGGGTCGAGCGACTCACGGCCAGACTAGCGCACCTGCCCCGTCCTCTTTATGCCTTCGCGATCGGCTCGTCCGAAACCTACAAGCAGTGGGGCGCGAAAAACTATGCCGACCTCGCCACCCGCCTGAGCCGAGAGGGTGCCGGCGTGTTGCTGTTGGGCGGCCCGGGCGAGCGCCAGCTGACACGAGATATCCTGTCGCTGATCCCCCCCCCCGAAGCTGGCAACGTGCTCGAGGTTACCGACGTGCCGGCTTTGGGCAGCGCCGCGGCGCTGAGCGTGGTCGACATCTGCGTGGGCAACGACACCGGCATGGTCAACGTGGCCGCTGCGGTCGAGCGCCCCACCTACGTCATCATCGGCCCGCGCCCCACGCTCGATCACGACCCGTTGATGCATATGGTCAAGGCGGCCAAGCTGTCCGACATCTCGGTTGACCGCGTCTTCGGCTTGCTGCAAGACGCACGGCCCAAGCAGTCCTAGTTCCTCGCCAACCGCCAATCCGCATGGACTACAAACCCACCCTGCACCGACTCTGGAGCTACGCGCGCCCGCAATGGCGCATGCTCGGCGCATCACTGCTGTTCTTCGTGCTGGGCGCGGCGGTGGAGCCCACGATCCCGGCGCTGTTCAAGAAGCTGCTCGACTCGGGCTTTCAAGAAGGGCTCAAGTACCCCATCTGGATGGTGCCCGTGGTCATCATCGGGTTGTTCTTGGTGCGCGGCACGTTCAACTTCTCGGGCGGCTACACCATGACCGCCGCCGTCAGCGGCATGGTGCTCGACATGCGCCGCGACCTGATGCGCGCCCTATTGCGCGCCGACGCCAGACTGTTCACCAGCATCAGCCCCGGTATCGCCGTCACCAAGGTCATCAACGACCCGCAACACGCGTCGCAAGCCTTGGGCAGCGCGCTCATCTCGTTCATCAAGGACGCCTCGACCCTGCTCTTCCTGATCGGCTACCTGGTGTACCTGAACTGGCAGCTCACCATCATCTCGTTCATATCGATGCCGCTGCTGGGCCTGACCGTCAAGCTCGTGCAAAAGCGCCTGAGCAAGGTCGGTGAGGAGCAATACCGCTCGCAGCAACGCCTGGTTGGCACGGTGGACGACAACGCCCGCGCCTGGCGCGTGGTACGCACCTTCGATGCGGCTGATTTCGAGCTCGCGCGCTTCGACGTCGAAGCCCACAAACTGCGCCGCATGACAATCAAGCAAGTCGCCACCAGCTCGCTCATCACCCCCAGCACGCAAGTCGTGGCTGCCGTGGGCGTGTCGATCATCATCACGCTCGCCCTGTGGCAGGCCAGCCATGGCGCTTCGACGGTCGGCGAGTTCGTATCCTTCGTGACGGCCTTGCTGATGGCGATTTCGCCCATGCGCCACCTGACGGACGTCTTTCAGCCCGTGAGCGGTTCGCTCATCACGGCGCGCGGCTCGTTCGAAATCATGGACGCTCCGCCCGAGCCCGACAACGGCACGCTCGACCTGCCCACCTGCCGTGGCGACCTCAAGATCCAGCACGTCTCGCTGCAATACGAAGGCTCAGGGACGCCTGCATTGCAGGGTCTGGACCTGCACATTCAACCCGGGCAAACCGTGGCCCTCGTCGGCGCCTCGGGCGCAGGCAAATCGACGGTCGTCAGCGCCCTGCTGCGCTTCGTCAACCCCGACTCGGGCCGCATCCTGCTGGATGACCAGCCCATCGCCGATCTCAAGCTCGCCAGCCTGCGCCGCCACTTCGCGGTCGTCTCGCAAGACATCGTGCTGTTCGACGGCTCGATCGCGCAAAACGTGGCCTACGCCAGCCCGCGCGGCATCGACCGCGACCGCATCGAGCAATGCCTGCGCGCGGCCAACCTCTGGGCCCACGTGAGCACCTTGCCGCAGGGCATGGACGCCCCCATCGGCACCAACGGCAGCATGCTCTCGGGCGGCCAGCGCCAACGCCTGGCCATCGCCCGCGCGCTCTACCGCGATGCCTCGATCTGGATCTTCGACGAAGCCACCTCGGCGCTCGACTCCGAATCCGAAGCCATCGTGCAGCGCTCCATCGAAGACCTGCGCCACGCCAAGACGCTCATCCTCATCGCCCACCGCCTGAGCACTATCAAGAACGCTGACGTTATCTGCGTGATGGCCGAAGGCCGCATCATCGAGCAGGGCACCCACACTGAGCTCATCGAACGCGGCGGCACCTACGCCAACATGGTCCGGATCCAATCCGCGCACTGACCAGTCCGACACTCGAGCACCACCATGATCATCATCACCGGCGCCACCGGCTTCATCGGATCGAACATCGCCGCCGACCTCAACGCGCGAGGCCGCACCGATCTGCTGCTCGTCGACGACCTGGGCACGCAAGGCAAATGGAAGAACATTGCCAAGCGACGCTTTCTCGATCTCGTCGACTACAGAGAACTCGACCGCCTGCTGCCCTCGCTCCAACGGGCCGACGCGGTGTTCCACATGGGCGCCAATTCGTCCACCACCTCGACCGACGGCGACGAGATCCTGCGCGTCAACCTGCGCGCCAGCATGGCCTGGTGGAACTGGTGCACGCAAACCGGCACGCCACTGATCTATGCCTCGTCCGCCGCCACCTACGGCGATGGCGCACAGGGCTTCAACGATGACCCGAGCCCGACCGCGCTCGACCAACTCGCCCCGCTCAACCTCTACGGCTGGTCGAAGCACCAATTCGACAAATGGGCCGTGGAACGTGCTGCCGAGGGCAAGGCCCCGCCGCAATGGGCTGGCCTGAAGTTCTTCAACGTCTACGGCCCCAACGAATACCACAAGGGTGCCATGCAAAGCCTGGTGGCCAAGAACACCGCGCTGGTGACGCGCGGCGACACCATCAAGCTCTTCAAGAGCTACAAGGAAGGCTTCGCGGACGGCCAGCAGTTGCGCGACTTCGTCTACGTCAAGGACTGCGTGGCCGTGATGCTGTGGCTGTTCGACCACCGCCACGTCAGCGGCGTGTTCAACCTCGGCACCGGGCAGGCCCGCAGCTTTGTCGATCTGGTGCAAGCCATCGGCTCGGCGCTGAACAAGCCGGTGAACATCGAGTTCGTCGAGATGCCCGAGAGCATTCGGCCGAATTACCAATATTTCACCGAGGCGAAGATGAGCAAGCTGCGCAACGTGGGCTACGAAGCCGGATTCTCGTCGCTTGAGGACGGCGTGAAAGATTACGTCTCGGGGCACCTCACCCGCTCCGACATGTACCGCTGACCCGGCACACGAAGCCAACCACCATGCTTGAGCTCCCCGACGTGACCCTGTGCTGCGTGGACACGCGCAGCGTGCCGCAAGCGCTTTACGCCATGCAGCGGTGTATGTCGGTCGCCAGGTTTGGTCGTGCCATCTATCTGGGCCCCAGCCCAGCCAATCTGGGCATCACCCCACCCGCTGACCTCGAATGGGTCACCATCCCGGCGCTAAACGGCATTGAGGACTACAACCGCCTCATGCTGCATGGGTTGACTCAATACATCACCACCTCTCATGTGCTCATCGTGCAGTGGGATGGGTTCATCACCCACCCCGCCCTGTGGCAACCCGATTTCTTGGCGTACGACTACATCGGCGCACCGTGGTACCACGGTGGACACCCCGGCTACGTGGGCAACGGCGGTTTTTCTCTGCGCTCCAAGAAGTTGCTGAACGCGCTCGAGCAGATCAGCCCAGATTCGACGCAACCAGAAGACCACGAGATCTGCGTGAACCGCCGCAGCGAGTTGGAACGAAATCATGGCATTCGCTTTGCGCCACTCAGCGTTGCTCAAGGCTTTTCATGTGAGTACGGCGGCTATCGCCAAAGTTTTGGTTTCCATGGGATGCAAAACTTTGCGCATGTGATGCGCCCAGATGAACTTCTCTCCTGGATGGCTACGGTACCGCCAGACATCCTGGCTCATCGGCACACGCGCAAGCTAATCAAGGAGTTGATGACTTCTCAGCGCACTTCAGAGGCATGGCGACTGTTGCTAAGCAGGGCCGAGTCGATGGGGTGGTCTTTCGATCACGCCGTGCTGGGTGCCCGCATTGGCTTTCACCATGTCGTGGCCTGACTCTCAGGCCACGACATAACCGGGCTCCACACCGCATATCTGTTGCTGCCCAGCTTTACCCGTATATGCCACGTCGTTTACAAAACTGACAACTCAGTCCTGGAAGATTGGCATGTTGTAATCGCCGACTCCGCGTATCGGAACAAATATCAATCGTGTCTGACATGTCGATCATAAAAACGCTGAGGGAGTGGAACAAGAAGCGGCTGCATTTGCGGCGGCGGGGGCGACACTGGGCCACTTACGGAGACTGGATCAAACAACAATCCCAGCATTGCGCGGTTGTCTCACCCAACGCTGCCACGGTTCTCGTCGTTGTCGACGTCACTTCCTGCTCACTCAAAGCACTGATCAAGACGTGCGACACCTTGGCTGCTCAAGTGCAGTCCAACTGGCTAGTCCGATTTGTTTGCGGCAACTCCACAAACGCACGTGACACGTTCGCCATGAAGCGGGCGATTTCCAGCCTGGACGCTCGGGCGACATGGTGTGACAACGATCAGGCGCGAGTCTCGCTCGCCAAAGACATCGAGTCTTGCCAGATTGAATGGTTGTGCCTTCTGGAGGCAGGCAATACTCTGACGCACCACGCATTTGCATCCGTGCTGAATGAAGCCTCGTGTCGCCCGGGCTTGCGCCTGATTTACGGCGACCACGATCACATCGATAGTCGGGAAACCCGTTTCGCTCCGCACTTCAAACCGGATCTCAACCCGGAGATGCTGCTGTCCTGGAACTACATCGGCAACACGTTCTTTATTCGCGCTGCTGATCTGTCACTCGACGACCTGTTCCGCGATCAAGCCGATCTGGATGCGCAACGATGGCGCATTCTGCTCAAGGCGACAAATGGAGCACATGCCGAGGAGGTGTGCCACTTGCCACAGATACTGCATCACGTGTGGCACGACGGAACCAAAGCCCGACCCGGACAAGATGATGTGACGTGCGGCACAACTCGTGTCACCACCGGCATGGCCGCAGTCCTCAAAGAGCATCTTGACCAGCACATGCCGAGAAGCACTTTCAGCGAACTTCCCGGCCATATCGGGTTTCACGTCCACTTCGCCATTCCGGAGCCCGCCCCGCTGGTCACGATCGTCATTCCCACGCGCAATGCCAAGCAGCTGGTTGAGCAATGCGTCGGCTCGCTGCTCGCGGTAACCGACTACCCCAGCTACGAAATCATCCTTATCGACAACGGATCAGATGATCCGGCGGCTCTGGATTACTTCCAGAAACTGGCGCAAGACCCTCGAGTGCGAGTCATTCGAGACGATCGTCCGTTCAATTACTCGGCGCTGAATAACGCCGCCATCCCCCTCGCGAACGGGGAACTGATCCTGTTATTGAACAACGACACCGAGTTCAAGCAATCCGAATGGCTCAGAGAGATGGTTTCGCTATCTGTTCAGCCCGGAATAGGCTGTGTTGGCGCCAAGCTCCTCTACCCCAACGGAAACATTCAGCACGTCGGCGTCATCACGGGCATTGGAGGCGTTGCGGGTCATGCATACGTGGGCGCGCCAGGCAACGCTAAGGGGTACTTCAACCGAGCCTTGATGCTGCATAGCGTCAGTGTCGTTACTGCAGCGTGCCTGATGATCAAGCGCTCGGTATATGAAGAAGTCGGCGGCCTCAACGAGGCAGACTTGGCGGTCGCATACAACGATGTGGACTTCTGTCTGCGAGTTCGCGATGCCGGTTATCGCAATGTACTGACCCCATTTGCAGTGGCCTACCACCACGAAACTGCTACGCGCGGAAGCGATTTTGATCGCATCAATATCGATCGCTTCCGGCGTGAGCAAGCCTATATGCTTCGAGTTTGGGGAGCCACGCTCGAATACGATCCGGCGTACAACGTAAATCTCACGTTGAAGGGCTGCAATTTCGAAATTTCCCCCCAGCCAAGAACATACAAGCATGCTTGATTGGATCCGGCGCCCCAACGATCACCTCACCGCGCGTCAGGCTGGTAGCGTCACCGAATCGGTTTGGGTGACCATCGCATGTGCATTGTTGATCGTCGTGGGCAAATGCTGGTATGTGCACCGGACGGCCAGCCCTTTTCCGTTCTGGGATCAATGGGACGGTGAAGTTCTTGTACTGATGCGGCACTACCTGGACGGTTCTTTGGTGTGGACGGATTTTCTGACGCCCGCCAACGAGCATCGCATCGTCTACACCCGAATACTCAATCTCGGCGCCTTTGTCTTGCAAGGCGAACGGATGAACTGCCTTCTGCCCATTTACGTGCAGGCTCTCATCCACTCGGCATCCGGTGTTCTTCTGCTTCGCGAGCTCAATCGCGAACGGCCGCACTGGTTTCTGTCGCTCGCACTCGCACTGCCTTTTGCATGGCCTGTCAGCAGCGAAAACATGTTCTGGTCGTACCAGTCCCAGGTCTACATCCAGATACTGTCCTTCACACTCGCAACCATCTGGCTTGCCAAACCTGACTACAGCCTGCGCCGCATGCTGCTTCTGGCAGCCTTCGTCTGGCTCAACATGGCCACGACCCTGCTGTTGCCCGTTTTGGGTATTTGCGCCTCGTATCTGCATTTCACGGCTACGCGCGATCAAAGGCATCTGCGCAATCTCGCACTTTATGCCACCCTGGCTGGCGCCATCTACTTGACCATTCCGTTCAACCCCGCCCATGCCGCCATGAAGGCAGCCTCGTTCGGTGCCTTTTTGACGGAGCTGAAGCTCTATTTAGAGCGCCCTCTAGGGGCCGGCTGGTTAATGTGGACTCCATTTGCATGGTCCTCATGGCAAATATTGGTTCGCAAGAATCGCTCTCCGTTGCTCATTACGCCGTGGTTGCTTCATACGCTGGTTCTATGCTTGTCGGCACTCGCCAGCTACGGTCGACAAGGTGGCGTACCTGATCGCTATAACGATTACATCGCGCTGGCCTACGCCGCATCTGTTCTCACCGTTTGTCAAGCAACATCGATGCGTTCCGACTCGATCAGTCTGAGGGCGATGACACAGAAACTCGCCCTGCTAGTCGGGGTTGGCCTCGTGGCATACGCAGGTTATGCGCGTATAGATGGCGACCGCAAGATCTGGGTGCGCCGGTATGCGAACGGAACCAAGGCCGTCGCGGCGGTCTACGCAGCTTTCCCGCTATCTGCCGAGGCTGCACAAGCGCAGCTCAAACAGTCCGGGCAAAACGTGTACCCGAGCGATGAGGCGCTTGCCCAACTGCTTGTTCACCCTGCATCGGCCTACATGTTCAGGAACTGGATCCCGCCAGAATCCCGCGTCGCGGTCAGTCGTCCTGCACCACGCTGACAGACGAGGTCAGTGAATTCATGCGCAAAGGGTCGTCTCTTGCCCAAAGCAGTCTCAACGCCAATTGGTGGTGGTGGCTGACATCAGTTGCGCTGCTGATCTTCGCGATCACTCGTCAATATCACTGGCTCATTTCAGGCGAGATGTGGGCCGAAATGGGCACCAACTATTTTGTACACGCGCACCGAGCCAACTGGCCTGATTGGTTGCTGGCCACCGATGCGGGTTATCTGCCCATTCCGCAGCGGCTATTGGCGTCATTGGTAGAGGCATCCAGCACCCCTATTGCGTGGACACCATATGCGTACAACGCGCTGGCCATCGTGCTGGCGTCGTTATCGATCGGTGCGTTCGCGCATCCTTGGTTTAGGCCCTTGGCGAGCCAAGACGCGCTTCGCGCCGGCATGTGCCTGCTGTGGGGCATCGTCCTCGATTTTGAAACCCGCACGTTCATCAACTTCACCTACACCTTCGCGTTGCTGGGGACACTGTGCTGCGCCCGGGTGATCGTCAAGCCAGGTGAGCGGGTACCGGGATGGCTGTGGCTTCTGCCCATCCTGCTGCTGTCCAAGCCGGCAGTCCTGCTGGCGTACGTCATGGTTTTAATCGCTGCTTGGTACTCTCGTGGCAGCATGCGCGCCATCGCCACCGCGTGCACATTGGCAGTATTGCTTCAGATCTGGACGCTGGCTGCCAGTCGGGCAGCCGGGATCATGCCTTCGCAAGCCGCACACCTGGGCATAGGCGACCTGATCCGCACGCCCCTGGGTTACAGCATCGGCTATCTTGGCGCTGTGGTTGTCGGGCAAGACCTGTACCTCCGACTCGCCAACCTTCCGGTTGTCGCGCACCTGTTGCCAGGCACGCTCTTTCTTTGCGGCTCCGCCATGGCTTTCTGGCGAACTTCCAGCATGCAGGCACGAGCGCTCATGCTTGCAGGCGGCGTGCTGTTGCTGGGCAACATGGTGCTCAACGTGGTGGCATTGGGCGCGGAATGGGACCACAAGCTGACCAAGCTGAATCACCTGTGGCTTTATCGTCATGTGGTTGTCGCTTTCTGGGGAGCCACTTTGATCGTGCTCGGCACCTGGCTCGCATGCTGCAACAACACGGTACGTGCATCAGGCATACGGCGATGGAGCCAACGCCTACTATCGTGCTGGTTGCTGTTGGTCGCAGCCTCATGGCTTGCAATTGGGTTCCGAGCCACCAAGCCTCCGAGCTCGCCAATCCTTGGAAACGGGCAGTGGCAAGCTCAAGCCCGATACATGCAACACGCTGCAAGCCCGCTATGCGTCCCTGTCGATCCTTTTGCATGGGGCATCTACGGAGACGGCTGCATACGTTTGAACAAGGAGTCTGTTCTGCGCGGGCCGTGGAGCTACATCACGGTGACAGATCTCGACATCAAGGTGCCAACATCCGTGCGAGACCGCGAGATTCTTGCTCTATCCATCATCATCGCAGCACCGACGCCTCAATCGCCTCAGACCGCAAGGGCCCAACTCATCGAACGCGATGGCACCCCCGTCAGCGACGTCTTTGAAGGACACGCCCCGCTAACCATCGAGGGTCACGCGTTGACGCTGAGAACCGCTTCCAGCTTCCGTGCCAGGACTTCGATACGCCTGCACTTCGACACAGCCGTTCGAGTGCTCCAAATGCCTGACGACTCGACGAATATCGCCACTGCCACCATGTGGATGGGCAAGCCTTACCCAGGCGAATCTGAACGCGACCGCTGATCGCCGTCTCCAGGCCATCGCCAAGACGTGCAAGAGCCGACAAATTCAAGAAGTTTTCTTTGTCGACAATATCGAGAGCAGCAATGCGAAGCTGCTAGCTGCAAACGCGTATCCAAAAAACAAGAACGAATCCACACCCAGCATCTTGGGCTGGCGAGCGTAGATGGCGCCCATCGGCAAACGCAGATCGAGATCAAGAAACCGATCGGTGAAAACCGAAATGCTGTCCAGCAAAGGGCTTGTTGGGCAATACGCCCAGCGCAGCAAGAACGCTACTTGCCAAACACCAAACAATGTCAGCTGCAGCCTTGACGCCCGCTGGTCGAACAGCACCACTGGCAATGTCACCGCGGCCCAAGTCATCCAGCCTGCAGAGTGGAACGCGAAAGCTCCCAACGCCAGCGTGACCGCCGCCACGGACCACCACGGTTGTCGAATCTGTCGATAAGCGACATAGCCGAGCAAGAACACATACGTCGCAGCGAACCAGTATTGCCGATGCATCTTGAGGTTCATGAGCAAAAACTGCGCGCCTGCACCCATCTGCTCCCGATAGGCCACCGACTTCGAATAGGGCCACTCAGACGCTTTGAACAAGGCAAATATCAACAGCATCACCACGCCCATCTGGATGCGACGACGCCAACCGTCCTGCTGCAAAACATACAGTGGTGCAAATAACAACGCAAAAGGCTTCAGTACAACGGAAATCAGCCACAGGGCGCTCGCTCCCATACTCCGCCCCCACGGCCCCGTCTGTGCCTCTCGCTCGTACAGACAAAAGGCCATGACCAGCGGCGCAGCCACGAACAGGTCGTACTGCCCCGAGTAGTACTGGTGAAATATCACGATCCCGCTGAGCCAATAGCTGAGCACCATCCACCGAAAATTCGTGCGACGCACCAACCAGGCTGCCACGACCAGATCGGCGATCAGGATTGGTATCTTGATCCACGAATACAAATGACCGGCAGGCGGCTCATGCGGCGGCGTGGCATTGATCTGACCGAAGCTGACGAGACACTTCAGAACGTAATACAAGGCTGGTGGATACGGAAAGTCCGAGTGGTCGTTGATGGCTCGATAAGCCCACGGGTCGTCACTCGGAAATGCCAGTGCATGCTGAAGAAACACCAAGAAGCGATAGATGTCGAAATGCCCGGTGAACAGGCACAAGAACACTTTCAGCATCAGCACAAAAACGAACACCCACTTGGTCCAAGCGGCAGCTTGCTGCCACTGGATGCGACAGCTATCCCATAGCGAAGAGTGCGCGTGCGTGTCGGTCATTTGCAGAGATTGATCTGCTGCCTGTAGCGCTCCGCATCCCAGTTCAGCAGGGCAGCCACCTGCTCATGCTCCAGGGTCTGCAGTTGCTGGCCAGCCGGCTGGCGAAGCAACACATCGGCGTAACAGCGCAATTGCACCAGCTTGCCCGCTGAAAGAGGTTGCAACGAAAACACGCCGACGTCCTGAATGAAGTGCGCCTGGTCAGTGACCGGGCCACCTTGCACGTTGCAATATGCCCGAGCAGCCCCCACGCTGTCGTGGCAAATTGGCGATGCACCCAGGAATACCACGTGATCGGGATACAGAGCCCATGCATCTGCCATACGCTGCAAACCTGAGGCAGTCATGTCCAGGCCCTGCACGATCGGATCATCCACGGGCTGAAAACACCATGTGGCATCAACCTCGATCGGCTCTCGACGGATCTCCGACGCGACAACCATCTGGTCGCCCTGCAACAGGGTGCCCACATCCGCAAGAATGTCGCGAATTTCATCCAGCGAATCACCCGCGGCCACGACTCCGTGATTCGCCATACAAACCAGCTGCGTTCCGGGCGAGCCCACCACCGCATCGTTTACCGCCCGTGCCAAATCGGCCCCCGGCTTGTGATACGGGACAAAGCAGGGCTTCCAGCGTGTGGAAAGACGGCGCACCATGTCCGGCCAAGGATCCCGCCGAACCAAACAGACCAACGCGGCAATGGCGTGCACGTGCACGACGAGTCGTTGCGGCATCAACGCATGCAAATTGGTTTCGATGGAAGGCTTCAGCGTCGCCCCCTCCAGCACCCTTGGAACAGCCTCGAATCTCCGCTGCCTGATCTCTTGCTGCAGTTCAGTCAAGGCAACCGGAACGAAGATGTTTCGAGCCGACGCATCTCTGAGCCAGGTACCAGACGCCTTGATCCACAAGGTGCCCCCATCCTTCCAGGACACGTTGCCGCCTGCACCTTGAACCAGCATGGAATCTGAGCCAATGGAGGCACAGAATTCAGATATCTGTGAATGCATGGTCATGGCATCAAGCTTGCGTACCAGAGAGGCGGCGAAGCAAGCTGCGTAGCTCCGAGAATTCGGCGAATGTCGCATCTGGCATGGATTCACCTTCCCCTTCGATGACCCCCTGGTGCAGCTTCTGCAGCGTGACCGCCTGAATCTGCTCGCGCGCGCCTCGAATGTCGTTAACCGGGTTGTCTCCGATCATCCAGATGCAATTGCCCTTGGGGCGCATCTTCTCAAGAGCAATCTGAAACGGCGCGGCATCAGGCTTGTCATGCCCAGCCTCTTCGCTGGTGACGATGAAATCAAAGTAGTGATCGAGTCCGAAGTACACCACCTTGCGAAACTGAATCTGCGCAGTGAGGTCGGTGACGATGGCGGTTGGCACACCAAGCAAGCGAAGCTCGTCCAACAGTTCCTTGACGTCATCAAACAATACGGCCTGATTCAGGAACGTGCGCCAATACGTCTGCTCGAAGTCGAGCGCCAGCATGACCTGAGAACCCAGCCCGATGATCTCGAGCATGCGCTGAAAGTAGAGCAACCGACTGTGCGACGCAGCTGTGTGCTTCAGGCGCTTCTTGACCTGAGCGCGAGCCTCTGCATATGCCTTATCGAACGCGTCCGTGTCGATGGAAAACGTTCGAGTCACCTTCTCACGAACCGCAGTCATGGCAACTTCGTGCGCCGGATCGTAGTGATACAGCGTGTTATCCGTGTCGAACAATATGGCATCCGGCACTCGATCAAATCGATCCGGGTTGTTCATCTTCACCATAGAAACCGTTTCTTCAGAGCTTGCTGGATGTGGGACAGGGCGATCAGTTGCATGAGTCCGAGTACCCCGTCTTTCCACTTTGGCTTGGTGTCCAGGAAAACCAACATCTCCGGGAACAACATTTGAGCGGCCATGGCGACATCCTCCGCCGTCGTCTCGCCTTCGATCACGAGTTCTGTTTCATGCTCGCTGTCGTCCACCAGGGACATATCCACATGCAACCCACACACACCGGTCAACACCCGTGCGAGGGAGCCTTCGTGCAGCCCTTGCCTTGAACGAGCCTGCAACTTGAACCGCATCTGCTTGGCGTCATCCAACTCAAGCAGTCGAGGGTGAATCGGCTGCAGCGACATCACCAAGTCCGCGTGCTGCGCCTGGGGACGAATGAACCTGTCGGCGTCGGGCGCCCTCTTGGCAAGCGAGCTGAGCACTCGCTCCGCCGTATGACCCCGCTGCTTGACATCCCGCTCAAGCTTCAGAAACCGCCGCAACCCCTCATCGATGTCGAGATAGATGCTCAGGTCGTAGCACTCGCGAAGTATCGGCAGATACAGGGTGTGCAAACCGCTGGCGATGACGAAGTCGTTGCTCCGTACCTGGTGCGGCAAGCTCATCTTGCCGGTGCTGTGATCATAGTGACGCGAGACGATCGAGCGCCCATCAGCCAGAGCCAGCAGATCGTGTGCATATGCCTCTAGATCATTTGCTCGCGGGTTGAGGTGGGTCATCACCTGCCACATCGGCTTCTGACGGTCCCACAAGTGATAGTCGTCCCCCGACAGGGTCGCCACCGAATGGGCCCCGAACAGATCAACCAACGCGTCGGAGAGGGTGTCCTTGCCAGCGCCGGAATCCCCGGAGATTCCGATCACGAAGGGCTTGCGGCTCAACCTGAAATAGTCGTTAGCTTTCACCGTGTCACGCCAGATGCGCCATCCCAGCACTACCCCGACGGACGCGAGCAACGTTGGAAGGATCGGATGTGCAGCACTCTGCCAGTTGGCAAGACTTCCCCACGCCGAATCGTGCCCGGCAATCGCAGGCCAAGGCATCACCGTGATGTTGCCGGCGGCGTACAGCATGGTGAACGCGACCGTGAGCCACGTAGCGACTCGATCGGATCGAACCTGATATGCCACCATCAACGGCAACACCCAAATGAACCACCCTGGCGAAGCTGGCGTCATCAGCACCACCAGGAAGAAAGCGAGCCCGAGCATGGCCGTGAACAACTCGAAGTTCAAGCGCCGAATCTGCCAAGTCAGATACAGCACCAGCACATAGGCCATGGGCAACAGATAGAGCCGGGTATGCGGCCCCATATCAAGCGCAAACTGGTACACCTTGCCCATCTCAGGGTTGCTGACCAGCATGTGCACGCCACCAGCCGACAGCACGAAAGGCAAGAGCAACACCAGCACGGCGAAAGCCAAGCCCGTCATATAGGCACGCAGGGAGGACCGCAGTGCCTTGTTCTGAAACAGGTAAATGACAAAGAATGGCAGTGCCAGCACCATGCTGAGCTTGGCCGACACCGCCGCGCCGCACAAGGCTCCAGCCGTCAGTAGTCGCATGTGCTGCGCGGCCAACAGTGCGAGGGTCAGCAATAGAACCGGCAGCACATCGTTTAGCCCAAGCCAATAGCTGGCCAGCACCACGATGGGCGACAACCAATAGCCAAGCAGCAATACGCGGTCATGCCCCGGATACAGTCCGCGCAAAGCGAGCAACAAACCAAAATCCGCCACCAACAAGGTGCCGGCATATCCGAAGTGCAGTGATGCTCCAAACAGATGCGCGACCCAAACCAGCGGCATCAACGCCATCCATGTCACGTAGCCATATGGAAATGCCGCCGGGTTACCGCCGCCATCCAGAAATTGACTCCAGGGGTCGAGAGACGAGTGCTCCAAACCGTGCATCAGAAACGGCAGATACCACTGACTCTCGGCCCATGGCCGAAAGACCGCGATCAGAATTACCCGAGCGACCAGACCCGCCAGGAAATACGGTTGAAGCATCAACTTGCGCATCACGAACCCTGCTGGGCCTCCCAGATGTCAGGCCGCTTGGTACACACGGCATCAGGCTGAATACCCAACTCCAGGAGTTGCTCGGCCAGCTGCGGAATGTGCTCCTGAGCAGAGCGCCCTTGCAACTCTGGAGAAACCAGACAAAGCCTAAAGCCGGCCTGCTTCAGCCGATTTGCAGCCTGCAGATCAAGCGGAAAGCGTGTAAAGCAATCCACCCAGATCCAGTCAATCCGACCAGCCAGCGTCAGTGCCGTTTCAATTGACTCGTACTCAGAAACACGCGCCGCGCATCGACGTTCACCGCGGTTAGCCCAGCGAATCAGGAAAGGAAAGGACTGATCCAAGAAGAAGTAGTCGGAGATGCCACGCTGCGCCATCAGCGCGATGAGACGCTCCTCAAGCCCTTCTTCCTTGACATTGAGGATGAGCGTGCCGTGCTTGTAGTGATCCAACCAGCGCTCGAAGTCTTCACCCGACACATACGGGTCGTGCTGAACGATCAGGTCAGTCCCGAGACTTCGCAAATCAATTTCAACGCCATAACGCGCTGGCGTGGCGCACAACTCTTCGATGGTGTTACGCCGATGCGCTATGAGTTTCATGAGCGGTCAACCTTTCTTTTGAGCTCCAGACTGAAGTCGACCGTGCGCTTAATGAACTTGCGCTTGGCCGCCCAGTTCACGTTCCAGTGCGACGTGCCATGCAGGCGTTCGCCAAAACGAACTGGAAACCGATGCACAGGCAACCCCGCACAACGAGCCCGGTAATACGCATAGAGATCCAGAGAAAAATCGTGTGGCGCGTCATCCGACCATGACTCGAAGAACTGCCGAGAGAACATGGTTGGCTGCGCGTTGATGTCCCACAGCGGCCGACGCAACAAGGCCGTCTCAAACAGGCTCATGCCAACGGTGAAAGCCACGTCAGCGGCAGGCCTGCCGTACCGACGGCCCTTGACGAAAAGATTCGCCCCGTGGCGTTTGAAAAAGGCGAACCCCTTCAGAGCATCAAGGGGATCTGTCTGCATGTCCGCGTGAGTCCACGCTAGAACATCGCCATGCGCGGCACGCAACCCGGAAAGAATGCCAAAGCCATAGCCCTGGTTCTTTCCAACCAAGACCGAACGCACACCAGGATATCGGGGGAGCAACCCGTCCAACACGGCACCGCTGTCATCGGTCGATCCGTTGTTAACCAGCACCACTTCAACGTCATCCGCCTTGACCACGTCGGCACACCGCTCAATCAAGGTCGGCAGGTTGGCCGATTCGTTGTAGCAAGGAATGATCAAGGAGAGCTTCATGTAGGGAACTTGGATAAGGGCGACGATTGCCGAAAAACCAGAAATTTCATGCCTAGAAAATTGAGTACCGCAGACGTTCCCGTGGCGACAACGAATGCACCTTGCCGCCCCCAACTCTGTCCCGCAAGTACCTTTAGGAACCACGCATTCACCAGCACGTTGGCTGCCAGCGTGACTCCGTATAGCAAGGCGAATCGCACCACACTACCGCTCGCCGCCTCACGATGCCCAAACGTCCAATGGCGGTTGGCAAAGTAGGCGAACACCGTACCGATCAAGAAGCCCGCCGCCTTTGCGACGTCAAGTTGAGCCCCGCACACGCCCAGCAAGGTGTAGCTGGCGTAATCCACCAACACGGTGGTAACGCCGACCAACAGGAACACCGTGAGTTCGCGGCGAATCATGCACGCGACTCATCAATGGCCGGAGGCGTCCAGCTATAGCGCTCACGCAAACCGGCCACAGCTTCTGATGGCACCCGACGATCTCGCTCCAACGAGTAAGGGTGTGATCCCCACTTATCGAAGCACGATTGCCAGTACTCGAATGTACGAAGATCGTTCGGCGTACCCCAAGAGAAGAAATGGTCCACCTCAAAGATCTGGCAACGCATGCCCAGCTCAAGCGCGTGGTTAACAGTGGAGTCCAAGTAGTACTCGCCATTGATGCGATCGTCGCGATCAATGAGTCGCTTCAACGCCTGCCTGAAATGCTCCAGCCGCTTGAAAGTGAATGTGCCGATCACGATCGGATCGCTCGCTGGATTCTCGAGGGGTTGCTTGACCGACACGCGTTGAATCTGGCCATCCGCGTTCGCGTCAACCCATCCGAACATACGTGGATGACGCACGGCGTTGGCGTGCCCCCGAGCCACCCAGACCACGACATCCACGTCGTCCCGGGACATCAAAGTTGCCAGAGCTTCTCGGTCATAAAGAGCCCCGTTGTCGCAAGCGCCAAATGTGATGGGCTCGGCAACCTTTTCGCACTGTTCCTGCAAAGCCGTCACGCCCAACTCAGCCGAACAAGCCTGCCCCTCCGTCACCGAGGGAACATCGAACAATACGCAGTTTGGATAGTGCTTCCGAAGCGCCTGCCCGATCTCTTCCCTTCCAGGCATGTCGGTTCGCAACACAAAGGACTGCTGCAGTGCGGCGGGCAAATCTCCAACAGCCTGCAGCACCATCGGACGCCCGGAAACCGGAATCAACGGCTTGGTCTGGGTATAGCCCTCCCGAGCAAAACGTTGCCCCAGACCGGCCATCGGCACAACCACGCTGCCCTGCGCCCCTGGCTCATCCTGGTCCGACGCGCACAGCGCGCTGAAGGCCCGAGACCACGCCCCATATTCAGCCACGTCTTCAGGGGTGCCCCACTGCATGAAATGCTGCAGCGGATACACCCGAATGTCCCGCCCCCCGTCCAGCAGAGGCTTGTAAGCAAGACTGACGTAATACTCTCCGTTCACCTGCAACTGCCGACGCTTGGTTTCTTCCAAAGCACTCAGCATCAACTGCCCTGAACGAAAGTAGTACGTGCCACTTGACGCGAATTCATTCATTCGGTCGTTGGTGTAGGGCTGCTTCTCCTGAATATCCAGGACCCGTCCCGCATCCTCCCGCATATATGCATAGTTGGTCGTCCCCAGGGTATGCGGGTGGAACCCCTTGTACGCGGGGATGGCGCCATCACAAGAGGAACGATGCACAAAGGACTTGAAATGCATCCAGTCCCATAGACAGGTGAAATCGCAATAGTTCAACACCACCGGACCGTCTTGATCGATCAGGTGCGCCACCTGCTGCACTGCATGAATCGGCCCCAATTTATGCGGTGCGATGCCTACCACCTGCCCAGATGGGCAGCAGTGGCGCAACACTTCCCGCATGTCGTAGTCTGTACTGCTCAAGTGATCTTCGTTGCAGATAAACAGAACGTTCTGCTCACCCGGAAACATATCAATCACATGCGAAATGATGGGCTTGCCGTCGATCTCGATCAATGGCTTGGGCACCTTGTAGCCCGCACGGCGAAATCGCTCGCCAAAACCTGACATGGGAATGATGATCTGCACGTTTTGTGACTTTCCTTGAGCGTTACTTATAGAGGTGCTCGGGCGACTTCGGCGCAATTATGGTCGCAAGACAGGAGCACGCTCTTGGCCTCGACACACGGAATGCCACGTGTCAATCTGTTCGGTCCGAGCGCGAAGACTGCACACCCTTTCAGGCGACTGGCATGTGTCTCTGCGTTTGCTATGCTGAAAAGCTCGGATCAGTTGCCAGATCCCATCACCCAGATGGTGTCTAGGCATTTTTTATTCAGGAGGAATCACACATGTTCAAGAAGCTCATCACCCTCGTTCTCGCCCTCTTCGCCGCCGCTGCCTTCGCCGCAGTCGATGTCAACAAGGCTGACCAAGCCCAGCTCGAAAGCATCAAGGGCATCGGCCCGTCCATCTCCGGCAAGATCCTCGACGAGCGCAAGAAGGGCGCCTACAAGGACTGGCCGGATCTGATCGAGCGCGTGAAGGGCGTGGGCGAAGGCAATGCCGCCAAGTTCTCGGCCGAAGGCCTGACCGTCAACGGCGGCAGCTACAACGGTGCCCCGGCCGCCACGACCAAGAAGGAGCCCAAGGCCAAGAAGGCCAAGGCCGACAAGGCGGCCGCCGACACCAGCGCCGATGCAGTCGCCGAGCCGGCCAGTACCAGCAGCAAGAAGAAGTCGAAGAAGGACAAGAAGGACAAAGCTGCTTCGCAAGCTCAATAACGCAGACGAAACTGCAGCAGCAAACAACGAACGGGCCTTCGCGGCCCGTTTTTCATGGTGATTTCTATAATCGCGCTTCGCGTCGGCCCTGCCGACCTCACCCCACCTCTTCCAAGGCCGCGAACAACGTGACCACCACTTCGGCAACGCCCTCGTCAGCGATCGACTTCAAGAGCCTGGTGGCGCCCGAGCTGGCCGCCATCGACGCCGTCATCACGCAACACCTGGCGTCGGACGTCGCCCTGGTCAGCCAGATCGGCCACTACATCGTGAACGCCGGCGGCAAGCGCATCCGGCCGATTCTTGTGACGCTGATGGCGCGCGCGCTGGGCTTCGAAGGGCCGCAACGCCATCAGCTGGCCGCTGTCGTCGAGTTCATCCATACCGCCACGCTGCTGCATGACGACGTGGTCGACGAATCCGCCCTGCGCCGCGGCCGCGACACCGCCAACGCACTGTTCGGCAACGCGGCCAGCGTGCTGGTCGGCGATTTCCTGTATTCGCGGGCCTTCCAGATGATGGTGTCGGTCAACCGCATGCGCGTGCTCGAAGTGCTGGCCAATGCCACCAACGTCATTGCCGAGGGCGAAGTGCTGCAGTTGATGAACATGCACGACCCCGACCTGACCGTGGCCGACTACTACCGCGTCATCCAATACAAGACCGCGCAGCTGTTCGAAGCCAGTGCACGCCTGGGCGCGATCCTGGCCGATGCGCCGCCAGAAGTCGAAGCATCCTGCGCGCAATTCGGCATCGCGCTCGGCACCGCCTTCCAGCTGGTGGACGACCTGCTCGACTACGACGGCAACACGGCCGAGCTCGGCAAGAATGTGGGCGACGATCTGCGTGAAGGCAAACCCACGCTGCCGCTGATCATTGCGATGCAGCGCGCCAACGACGCCGAACGCCAGACCCTGCGCAGCATGATCGAACGCGGCGCATCGGCCGCAGAGCTCGACGCCCAGCTCGACACCGCCTTGCAGATCGTGCGGCGCACCGGCGCCCTCGAGGCGACCCGCGAAGCCGCCTTGGAGCAAGCCCGCCAGGCGCAAGAATGCCTGCAATGCATTCAGCATTCACAGTACCGAGAAGCTCTGCTACAATTGACGATTCAGTCAGTTCATCGCATTTCTTGATGCAGTGAGCAGCAACCTGAACTACTCAGGTCGACTGATTGAATCGATTGACTCAGATCGAATGGCTCAACCGTTCGATTCAGCATCAGATTCGGGGTGTAGCTTAGCCTGGTAGAGCGCTACGTTCGGGACGTAGAGGCCGGAGGTTCGAATCCTCTCACCCCGACCAGAATTCCCTTGTAAATCAAGGACTTGGAACAGCCGCCGCGACGCGGCTGTTTTGCTTTCTGGCGATTCTGTGCCAATTCTGTGCCAAATGGCGCGACTGAATGCCCGGCACCGCACCGTGAACATATAAAACTGCTCGCTACAGGAGTCACCTGATCATTGGGTGTCGGTCGAACCTGTCGCCGCTTTATGCCCGCTGTCCCATTTATCTCAAATTGAGATATTTGCAATTTATCTGGATTCGAGATATCTTTGAAATATCCGCATAACAGATACGACCATGACTGCCACCCTACAGCCACTGACGACTACCCAGCAGCTGGGCAGGCTGCTGAACTCGGCCCGCAAAGCTAAAGGACTCTCGCAGCGTGACTTGGCCGCCAAGATCGGCGTGGGCCAAAGTCGCATCTCTCACCTTGAGCAACATGCCGAGGAAATGAGCGTGGCTCAGTTGATGGCCTGGTGCGCTGCACTTGGCCTCGAAGTCAGCATTGGTCAGCGAGACGCCTCAGCGGCATCAAGCTCATCCTCTGTGTGGTGATGGGACGCAGATCACATCGCCGCACACTCTCCATCTGGACAAATGGCGTCCGGGTCGGCACTTGGTCCATGCCCACACGCGGGGACATGGAACTGCAGTACGACGCAGCCTGGGTAAGCTCGCAAGTCGGCCGGCCTCTGTCCTTGTCGCTACCCTTCCAGTTCGGCAACCTGCCCCACAAAGGGACTGCGGTCCACAACTTCTTCGACAACCTGTTGCCGGACAGCGATGCCATCCGCACGCGCATTGCGGCACGCTTCAAAACTGGCTCCATCGATGCCTTCGACCTGCTCGAGGCCATCGGTCGAGACTGCGTCGGTGCCGTGCAGCTTCTCGCGGAAGATGGAACGCCCAAGGGCTACGACAAGGTCGAGGGCACACCGCTGTCAGACGAGGAGGTCGAGCGGCATCTGCTCAACACCGTGAGCGACGAGAAGTTCAACGCTGGTCACAACGCAGCAGACGACTTCCGGATTTCGCTTGCAGGCGCGCAAGAGAAGGATGCCTTCCTACGTTGGAAGGGCCAGTGGCTGCGCCCGCACGGCGCCACGCCAACGACGCACATCTTCAAGCTGCCCCTCGGCTTTGTCGGGGGTCGCCAAGCCGATTTCCGAACCTCGGTCGACAACGAATGGCTTTGCCTGCGCATTCTGCGGGCCTATGGCCTCGACACCGCTGAGGCCAGCATCGGGACGTTCGGCAAGCAGCGCGTGCTGGTGGTCGAGCGATTCGACCGCCGCGAGCATCCCGATGGCGGCTGGCTGCTGCGCCTGCCGCAGGAGGACTTCTGCCAAGCCCTCGGCGTCTCCCCGCTCATCAAATACGAGAGCCAGGGCGGTCCCGGCCTAGTCCAGCTGTTTGGCATCCTGCGGCAGTCTGTCCGCCCGGCAGACCAAGCCGCCCTGCTGACCTCGCAAATCCTATTCTGGCTGCTACGCGCTCCGGATGGCCATGCGAAGAACTTCAGCATCCAGTTGCTGCCGGGCGGACGCTTTCAGCTGACCAAGTTCTACGACGTGATGTCCGCCTATCCGGTCCTCGGCGAAGGACCAAACCGCTGGTCCGAGTACGAATTGAAGCTGGCCATGGCGTTGCATGGCAAGAGCAAGCACTACAGCGTGAGGAACATCCAGCGCCGGCACTTCAACAGCACGGCACGCAAGGTCGGGTACGGGGACAGTGCGGAGCCCCTCATCGAACACATCCTGGAACGCACGCCGGCAGTCATCGCCGAAGTGCGCAACGCACTCCCCGAGGGTTTCAATCAACCCGTCGCGGACACCATCCTCAATGGCCTGCAAGCGGCAGCACAACGACTGGCAGAAATGCCGGCGAACTGAGGTTGACATCCGATGTGTCTTACCCCAGGAAGTGTTTCCGGGTCACCCTAGACGAAGCGACTCACGTCAGCTGAGGGGCTGCCGGCGTTGGGTATGTCGGCAGCCGATTAGTGGCAAATTGGAGGCACGAGACTCTATTTGCCACTAACCGAAACTGCACGCAGGCGCGCGCAAGTTGTTGATTCATGATGCCTCCCGACCAAGGAGCACGGTCTGGGGCTCGGTTACCCCGTTTGCAACCGCTCAGCGGGGAAACCGGCTTTCGATGGCCAGACCGAGCAGCGCGGTCAATCCAAATATCGCGCCCGCATAAAAGGTGTACGACGCCCCCAACTGATCCCACAGCAACCCAGCGACGGCGCTGGCGATCAACATGGCAAGGCCGCTGACCAGGTTGAAGAACCCGAACGCCGTGCCTCGAAGGGCGGCAGGTGCCGTGTCGGCCACCATCGTCGCCAGCAAACCCTGCGTCATTCCCATGTGAATACCCCACAGCGCCACGCCTGCGAGCACTGTCGTCCAGTGGTTATTCATCGCCAAGACCAGATCGGCTGCAATCAGGACGACCAAGCCCCAGGCCAAGAGCGATTGGTGACTCATCCGATCGGACAACTTCCCGAATGGATAGGCCGACGCCGCGTAGACGACGTTCATGGCCACCATCACCAGCGGCACCAGGGCCGCGGCGACACCGCCCTGCTGGGCACGCAGCACCAGGAAAGCTTCACTGAAGCGGGCCAGCGTGAATACGGCACCCATACCGACCACCCACCAGTAGGAGCCGCTCAAGCGCTTGAGGTTCTCTCTGCGGATCGGGTTGCGGCGCTTCTCGCCGATGTGGTGCTCGGGCTCACGCACGCCAAACAGCAACAACGCCACTGCCAGCAACCCCGGAATCACGGCCACCCAGAACACGGCCCGAAAATCGTTGGCCCACAGCAGCATCAAACCGACCGCCAGCAGCGGGCCGAGAAACGCACCCACGGTGTCGAGCGATTGACGCAGGCCGAACGCCGCGCCACGCGCCTCGGGAGGCGCGATGTCCGCCACCATGGCATCACGCGGAGCGCCGCGCACGCCTTTGCCGACCCGGTCCAGCAGGCGCGCCGTGAGCACGATGCCGGCGGTCGGTGCGATGGCAAAAAGCGGCTTGGTCAAGGCCCCCAATGCGTAGCCGAACACGGCCAAGCCCTTGCGCTTGCCCAGGTAGTCGCTGATCGCGCCCGAAAATACCTTGACGATCAGCGCCGTGGACTCGGCCAGTCCCTCGATCAGCCCCACGACCAACGCGCTCGCGCCCAGCGTGCCGACCATGAACAGCGGCAGCAAGCTGTGGATCATCTCGGATGAGATGTCCATGAGCATGCTGACGAAGCCCAGCACCCAGATACCAGCAGGAATATTGGCGGCGTCGATCATGTGCTTCATGTCATTCGTCGGTTGAGCTTTCATGCACGAATTCCGGCCCAGAACTCTCTTGGCCGCCTGCCATCGCGGCCGCAAACATTCGACTCGAACGTAAATCAATCGATAAAGCCGGTAAATTGGTTTCCAATTGGAACGTTTGCCCTGGCTACTCCCATTTACAGTGCCTAGTGGATCAGCGATGATCCGCCCCATTTTGTATTGTGAAGTGTGCAACCAATGGTAGATGCCGCAACCGACCCCTCCCCGAGCTCGCTGTCTGGCGTGGCCCGAGTGCTGGTCAATGCGGGCAAGCTGGATGCCAGAGCTGCTGAAGGCTTGGTCAAGGCAGCCAAGGAACAAAAGCGCAGCTTCATCTCGGCCGTGGTGGCGTCGGGCTCCGTCAGCGCAGCCGATCTGGCGCACACGCTTTCGACGTCCCTAGCGGTTCCGCTGCTCGATCTCAACTCGGTCGACGCCCAGCGCCTGCCCAAGAACGTCATCGACGCCAAGCTCAGCGCCCAATATCAGGTCGTGGTGCTGGGCAAACGCGGCAGCCGCCTGTTCATCGGCGGCGCCGACCCGACCGATCAAGAGGCTGTCGAGCGCATCAAGTTCGCCACCCAGCTGAGCCCGGAATGGGTGATCGTCGAGGCCGACAAGCTCGCCAAGCTGCTTGAAAGCACCACAACGAGCGCCACGGAAGCGCTCGATGCCTTGGCGTCGAGCGATTTTGAATTCGACATCACCGACGAAGAAACCGCGCAACCCGAGGCCGCGCAAGAAACCACCGACGTCGAAGACGCGCCGGTGGTGCGCTTCCTGCAAAAGATGCTGGTCGACGCCATCAATATGCGAGCGTCCGACTTGCACTTCGAGCCGTTCGAATACAACTATCGCGTGCGTTTTCGCGTGGACGGTGAATTGCGCGAAATAACCCAACCGCCGATTGCCATCAAGGACAAACTGGCTTCGCGGATCAAGGTGATTTCAAAGCTCGATATTGCCGAAAAACGCGTACCGCAAGACGGCCGGATGAAATTGAAATTCGGCAGCAAGGCGATCGATTTCCGAGTCAGCACGCTGCCGACGCTGTTCGGCGAAAAGATCGTGATCCGGATTCTCGATCCGTCGAGCGCCAAGCTGGGGATCGAGGCGCTGGGTTACGAAAAGGCCGAGAAAGATCGGCTGATGCATGCGATCCAGCGCCCTTACGGCATGGTGCTGGTGACCGGGCCGACCGGCTCCGGCAAGACGGTTTCGCTCTATACCTGCCTGAACATCCTGAACCAGCCCGGCGTCAACATCTCGACGGTCGAAGATCCGGCTGAAATCAACCTGCCAGGCGTCAACCAGGTCAACGTCAATGACAAAGCCGGGCTGACCTTTTCCGTCGCGCTGAAAGCCTTCTTGCGCCAGGATCCCGACGTGATCATGGTGGGCGAAATTCGCGACCTCGACACCGCCGACATCGCCATCAAGGCCGCCCAGACCGGCCACATGGTGATGTCCACCCTGCACACCAACGACGCTCCCACCACGCTGACCCGTCTGATGAACATGGGCGTGATGCCGTTCAACATCGCGTCGAGCGTGATCCTGATCACGGCGCAGCGGCTGGCACGCCGTTTGTGCGAAAACTGCAAGGTGCCCGCCGACTACCCGCGCGAAGCCATGCTGCGCGCCGGCTTCAAGGAAGCCGAGCTGGACGGCACCTGGAAGCCCTATCGCAATGTGGGCTGCTCGGCCTGCAATAACGGATACAAAGGCCGGGTCGGCATTTACCAAGTGATGCCCATTTCAGATGAAACGCAGCGCATCATCTTGTCCGAGGGCACGGCAATGGACATTGCCGACCAGGCCCAGAAAGAAGGGGTGCGCGATCTGCGCCAATCCGGTTTGGTCAAGGTCCGCGCCGGGCTGACCACGCTGGACGAAGTGATCGCCTGCACCAACGAATAACCCGCCACGCGCACACCAACAGTCTGAGTCGGAGGCTTCATGGCCACTTTGGCAACCCCGAAAAATCTGCAAGAAGTCGTCTACGAGTGGGAAGGCAAAGACCGCAACGGCAAGATCGTGCGCGGTGAGATGCGCGCCGGTGGCGAGGCCATGGTCAGCGCGAGCCTGCGCCGCCAGGGCGTGATGGTCACCAAGGTCAAGAAGCGCCGCATCTCCGGCGGCAAGTCGATCAAGCCCAAGGACATCTCGATCTTCACGCGGCAGCTGGCCACGATGATGCGCGCCGGCGTGCCTTTGCTGCAGGCCTTCGACATCGTCTCGCGCGGCAGCACCAACCCGCGCGTGACCAAGCTGCTCAACGACATCCGCACCGACGTCGAGACCGGTACCAGCCTGTCGACGGCCTTCCGCAAGCACCCGCTGTATTTCGATGCGTTGTATTGCAACCTGGTCGAAGCCGGCGAGGCCGCCGGTATTCTCGAGACACTGCTCGACCGTCTGGCCACCTATCAAGAAAAGACGCTGGCCATCAAGGCCAAGATCAAGTCGGCCCTGATGTATCCGGTCGCCGTGCTGGTCGTCGCGTTCGTGGTGGTCGCGGTCATCATGATTTTCGTGATCCCGGCGTTCAAGCAGGTGTTCACGTCCTTCGGCGCCGAGCTGCCGGCTCCGACGCTGTTCGTGATGAACCTGTCGGAGATCTTCGTCAAATACTGGTGGCTGATCTTCGGCTCGATTGGCGGCGGCTTGTATTTCTTCTTCCAGTCCTGGAAGCGCTCCGAGAAGATGCAAAAGACCATGGACCGGCTGCTGCTCCGGATCCCGGTCTTCGGGGATCTGATCTACAAGTCCACAGTCGCCCGCTGGACGCGCACCCTCTCCACCATGTTCGCCGCAGGCGTGCCGCTGGTCGAGGCGCTCGACTCGGTGGGCGGCGCTTCGGGCAATGCCGTGTTCGTCGAAGCCACCGAGCAGATCCAGAAGGACGTGGCCACCGGCTCCAGCCTGACCACCTCGATGCAGTCCACCGGCGTCTTCCCGGTCATGGTGCTGCAGATGTCGGCCATCGGCGAAGAATCGGGCTCGCTCGATCACATGCTGGGCAAGGCAGCCGACTTCTATGAAGACGAAGTCGATGAAATGGTGAAGGGTCTGTCCAGCCTGCTGGAGCCGATCATCATCGTCTTCCTGGGCGGCTTGATCGGGGGCATCGTGGTGTCGATGTACCTGCCGATCTTCAAGCTCGGTCAAGTGGTTTGATGCATCTGGTGCGGCCATCACGATGAGCGTTGAGATCCCGGCAGCCTTGCTGTCGCCCCTGGCTCTGGCGCTCTTCGGGCTGTGCATCGGCAGCTTCCTGAACGTCGTCATCCACCGGCTGCCGCTGATGCTCGAGCGGCAGTGGAAGCGCGATAGCGCCGATCTGCTGGGCCTGCCCGACCCGGGCCGCGACGAGCCGCCGCTGGGTCTGGCGATGCCGGCCTCGCGCTGCCCGGCCTGCGGGCACCAGATCCGCTGGTTCGAGAACATCCCTGTGGTGAGCTGGCTGGCGCTGCGCGGCCGCTGCTCGTCTTGTTCGACGCGCATCTCGGCGCGCTACCCGCTGATCGAAGTGCTGACCGGCGCGCTGTTCGCCGCCACCGGCTGGCGCCTGGGCGCGGAGCCCAGCACCATCTTGTGGTGCCTGTTCGTTGCCACGCTGGTGGCCCTGGCGGGTATCGACTGGGACACCACTTTGTTGCCCGACGACCTCACCCTGCCCTTGCTCTGGGCCGGGCTGGCTGGCGCCGCGCTGGGCTGGACGCACACCCCCTTGACCGCCTCGCTGTGGGGCGCCATCGCCGGCTATCTGTCGCTGTGGTCGGTCTACTGGCTGTTCAAGCTGACCACCGGCAAAGAGGGCATGGGTTACGGCGACTTCAAGCTGCTGGCTGCGCTCGGTGCCTGGCTGGGGTGGCAGATGATTCTGCCGATCGTGCTGGCCTCGTCGGTGATCGGTGCCGTGGTCGGCATCGGCCTCAAGCTCACGGGCGGCTTGCGCGAAGGCCGCTACGTGCCGTTCGGCCCCTTCCTGGCCGGGGCGGGGCTCGCGGTGATGCTGGTCGGCGCCCCCACCACGCTGGAGTGGCTGGGCTGGGCCTGACCCGCTGAAAGGGGCGGCGCACGCCAGCCCCATCGCGCCCCGTCATCGAGCGCGTAACATCGCCCGCCATGAATGTTCCCCGCAGTTTGCACATCGGCCTGACCGGCGGGATCGGCAGCGGCAAAAGCACCGTCGGGCACCTGCTGGTGAAGCTTGGCGCGCATCTCGTCGATACCGACGCCATCTCGCGCGCCCTCACGGCAACAGGTGGTCGCGCCATCCCGATCGTGCGCGAGCGCTTCGGGGCCGAGGTGATCGACTCGAGCGGCGCCATGGACCGCACCCGCATGCGCGAGCTGATCTTTCGCGACCCCAGCGCCCGCCACGCGCTGGAAGGCATCCTCCACCCGCTGATCCACGACGAGACCGAAGCGCAGGCCTTGCTCGCGCAACCCGAACAGCCCGTGGTGTTCGACGTGCCGCTGCTGGTCGAATCGGGTCTGCGCTGGCGCAATCGCGTGCATCGCATCCTGGTGGTCGACTGCCCGGTGGAGGTGCAGATCGAGCGTGTCATGGCCCGCTCGGGCTGGGCCCGCGAGATGGTCGAGCGCGTCATCGCGCAACAGGCTTCGCGCGAGGCCCGGTTGGCCATGGCCGACGATGTGATCGTCAACCACGAACTCACCCTGGAAAACCTCGCTGACAAGGTGCAGGCGCTATGGAACGATTGGGCCCGCTTGCAAACGGGTCGCACGCCGAACGAGCCCACATCGTCAGGCTGATGTGGGCTTTGATGAAGTCATGTGGAACAATCGCCCATCGACGCAGGGAACCGAGCCTTGATCCTCTACGAATACCCCTTCAATGAAAGCATCCGCACGATGCTGCGGCTCGAACATCTGTTCGACCGACTCGGTCAACTGATCCCGCGCCCCGACGCGGTCGATCACCACTTCGCCCTGTCCACGATCTTCGAGATCATGGACGTGGCCTCGCGGGCCGATCTCAAGAGCGACCTGCTCAAGGAGCTCGAACGCCACAAAGCCCAGCTCAACAGCTACCGCGGCAACCCGGCTATTTCAGAGGCGGTGCTGAATCAGGTCATCGGCCGCATCGACCACGCCTACGACGGCCTCAACCAGCTGCAAGGCAAGGCTGGCCAGGCCCTCACCACCAACGAATGGTTGATGAGCGTGCGCAGCCGCATCAGCATTCCGGGCGGCACCTGCGAATTCGATCTGCCGGCCTACTACGCGTGGCAAAAAGGTCCGGTCGAGCGTCGCCAGCATGATCTGCAAAACTGGACCAACACCCTGATGCCACTCGCCGAAGCCTTGAAGATGCTGCTGGGCCTGCTGCGCGACTCGGGTCACCCGCACATGGTGGCCGCGCCGGGAGGCATGTACCAGCAAAGCCTGCCGCCGGGGCGGACCTTCCAGCTGCTGCGCCTGCGGCTCGATGCCGGCCTGGGCCTGGTGCCCGAGATCAGCGGCCACCGCCTGATGGTGGCGATTCGCCTGATGCGGCAAGACGCCGAGGGTCGCTTGCGCCCCAGCAACGAAGACGCGGGCTTCGAGCTCACGCTGTGCTCGTAATGGGGCAAGCCATGCCCAACGACCCCACAGCTCCCGTGACGATCAAACCACGCACCGTGCGCTGCCCGCGTTGCGGCGGCGACAGCATCTACAGCACCAGCAACCCCTATCGCCCGTTCTGTTCGGCAACCTGCAAGAACATCGACTTTGGGGCCTGGGCCAGCGAAACCTACCGGGTCGAGGCCGCCCCCGATCCGAACGACCCGGATGCGGGTCTGCCGCCCGACATCGAATCGCCCGGCCAACCGCTGAAGCACTGACCGCTTCCAGCGGCTCCGCTCACGTCAGACTCCCTGATGCGTGGCTTGGATGAAGCCGCGCTCCTCGGCAAACCAGCGCAGCACGGGCACCGTGCCGGGCAACACCGGCGTCACCTCGACCGGCAGGGTCTGCCAGGCCATGGTCTGCCCCTCGCGCATCTCGAACTCGCCGCTCCACTCGTAGACCTTGCAGAAGTGCAGTCGCACCAGCGCGTGGGGGTAGTCGAAGATTTCGATCTTCCACGGGTGGGTCGTGCCGATGGTGATGCCGAGCTCTTCGATCAACTCGCGGCGCAAGGCCTGATCGACCGTCTCGCCCGCTTCGAGCTTGCCGCCCGGGAATTCCCAATATCCCTCGTACACCTTGCCGGGCGGACGCGAGGTGAGCAGAAAGCGCCCCTCCGCGCCCTGCGCATCGCGCTCGACCAACACCCCCACCGCCACCTCGACGGGCGTGCGCTCACCGCCTCCGCTCATGATGCGTCGCCCTCGCCACGGCCAATGAAGTCCCGCGCAAACTGATAGGCCACGCGCCCCGAGCGCGAGCCGCGCTCCAGCGCCCACACCAAGGCCTGCGGCCGCGCTGCTTCGATAGCCTCGTCGGCCAAACCGAAGTGCCGCAGCCACTGCGCGACGATGGCCAGATATTCGTCCTGGCTGAACGGGTAGAAGCTGATCCACAGCCCGAAGCGCTCGGACAGCGAGATCTTCTCTTCCACCGCCTCGCCGGGGTGCACCTCGCCATCTGCCGTGTGCTTGTACGTCGCGTTCTCGTGGTGGTACTCGGGCAGCAGATGGCGGCGGTTCGACGTGGCCACGACCAGCACGTTGTCGCTGGCCGTCGAGACCGAGCCGTCCAGAATCGACTTCAGCGCCTTGTAGCCCGGCTCGCCCTCGTCGAAGCTGAGGTCGTCGCAATACACGATGAAGCGCTCGGGCCGCTCGGCGATCAGGGCGACGATGTCGGGCAGGTCGACCAGATCGGCCTTGTCGACTTCGATGAGGCGCAGCCCCTGGGCCGCGAATTCATTGAGACTGGCCTTGATCAGCGAGGACTTGCCCGTGCCGCGCGCGCCGCTGAGCAGCACGTTGTTGGCCGGCCGCCCCGCCACGAATTGCGCGAGGTTGCGCACCAGGCGCTCTTTCTGGGTGTCGACTTCTTTCAGATCGACCAGCCGCAGCGGCGCGAGCTGGCGCACCGGCTCCAGCCAACCACCGCCGATCCAGCCAGCGCGCTTGCGAAAGCGAAACGCCACCGAGGCCGACCAATCGGGCGCATTGACCGCCAGGCTCTGCGGCCCGGGCACCAGGTGAAGCAAGGCATCAAAACGCTGCAGCAACGCATCGGCGCGTGCCAGCAAGGCATCAAACGATTGAGGATTCATCGCGCCAGTTTAGGCGCAGCTCGACAGCGCCCGCCCGCGTGGGGGCAAGGCCGGGTCAGACGATCAGCTGGCGCAGCGCGACGTCGAGATACTCGGTCGGCAGGCGCTTGAAGCCCGAGCGGGCAAAGCGCTGCAGGCGCCCGAGCACGAAGCTCACGGCCAGCGAGGCGGCCGCTTGCGCGTCCACCGTGGGCGACTGCGAGCCCGTGCCGTCGGCATGCGCGCGCAGGCTCTGGCGCAACTGCGATTCGAGCCGGTCGAAGAACTGGTTCATGCGGGCGATCAGGCGCTCGTTCTCGAACACCAGCGCGTCGCCCACCATCACGCGGGCCATGCCGGGGTTCTTCTCGCCGAACTGCAGCACCATGGCGACGATCTTCTGCGCCTGCGCCGCCCCCTGGGGCTCGCGCTCGATGAGCTGGTTGGCCAGGGTGAACACGCTTTGCTCGACGAACTCGATCAGCCCCTCGAACATCTGCGCCTTGCTGGCGAAGTGTCGGTACAGCGCGGCCTCGCTCACCTGCAGCCGAGCGGCCAGCGCGGCGGTGGTGATGCGGTCAGCATCGGGCTGCTCCAGCATGCTGGCCAGCGTTTGCAGGATCTGGATGCGGCGCTCGCCGGGCTTGGGGCGCTTGCGACCAGGCGCCTCAGCAACGTCGACAGAGGGCACCACCGAATCGGCAGCGGGAGCGACAGCAGGGGCTACAGATTCGGTCATCAGATGGGGCGAGTGGATGGATTCCAGCGGCGCAGCTCTTGAAGATTTTTGATTCTGGCACACACAAACGCGGGTTTGCGGCGCAGGTAAATGCCTACTTCGGGCCCGGAGCCGATTGCGCGAGATTTGTCACGCAAACCGCCGCCCCAGTCGCTGCGCAGATAGCGCTGCATCCACACCGTGCACATCCCCACGCGCCGAGCGGCACGCAAATGGCCCACCGTGTCCTCGACCAGCACCGTGCGGGCCGGCCGGAGCTTCAAGCGCGCCAAGACCACCCGCAGCATGCGCGCGTCGGGCTTGGGTCGCAATTGGCCAAAAACCCGCATGCCCTCGATGCTGACCACCGCCTCGAAGCACCCCGCCAGGCCCAGCTCGGTCAACACCCGCTTGGCATAAGCCGCCGGCGCATTGGTGAGCACCAACTTTCGGCCGGGCAGACGCTGCAGCGCCACGCGGTCGTGCGCGGCCATCCGCAGCGCGGCCTCCAGATCGGGCAGGCGATGGGTTTGCTCCAGAAAGTGCGCGGCCCGCACGCCGTGGTGGCGCTCCAGCCCCAGCAGGGTTGCGCCATAGCGGCGCCAGTATTCGCGCCGCAGCCAGTCGGCATGAGCCACATCGACGCCGAGATGCTCGGCGATGTAGCCGGTCATCGTGTCGTCGAGGCGGTGGAAGACCGCGTGCGACGCGTCGTGCAGCGTGTTGTCGAGGTCGAACAGCCAGACCAGGCCGCCCCGGGATGCGTTCATCTCGAACCGCCCCCGCCCAGCCGCGCCAAACCACGGATGCTCGACGCGCCCACCGGCCAGCCGCCGGGCCGCCCCAAGGCCGGCCGAGCCCCCGCGGGGGGTGGCGCTGCCACGCAGTGGCAAGCCTGGGGGCTCACGTCAGTGCGAGCGGATCATCGTGCCGTAGGCCTGATCGCTCAGGATCTCGAGCAGCATCGCGTGCGGCACGCGGCCGTCGATGATGTGCACGGCGTTGACGCCGCTCTTGGCCGCGTCGAGCGCCGAGCTGATCTTGGGCAGCATGCCGCCGCTGATCGTGCCATCGGCAAACAGCTCGTCGATCTCGCGCGCCGACAGGTCGGTCAGCAGCTTGCCGGTCTTGTCGAGCACGCCGGGGGTGTTGGTCAGCAGCATCAGCTTCTCGGCCTTGAGCACTTCGGCCAGCTTGCCCGCCACCACGTCGGCATTGATGTTGTAGCTCTCGTTGCTCTCGCCAAAACCGATGGGCGAAATGACGGGGATGAACTGGTCGTCCTGCAGCGCCTTGACCACGCTGGGGTCGATCGAGACGATTTCGCCGACCTGGCCGACGTCGTGCTCCTTGCTGGGGTCGTCCTTGTCGACCATCTTGAGCTTCTTGGCGCGAACCATGCCGCCGTCGCGCCCGGTCAGGCCCACGGCCTTGCCGCCCGCCACGTTGATCAGGCCGACGATGTCTTGCTGCACCTCGCCGCCCAGCACCCACTCGACGACCTCCATCGTCTCTTCGTCGGTCACGCGCATGCCCTGGATGAAGGTGCCCTTCTTGCCGATCTTGGCCAGTGCCTCATCGATCTGCGGGCCGCCGCCGTGCACCACCACCGGGTTCATGCCGACCAGCTTGAGCAGCACGATGTCTTCGGCGAAATCCTGCTGCAGCGCCGGGTCGGTCATGGCGTTGCCGCCGTACTTGACCACGATGGTCTTGCCGTGGAACTTGCGGATGTAGGGCAAGGCTTGCGCGAGGATCTCGGCCTTGTCGCGCGGGGCGATGTGGCTCAGGTCGGCGGCTTCGTGCGATGCGGGGGGCTCTTTGCTCATGGGTGGACTTTGGGAGGCGGCAAGTGGGAGAAATTTAAAATCGACCCGAAATTGTAGGGTGCGCGATGAACAAGGCCTTCACCAAGGAACCAGACGGCGAGGACGACGACGAAGTCGGCCTGCCCCCGCTGCCGCCCGGCGGCAAGAACTACATCACCCCGGCCGGCTACCGGCGGCTGCGCGACGAGTTGCTGACGCTGATCGACGTCGAGCGGCCCAAGGTCGTCGAGGTGGTGCACTGGGCCGCGTCCAACGGCGACCGCTCCGAGAACGGCGACTATCTCTACGGCAAGAAGCGCCTGCGCGAGATCGACCGCCGCATCCGCTTTCTGACCAGGCGGCTCGACATCGCCGAGGTCGCCGACCCGAGCGCGCATTTTGGCAACGACCAGATCTTCTTCGGCGCCACGGTCACCTATGCCAACACCAGCGGCGAAGAGCGCACCATCACGATCAAGGGCATCGACGAGACCGACAACCTCCAAGGCGAAGTCAGCTGGGTGTCGCCGATTGCCCGCGCCCTGCTCAAGGCCCGCGAGGGCGACGAAGTGCAGCTGATGACGCCCGGCGGGCTCGAAAAACTCGAAGTGATCGAGGTGCGCTACCCGGCGCCGAGTTAGGGCCGGATGCGCGAAACCTTCAGCACCGGCTGAGCACGCTTGACGGCGCGCAGCACGTCGGCCAAGTGGTGACGATCGCTCACGGCCACGCGCAGGCGCAGCTCGGCGGTTTCGGCCAACTGCTCGTCACCCATGTCGATGTGGGTGATGTCCGCCTCGGCCGCGCTGACCGCCTGGGCCACCTGCGCGAGCACACCCTTGCCGTTCTTCACGAGCACCAGGATGCCAGTCTCGAACGCGCGGGTGGGCTCTTCCGACCACTCCACGTCGATCCAGCGCTCGCTGTCGCGCTCGAACAGCTTCTGCCCGATCGAGCAATCGGCCGTGTGCACCACCAGGCCTTCGCCGCGCCCGAGGTAGCCGACGATCTCGTCGCCCGGGATCGGCCGGCAGCAGGTGGCCAGATGCACGGTCGCGCCTTCACTGCCATCGAGCACCACCGCTGCTTGCGTGGGTGCGTTGTCGTCCGAGGCGTAGCGCCCCATCGACAGCGTGAGCGCATCGGGACGCGCGCCCATGTCGGTGAGCAGTTGCGCCAACCGCTTGGCCACGATGCCCGCGATCTTGCGGCCCAGGCCGATATCGACCATCAACTCGCGGCGCGTGCGGTTGCCGCTCCAGCGCAGCACGGCCTGCCACAAGGCACCCGAGTCGCCACCGCTGGCTTCGTCACCCTCGGGCAGGCTGAGCCCCTCGCTGCGCATGGCTTGCATCAGCAACTTCTCGCCGAGCTCGAGCGACTCTTCGGCCTCGAGGTTCTTGAGGTAGTGGCGGATCTTGGAGCGCGCCCGCCCCGTACGCACGAAGTTGAGCCAGCCGGGGTTGGGTCGCGCGCTGTGCGCCGTCACCACTTCGACCACGTCGCCGCTGCGCAATTCGGTGCGCAAGGCCACCGGCTCGCCGTTCACCTTGGCTGCCACGCAATGGTCGCCCACGTCGCTGTGGATGGCATAGGCAAAGTCCACCGGCGTGGCGCCGCGCGGCAAGGCCAGGATCTTCGACTTGGGCGTGAACACGTAGACCGCATCCGGAAAGAGATCGATCTTGAGGTGCTCGAGAAACTCCGCCGAGTCGTTGGTGTCTTGCTGGATGTCGATCAGCGACTGCAGCCACACCGCCCCCTGGCGCGGGCCATCGATCTGCCCGGCTTCCTGGGTCTTGTACATCCAGTGCGCGGCGATGCCCTCCTCGGCCACCGCGTGCATCGATTCGGTCCGGATCTGAAACTCGACCGCCGTGCCGAGCGGATTCACCAACGTCGTATGCAGCGACTGGTAGCCGTTGCCCTTGGGGATCGCGATGTAGTCCTTGAAACGCCCCGGCAGCGGCTTGTAGAGCTGGTGCAGCACGCCCAGCGCCAGATAGCACTCGGGCAGCGTCTGCACCACCACGCGGAAACCGAAGATGTCGTTCACCTGCGCGAAGCTCAAGTGCTTCTCGCGCATCTTCTGGTAGATCGAATAGATCGTCTTCTCGCGCCCGTAGACGTGCGCCGTCACCGAGGCTGCGGCCAGCGCCTTTTCGACGTCGGCCTCGATGCGTGCCACGATGTCGCGCCGATAGCCGCGCGCCTTCTTGACGGCCTTGGAGAGCGCGCCGTAGCGCCACGGCTGCACGTACTGGAACGACAGCTCCTGCAACTCACGATAGGTCTGATTCAAGCCCAGGCGATGCGCGATCGGTGCGTAGATGTCGAGCGTTTCGCGGGCGATGCGGGCGCGCTTGTGCTGCACCATCGCGTCCATCGTCCGCATGTTGTGCAGCCGGTCGGCCAACTTGACCAGGATGACGCGCACATCGCGCGCCATGGCCAGCAGCATCTTGCGGAAGGACTCGGCCTGCGATTCTTCCTTGGTCGAGAACTGCAGCTTGTCGAGCTTGGTCAGGCCATCGACCAGCTCGGCCGTCGGCGCGCCGAAGCGCTCGATCAGCTCGATCTTGGTCACGCCGCAATCCTCCATCGCGTCGTGCATCAAGGCGGCCATGATGGCCTGGGCATCGAGCTTCCAGTCGGCGCACAGGCCGGCGACGGCGATGGGATGGGTGATGTACGGCTCGCCGCTGGCGCGGAACTGGCCCAGGTGGGCCTCGTCAGCGAACTTGTAGGCCTCGCGCACGCGCTTGGCGTCGGCGGCGTCGAGGTAATCGAGCTTGTGAGTCAGGGCGGCAAACGATGCCGCAGCCGCACCGGCGGCCCCCGCCACGGCGGCGTGGGGTTTGCTGTGCGCCACGCCCGGCGTGGCAGGTGGAACAGTCGCGCGGGTCATGCCAAAGAATGTAGCGTGACTCGACCTGCACCGCGTGGCCCGCAAGGCAAATACATGCTGGCCGGCACACCGGCCGCTTCAGGAAAGATCGCCAATAACAGGCCGCTCAGACCGGCACTTTGCGCAGCATTTCGAGGCCGACATGGCCTTCGGCGATTTCACGCAGGGCGGTCACGCCAGCCTTGTTCTTGGTTTCGACACGCGGCGTGTGGCCTTGGTTCAGCATGCGGGCACGGTACGTGGCGGCCAGAACCAGCTGGAAGCGGTTGGGGATCTTTTCCAGGCAATCTTCAACGGTGATACGGGCCATTTCTGACGAACTCCAGGCACGGGGGCACTTAAAAGCAACTTCAAGGCAAGTTCAGCGCGCTGAACACGACCGGCTTGCTGCGGCGCAGGGCGGCATACTTGAGCCGCTGCGAGTGAACGACGGTCTTCAGATCGAAAAGCGCCGTTTCAAACAGGGCATTGATTATAACGTAGTCGAAATGCTGCGCCTGCGCCACCTCGAAGCGGGCGTTGGCCATGCGGCGCTCGATCACTTCAGGGGCGTCCTCGCCGCGGCGCTTGAGGCGCTGCAGCAGCTCTTCCCAGCTCGGCGGCAGGATGAAGATCAACACGGCATTCGGGAAGATCTCCTTGATCTGCCGCGCCCCCTGCCAATCGATCTCGAGCACCACGTCATCGCCGGCGGCCATACGGGCCTCGATCGCCGCGCGCGAGGTGCCGTACATGTTGCCGTGCACCTCTGCCCACTCGAAGAAGTCGCCGCGCTCGATCATGTCGCGGAACTCGGCCTCGCCGACAAACCAGTATTCGCGGCCGTTTTGCTCCTGGCCACGCGGTGGACGCGTGCTGTGCGAAATCGACACCGCCAGGCGCGAATCGAGTTCCAGCAGCGCCTTGACCAGGCTGGACTTGCCGGCGCCGCTGGGTGCCGCCACGACAAAAAGATTACCGGGGTAGTCCATGCACGGGCTCCTCGTTACGTCCTCGGACCAGAGAGGTCTTCGATAGTTCTACAGCCCAAGCCGAGCGGGCATCAGCAGTTTCACGAGCAGATTCACTCGATGTTCTGCACCTGTTCACGCATTTGCTCGACCAGCACCTTCATTTCGACCGACACCTGAGTGAGTTCCAGTGCCGCCGACTTGGACCCCAGGGTATTGGCCTCGCGGTGCAACTCCTGAATCAGGAAGTCGAGCCGCTTGCCGATTTCGCCGCCTGCCTTCAACAGCCGCGTGATTTCGTCGAGGTGGGCGTTCAGGCGCGACAACTCTTCATCCACGTCCAGGCGCAACGCATACGCCGCAGCCTCGTTCAGGGCGCGATCCTGCAAGGCATCGGCCGGCAGCGACGTGGTGCCACCGCTGGCTTGCAGCGCTTCTTGCCAGCGCTGCAAGAAGCGCTCCTGTTGACGCGCCACGGCCTGCGGCACGAGCGGCGCGGACTGCTTGGCCAGTTCGCGCAAACCGGCAATGCGCTCCAGCAGGATCGCCACCAGCTTGTCGCCCTCGCGTTTGCGCGCCTCACGCAAAGCGGCGACACAGCGCCGGGCCGCGTCCATGGCCGCTTCGTCCAGGCGCTCCTGTGGAGCGCTGCCGCGACACCACTGCAGAACCTCGTGAACCGACAGCGGCGCGGCCTTGGGCAGCCACGATTGCACCGTGCCCTCGATGCGCGACAACGCATTGAGCTGATCAGGCTGAGGGCTGGGCCAACTGGTGTCGTCTTGCCGCTGCGTCGTCAAGCGCAATTCGATCTTGCCGCGCCGGAACTGCGCTGTCAGCAACTCACGCAGTACCGGCTCGAGTCCGCGCAGGTCATCGGGCAAACGAAAAACGAGGTCGAGAAACCGGCTGTTGACCGAACGGATTTCAACACCGACGCTGGCGGCCGATTTACTCGCCGGCGCGGCGTCTTCGCCCTTTTGGGCGGTTTCATCAGGGTTTTTCGGAGCACCGCTCAAGGCGCTCGCGTAACCGGTCATGCTGTAAACTGGCATGGAGCTTGTCGCACCGCAAAAATCTGATTATGTCAAAGCCCAAGCCCGCCCCCCTCCCAGCGGGCACTGTTGTTGGTGGATATCAAGTTGTCAGAAAGCTGGCTGCCGGGGGGTTTGGGGTCGTCTATCTGGCCGAAGACCCCGAGCAGCGACTCGTCGCCCTCAAGGAATACCTGCCGGCCTCGCTGGCCGAGCGCTCGGTTGGTGAACTGATTCCACGCGTCAAACCCGAAAAGCAACCGCTTTATCGATTGGGTTTGAAAAGCTTCTTTGAAGAAGGCCGCTCGCTCGCGCAAATTTCACACCCGAGCGTCGTTTCGGTGCTGAATTTCTTCCGCGAAAACGAAACGGTTTATATGGTGATGAATTACCTGCAGGGCGATACCTTGCAGGATTTCATCGTCACGGCGCGTGATCTCAAGCGTGACAAAGTATTTCGCGAATCGACCATCCGGTCGCTATTTGACGAAATATTGCGCGGCTTGCGCATCGTCCACCAATACAAGATGCTGCACCTGGACATCAAGCCGGCCAACATCTTCATCACCAACGAAAACAAGGCCGTGCTACTGGACTTCGGTGCCGCGCGCGAAGTGCTCTCGAAAGAGGGCAACTTCATCCGCCCGATGTACACGCCCGGCTTCGCGGCCCCCGAGATGTACCGCCGCGACGGCTCGCTCGGCCCCTGGACCGACATCTACGCCATCGGCGCCTGCATCTATGCCTGCATGCAAGGCTACCCGCCCAACGACGCCCCGCAGCGCATCGAGAAAGACCGCCTGGGCCTGTCGCTCTCGCGGCTGCGCAACGTGTACTCCGACAACCTGCTGGAAGTCACGGAATGGTGCATGTCGCTCGACCCGCTGTCTCGGCCGCAAAGCGTTTTTGCGTTACAAAAAGAGTTGGCGCGCGAAACCGAACGGCGCTATACCAAGCTCAGCTTCGGCGAACGCGTGAAGCTGCAAATCGAAAACCTGAAGACCGGCAATAAAGTCTGATGAGGTTCTCTGTCTATCAAGTCAGCCGCCGCGGCGGCCGCGAGAAAAATGAAGACCGCATGGGCTATTGCTACACGCGGGACTCGGGGCTGTTCGCACTGGCCGATGGCATGGGCGGACACCCCGAGGGCGAAATGGCCTCGCAGATCGCCCTGCAGACTTTGGCCGCGCTCTACCAGCGCGATGCCCGGCCGTCGCTGAAGGACCCGATCCGCTTCTTGCACGAGGCGATCATGGCCGGTCACCACCAGTTGCTGCGCTACGCCAGCGAGCGCGGACTGATCGACACGCCCCGCACCACCATCGTGGCTTGCGTACTGCAAGGCAATACCGCCTACTGGGCGCACTGCGGCGACTCGCGCCTGTACTTCGTGCGCGGCGACAAGCTCATCGCCCGCACCCGCGACCACTCGTATTCCGAGCTGCAAGAGACGCTGTCGGCCGTGGTGCCGATTGGCGAGCGCTACAACCGCAACGTGCTGTTCACCTGCCTGGGCAGCCCCGGCAAGCCGGTGGTGGACACCGCCGGCCCGCTGATCCTGCAAAAGGGCGACCGGGTGCTGATCTGCTCCGATGGCCTGTGGGGCAGCGTGAGCGACGAGGTCATCACGCAGCAGATGGCCTCGCGCACCATCTCCGACGCCGTGCCCGAACTCGTCGAGCAAGCCCTGCGCAACGCCGGACCCAAGAGCGACAACGTCACCGTGTTGTCGGTCGAGTGGGAGTCCGCCGAAGACGAAGACGCGGCGCGGGGCATCTCGACGGAGGCGCTGGGCGAGGAGGTTTTTGCCTCCACCATCCAGGCCAGCGTCGGTGGCGGCCCGGGCGGGGATGCCGACGATCTGGACGAGGCCGAGATCGAGCGCTCGATTCGCGAAATCAACGAAGCGATCCGGCGCTCGTCGCAAAACGCCGTCAACAAGAAATCCTGAGGTAGTTCATGAATGCTTTTGTTCGCACGAATGCTCGTGCGGCGGACGCCTTGCGTCCGGTTTCCATCGTGCGCAACTACACCAAGCATGCCGAGGGCTCGGTGCTGGTGTCGTTCGGCGACACGCAGGTGCTGTGCACCGCCTCGGTCGAAGAGCGCGTGCCGCCGCACAAGAAGGGCAGCGGCGAAGGCTGGGTGACGGCCGAGTACGGCATGCTGCCGCGCGCCACGCACACCCGCAGTGACCGCGAAGCGGCGCGCGGCAAGCAGAGCGGCCGCACGCAAGAGATCCAGCGCCTGATCGGCCGCTCGCTGCGCGCGGTGTTCGACCTCAAGCTGCTGGGCGAGCGCACCATCCAACTCGATTGCGACGTGATCCAGGCCGACGGCGGCACGCGCACGGCGGCCATCACCGGCGCCTACGTGGCCGCGCACGATGCGGTGGTCCACCTGCAAAAGCAAGGCAAGCTGACGGGCGAGTCGCCGCTGCGCGACCACATCGCGGCAGTGAGCGTGGGCATCGTGCAGGGCACGCCGCTGCTCGATCTCGAATACGTCGAGGACTCGGCCTGCGACACCGACATGAACGTGGTGATGACCGGCGCCGGGCATTTCGTCGAGGTGCAGGGCACGGCCGAAGGCGCTGCTTTCAGTCGCGCCGAGATGGACGCCTTGCTGAACCTGGCCGACAAGGGCATCCGCGACCTGGTGCTGGCGCAGCAGCGTGCGCTGCGCGACGTCCGCTGACATCGTGACCCGACTGGTGCTGGCGTCGAACAACGCCAAGAAGCTCAAGGAGTTGCAAGCGCTGCTGGCGCCGACGGGTGTCGAGTTGATCACGCAGGGCTCGCTGGGCATTGCCGAGGCCGAGGAGCCGCACCTCACCTTCATCGAGAACGCGCTGGCCAAGGCGCGCCACGCCGCGCGTGCGTCGGGCCTGCCGGCGCTGGCCGACGATTCGGGCTTGTGCGTAGACGCGCTGGGCGGCGCGCCGGGCGTGCTGTCGGCCCGCTACGCCACGCTGTTCGGCCAGCCCAAGAGCGACGCCG